>JADFNO010000116.1 GCA_022563315.1 Planctomycetota bacterium | reverse complement strand
GCGCACAGAAAGACGAGCAGGTCCTTCACGCCAACGTCGCCGCTGTTGTCGAGATCCCCCGGGCACTCGCACTCATCCGGGATGCCGTTGCCGTTGGTGTCATCGCACGTATCTGCGAGACAAATGCCGCCGTTGTCTGTGTAGTCGCCCGCAATATTGTCCGGCGTGTTTCCGCAGAAGATCGAATCCGAGACGGCCGGTTTCCCCCCAGTCGAGTTGGATAGCCCACCGCCAATCATCGTGGCACTATTCTGGCGAAAGGTACAGTTTATGATCGTAGGAGCGCTGTTAAATCTGTTCCTCATTCCAGCGCCAGAAGAGTATTTGTCGCCGATCGCAAGATTGCTGGTGAATGTGCAGTTGTTCAGCGTTGGACTGGAGGCTCGATTTTCCATCCCAGCGCCCCACGGACTCCGGTTGCTCGCAAAGACGCAATCTGTGATCGTCGGCGCACTCCCGTTCTCGTTGTACATACCGGCCCCCCACCCGCCACCGCCGTCCTTACCGCCTTTCGCTATATTACCACTGAAGTTGCATCCTGAGACGATCGGACTACTGTTGTTGTTGAACATCCCTCCGCCGTAGGCACGGCCGTTACCTGCGCACCCCCCGTCAAAAGCGCCATTGCCGTCAAAGGTACAGTCCGTTACCGTTGGATTACTGTCCAGGTTATACATCCCACCGCCATACGACCAGCATCCGCCTACCACATCGTTCTGACTGAAGACGCAATTGATCACAGTCGGGTTGCTCGACACGTTGGACATTCCGCTACCCTTCGCCACATTGTACTCAGCGGGAAGCAAATTGCCGGTGATGGTGCAATTGATCACGGTCGGACTACTTTGGTAGTTGCGCATCCCACCGCCATTCGTACCTGACCCACCGGTTATGGTGAATCCATCGATTACCGTTTCCGGGCCTTCGCCGTTGGCGCATGTCACGACCGTACCGTTTTGCTGACCGTCGATAATCGTCACGTCAGAGCCGTCAGTGCTGTACACCCTGATGGCCTTGCCGAGGAAGTTGATCGTCTCGTTGTAGGTGCCTGGGTGGACCTCCACTTCGTCACCATCCACGGCGGCGTTGATTGCCTCCTGAATGGTCGGGTAGTCGCCGGGGACGTGGAGTATGTCGGCCGCGGCGGGGCTTGTCCCACCAATGAGGCAGAAACTAATCGCAGCAACCGCAGGGATTGCGAAGCTCGACTTGAACGACATCGCTCAACCTCCGTCATGGTAGAGGCTGCATCCCGATGGAATCGGGACCGCCGCCCCCGACAGGTGTCCCCGTGCAGCCGGACAGAGCAATTCCCATCCTCGATCTACCCGAATTGTCCTCTTCTTGTGTATTCGTGTCAATAGCCGAGGCGTGATATCGTCAAGCGAAGGCTGCTAGGGGGATGGAGGCGCGGGCGGCTCGAGTCGCGAGAGGAGATCCCGATGGGATCGGTAGCTCGCTCAAGCCTCAAGCCTCAAGCCTCAAGCCTCAAGCCTTCTTCTTCACGGGCACGGCCCCCAGGCACCCAGCAAGATGAGCAGATCCTTCACGCCGACGTCGCCGCTGCTGTCGAAGTCCGCGGGGCAGCCTTTGCACGGCCCCCAGTTGCCCAGCAAGACGAGCAGATCCTTCACGCCAACGTCACCGCTGCCGTCGAGGTCGGCCGGGCAGGGGTTGATTGGAAACTTCGCGACGAACACATCCCAACTTCCAGCGTTCGGTCCTCCCAAGCTCCCGGTCGTCGATCCGGCAACGAGGAAGTGTGCGCCAACGCCTTCCGTATTGTCAAGGACGATGCCATATATTACTTCGCTTCCCCCTGTACCGAACTGGCGAACCACTCCTATGTTTCCATCACCGTCGAAATGAACGACGAATGCGTCGGTACCGCCTTCGTTCATTCCACCGAAGTCGCCGCTCGTTTTACCGGCAGCCAGAACACCACCGTTTCCATCGATCGTAAGGCCGAGTGGAATATCCGCCTGATTCGTTCCGAATTGGCGACCCCAGATAAGGTCGCCTGTTGGCGAGAGTTTGAGTACAAATCCGTCGGCATTGCCTCGGTTTGAATCGAACAGCGAACCGAACGTATGGCCGATGACAAAGAGATTGCCATCTGAGTCAACGGCAATCCTCGATCCTTGGTCGGTGAAGGGGGTGCCGATCTGGATCTCCCAGTTGGTGGAGCCATCGCTGTTGTGGCTGCCGACGTAAATGTCGCGGCCACCCTGGTTTGCTCCACCCAAGCTGCCGGTTGTCCACCCGGTCACGACGCCGGTATCGGGGGGTAGGATCACGGCGTCGGTGAGAAGATCGGTGCCGGTGCTGCCGACTTGCTTACCCCATTGATTCGTGCCCCCGCTATCCCAACCGGCGACCCAACCGTCTCTCCCCCCTGCGCTGGCGCCGTACAGCGAGCCGTCCGTGAAACCAGCGGCAACCGTGTTTCCAGTGGCATCACAGTCCACCCCAAGAACTCCGTCCGTCAGGTTTGTCCCGGATTGGTCGCGCCAGTTCTCTACGCCGGTGTCGGTGAGCTGCAAGAGCACAGCGTCAAACCCGCCGTTGCTGCCTCCACAACAAAAGTCCCCTGCCGACCCGCCTCCCATCACGACATTACCGTCGGCATCGGAGCATATTGCTTCGCAGGAGTCCGCTGCGCTCGTACCCCACTGGCCTCGCCAATCTTCGACTCCATCGGTGTTGACACACCCACCGATGATGTCAAAATTGCCTTGGTTGGCCCCGCCGTAATTGCCGTTTGTCAGCCCGGTGTAGCAGCAACCTCCGGCCCCGTCTGACGTGGCGTCGAAGACTTGATCGTTTCCGGGTGAACCTTTCTGCCAGATCCAATCCTGGGCATGTGCCGTACCCCCAATCATGCAGACAACTGCTATACCGAAAACGAGCTTCTTCATATGTATCGTGAAGGTCATTGACCGCTCCTTGCTTGTGTTGACAACCCCCAGCATCGCTTCGCCCAGTCTAGTACTCGCCCCCTCGCGCCGCAATAGTTCGCCCGGAAAGAAGACGACTGGCGGTCCGTGGATCGCCCGACCACGTTACACTGCTCAACCTGGAGCAGTGGGGGGCTCTCTGGGCGTGTCGCTCCGGTGAACTGGATGAACCGACAAGGACGATGATCATGCCACAGCAAAACGACTTGAAGCGTATCGCTCGGCAACACTTGGAGACCGATCGTCTCCTGGGCGTGGACTTTGTGCCGATCAAGACCCCGCAGTCTGAACCCGCCCCTGAACCCGCCGCTGCGGCCGAGATCGAAGTAAACATCCCCCCGGGACCGGTACAACCCTCGACCGGAACCAGGAAACCGACGTCGCTGTTTGAGGCAGCGTCGCCTGCTCAATCAGTTCCTCGACGATCGCGGCAAGAAAAAGCTGACGCGCTGGAAGCGCTGCGCACGCGTCACGACGAAACCTGCCCGCACTGCACCACGGCGACGGCCCACACGCAGACCGTGTTCGGTGAGGGCGCGCCCGATGCCGAGCTGATTTTCATCGGCGAAGCACCGGGCGAACAGGAGGATCGCACCGGCCGGCCCTTCGTCGGTCGCGCCGGGCGAAAGCTCGACGAGATCATCCAGGCCATGGGTCTGGCCCGGCCGGATGTGTACATCGCCAACGTCCTCAAGAGCCGGCCGATGGGCAATCGCACGCCGCTGCCGACCGAGGTCGAGCAATGCGCCGCGTTCCTGGCGGAGCAGATTCGGATCATTCAGCCGAAGGTCATCGTCGGCTTGGGCGGACCGGCGGTGAAGTGGCTGCTAGGGACGAACGTGGGGATCACCCGGCTCCGGGGCCAATGGGCCACATTCACGGACGCCGAAGTGTCCGTTCCCGTTATGCCCACCTTCCATCCTGCCTACTTGCTACGAAACTACACGCCGGATACCCGCGGCAAGGTCTGGTCGGACATGCAGCAGGTGATGGCGTATCTGCAACCGGCGTCCGAGTGACCGGTTATTGTTGAGATCGCGCGGAACCAGCGCGGCGTACCCTGCGGAATGGCTCATACCGGGTGGTATGAGGCGGCGGTCTAAATCCACCAGGATTTCACAAGCCCCCCCACAAGGAGCTCGTCCTGCTTCGGCAGTGACGGGCTCTTCTTATTTTCGGTGGGTGAATCGAGCCCGGCATTCGGCCCATCACCCGCCTACGGATCAGTGGAAATCCCCGCTGTCAGTCCTTGTGGCGTTGTTGAACGATCAACGTCACGGGCCCGTTGTTGACGACGCTGAGCTTCATTTTCGCGCCGAACACGCCGGTCTCGACAGACAGCTCGTGCTTGGTGCGCAGCCGTTGAGCCACCGATTCATATAAGGCTTCTCCGATACGAGGTTCGGCCGCGCCGGCGAAGCTCGGGCGGTTCCCCTTGGCGCAGTTCCCCGCCAACGTGAATTGACTCACCAGCAACACCGCCCCGGCGATATCTCGCACCGACCGGTTCATCTTGTCCTGTTCGTCGGGAAAAATGCGCAGCCGAGCGATCTTCCCGGCGATCCATTCGGCCTGGGCTTCGCCGTCGCCCCGCTCGACTGCCAGCAGCACACACAGCCCGCGCCCGATCCGGGCCTCGTACGCCGGTGTCTCGACGCTCACGCTCGCCTCGTCAACTCGCTGAACTACTGCGATCATGACGAACCAATCCCAATTACAGCAAGGCGACCGCAGCGCTGCTGACCATCGCAAAGCCCCGCTCGTCGTACGCCTGACGGTAATCGATCAGCTCGACCCGGTCCGTCTCGCTGAGGGCCAGCACCGCGGCCATGTTCCCGATGCTGCACCAGCGCGTGGGGTTCTTGTTCCAGCGCATGGCCCCGAGAAACTCCTCGGGATCGCCGCTGAGAAACTTCACCAGCATCTCGCGATCGTGTCGCTCAACGTCAAACCGGCGCTGCTCATCGACGGCCCGCGGCTCGCCGAACTGCGGCCCCACGTGACTCAGATCGCTCGAGGCGATGAACCGCGTGGTCCCGCCCACCTCCTGTAAAACCTCCCCCAACGCCGTGACGAAGTCCTCCGTGCGGACCCGCTGATCGTCGTCCTGTATCATCGGCGTCATGGGATCGGGAATCAGGGCGGCCACGATCGGCACTTCGCCAAAGAAATACTGCACCCACGGCAGTTGCAGTTGAATCGAGTGCTCGGCAAGGTGGTCGAGCTGATCGACAATCAGGGGCCGACCAAACTGCTCCAGCAACATGCCGATCACGATCGAGTCCGCGGGATTGTGACCCATCGGCGAGTCGAACCCGTACTCCGACATCACCACGCCGTCTCCCAACCCGAAGTGATTCGTTCCCAGAATTACAACACGGTCCGGCGGGTCCACGTCCTTGAAGCCGTAGTACGCCCCCGCGTAGTTCGGCCAGCCTCGCTCGTAATCCAGGTGTGGCGCGACAATGGCCGTAGCCGGCGCCGACAGCTCCGGATCGTCGGTCTCGTCCAAGTAGCCCTCAATCGCCTTCCGGCACTCAGCCTCGTCCTTGCCCATCGCGCGCGAGGCGGTGGCCGGGAACGCGCCCTTTGTTTCGAGCTTCTCTTTCAGCTCCGCTTCGAGTTGCTCGAATGTTGGCCCCCACAGCAGCCCGAGCTTGTCCAGTTGCTTGGCCAGCTCGATCAACTGATCGACATCGCCGTTGAGCTGCTGGGCGATCTCATCGACGGATCGCTGACCCTGGAACTGCTGGAGCACCGCCAGCGCCTGGGCCGGCACGATCATCGTCTGCTTGGACAACATCGCCGGGTCGCGCAGCGCGATGAACGGCTTGCCGTCTTTGCGCATCGGCATCGGTTGCAACGGCCGCAAGTGGGGCACACGAAGATGTTCGGGCAAAGATTCCAGTGACATCGCAGCTGCTCTTGGACCAGTAATGTAGCGGGGGCCGCCGCCATTGAACACCCGTTGGACCCGGCCCTCGCAAACGCACGTCGAGCATACGACCCAACCCCACACCTGGACAAGCCACCGGCCGTACAAATCGATCGCCGTCACCATATTATAAACACACTTACCCACCCTCCCCAAAGCCCAGGGACGGACCTTGTCCCGATTCCACCTGCGGCTCTGCGTCCCGATTCTGTCGGGGTCCCGATTCCATCGGGATCGGGAATCCCCGGGACTCCTCTCCCGAGCCTCAAGTTGCTCGGAATCCGCCGTGGCGGGCCTCAAGCCTCAAGCCTCAAGCCTCAAGCCTCAAGCCTCAAGCCTCAGACCTTCTTCACGGACACAGCACATTGCTCCGGTCGCCCCGGCGGGTCAAGCCCGCCGGCGAAACACGGCGATCGACGTCTTCCCTAATGCCTAGTGCCTAGTGCCCATGCCTAGTGCCTTCTTCTTCACGGACACGGCCCCCAGTTGCCGAGCAAGATGAGCAGGTCCTTGACGCCAACGTCGCCGGTGTTGTCGAAGTCGGCGGGGCAATCTCCCTTCGGCGGACACGGGCCCCAACTTCCCAGCAGCGAGAGCAAATCGGGCACGCCGACGGAGCCGTCGGCATCCAAATCCTGTGGGCAGGCGCAATTGAGCGCCACATCAAACACATACGCGGCGCCGCGCTGCTGATCCTCGCCGTGGGCGCCGATGACGGTGGTCTCGCCGTCGATGGCCACGGACCGGCCGAAGAAGTTCGTCCATGGGTTGGGGTCGGGAAGGAGCATGTCCTGCTGGGACCACTGGGACGTCTTGGGGTCATGGCGGAACACGTAGGCCGCGCCCGAGGAAGGGCCCCCGCCGTCGGCAAACGGCGACCCGATCACTGCGGTGTCGCCGTCAATCGCCGCGGCTCTGCCAAACTGCTCGGGCTGACCGCCGGAGGGAAGCAGCTTCTGCTCCTGGACCCACGTGGAGGTCTTGGGATCGAACCGAAATACATAGGCCGACCCGACGCCGTCGCCGTTTGCGCCGATCAGTGCCAGGTCGCCGCTGATAGCGACGGATTCACCGAAGGAATCTTGCGAGCTGGTGTCCGAGGCTAACAACTTCTGTTCCTCGACCCATTGCGAGGTTTCAGGATTGAAGCGAAACACATATGCCGCGCCGGAGTTGCAGACCGGGTCGTCACGGCAAGCGTCATCGTGTCCGTCGGCGCCGATGATCACGACATCACCCAAGACGGCGACGGATCGGCCGAAGAAGTCGCCGAAGGCGCCATCAGAAGCCAACAGCTTCTGCTCCTCGACCCATTGCTCGGTGTCGGGATCGAAGCGGAAGACATAGGCCGAGCCGGATTGGGCGCCGTTGTCGTCGTCAAAGCGAGCGCCGATCACGGCGACGTCCGCGCTGATAGAGACAGCCTGGCCGAACACGTCACCGATTGCACCGTCCGATGCGAAGAACTCCTGCTGCTCGACCCACGTTGACCTGTTGTATACGAAAACGTACACCGAGCCATTCCCACTTGCGCCATTGTGGAGATGACTTGTGGCCGCAATCATGGCGGTGTCGCCATCGATCGTCACCGATCGGCCGAAGTGCTCCCCGCCGTCGCCGTCGGAAGCCAGGAGTTTCTGCTGCTCGATCCAAGTCGACCTATCCGGATCGAGGCGGAATATGTATGCCGCCCCCGCCTCAGTCCCCAGTTCGCTGTCCCACTGCGCGCCGACAATCGCAGTATCGCCCGACACCGCGACGGAATAGCCGAACGATTCGAAGATCCCCGGATCGGAGGCGGTGAGCCGAGCATCTTGACACACAGTCTGACCGTACGACACATTGGCCGCGCCCAGGAACCACGCGCTGATCACACTCGCGGCTGACCAGATTCGCAGTGCTTCGTTCATTCGCCTTTCCTCGTGACCAGCCGTGAATCTTAGGCCGGCATCCCCCGCTTACGGAAGCTGCTGACTCCAGGATTATCCTCCCCGGGCTCGAACCGAGCAAGGCAATTCCGTATTCAACCCTCCAAATCGACCAAAACAAGAGAATATCCTCTTTCGCTGGCGGTCTGGAAGTTTCTGACACAGCGTGACTTACCGCGTTTCGCCTTGTAAGACCCCCAATTCTTCTAGGCCATCCCGCCGAGCCCCGCAGACCCATGCGGGGCTCGCTTGATCAGTGTCCATCCGTGTTCATCTGTGGCGGAAGAAGGCTTGAGGCCTGAGGCTTGAGGCTTGAGGTCTCCGAACTCCTGACCCCTAACCCCTGACTCCTTCCTTTCCCCTCAGTGTCCTCTGTGCCTCTGTGTTGAGTCCTCTCCTGCGCGCGCAAATCTCCGGCGCGCGCCACAATGGTCGTAAATAAGCAAAGTTAAGCCTCCAACTCGCTCGGGGAAGCAAAGTTAAGCCCCGGAAGGGCACCGGTAAGCTCCGGTAAGGGTCGTTAGCGCGCAGCGCGGTCAGTTTGGCGCGCGCCACGATGACCGCGCGACCATAACGGCGCGCGCCCGGACGACGGACCCTTCATGGCGGTGTCGTGCACGATGATCCTCGATCGAAGTTGTTTTTGTGTTTGAGCGCTGCGCGCGCCAGGGTGTCCGCGCGCGCGAAGCAATTTTGTGCGCGCCGTCGCCCCCGGAAATAGAGACACTTGGCCCGCAGATACGTCCCGATGAACTCGGGACGGCTTTCAGGCTTTCTCGGTCGCAGGGACGTAGGCGTCGGAGGCGTGGGCGAAGGAGAAGTCGCTTTCGGTGAGCCCGCCGGCGTCGTGCGTCGACAGGGTCAACGTGACCTTGCTGTAGCGGATCATAATGTCGGGATGATGCTGCATCTGCTCGGCGAGATCTGCGATGCGGCTCACGAAGGCCATCGATCCCACGAAATCGTCGAATCCGAACGTCCGCTGGAGTGAATCGCCGTTGAGCGACCACTGGGGCAGTTCGGTGAGCTTGGTCTGCACGTTTTCGTCCGTCAGCTTGTCCATCGGCAGCGCTCCGTAGGATAGGGTTGGCCCCCAGGCGGTTCCTCGCGCACTATACCGCCCGGAGCCCACGATGAGCAAACGCACGACCCGCCTGGCCCCCTCGCCCACCGGGGCCCTCCACCTGGGCAATGCCCGGACGTTCCTGATCACCTGGGCGATGGCCCGCAAGTTGAGCTGGCGGCTGGAGATGCGGATCGAGGACCTGGACGGGCCGCGGGTCAAACACGCTGCCGCCCAGCAAGCCCTGGATGTGTTTGCGTGGCTGGGGATCGACTACGACGGCGAGCCGACCTACCAATCCGCCGATTTGGAGCCGTATCGAGCGGCGATGCACGCGCTGGCAGCGAGGGGAGTGGTCTATCGGTGCACGTTGAGCCGTACGCAGATCGAGCAGGCGTCGGCGGCGCCGCACCGAGACGAGCACGAGCTGCGGTTCCCTAGCGAGCTGCGAGCCACGGACCGGCGCATGTTCGTATTCGATGAACAGGAGACGAATTACCGCTTCGTCGTAGGCGATGAATCGATCACGATCGATGATGAGTTTGCCGGGCGTTCGGTGTTCCGGCCGCTCGACGAGGTCGGCGATTTCGTGGTTTGGACGAAGCGAGCCACGCCCTCGTACCAGCTCGCGGTGATCGTCGATGACGCCAGGCAGGGAATCACTGATGTTGTGCGGGGCGACGATCTGCTTTCGTCCGCAGCTCGCCAGACGTTGCTGTATGGTGCGCTGGACCTGAAGCCGCCGAAGTGGTGGCACCTGCCGTTGGTGGTGGGCCCGGACGGTCGAAGATTAGCCAAGCGGCACGGCGATACTCGATTGACCGCGTATCAGGAAGCGGGGGTGCCGGCCTCGCGGATCATCGGGCTTCTCGCAAGCTGGAGCGGGATCTGCGATAGACCAACCGAAATGACGGCCGAAGAATTCAAAGACGGCCTTATATTAGATAGCCTGGATCGTGGGCAGGTCGTGTTTCGACAGGAGCATCATCGATGGCTACTGGACGGGGTGTAAAGCTCGGACTCATGGTGTTGGCGGCAGCGAGCGTGGCTGGGTGTCAGCGCGGTCAATCAATCTCAGGTACGGAGCAAGTGATCATCGCCGGTGAGCTGTTCCATTTGGACGTGGCGTCGGACGACTCGACGCGCACCAAGGGACTGATGGGGCGCACCGAGATCGCCTCGGATGGGGGGATGCTGTTCATCTTTGCCACCGCGCAAGTGCGGCAGTTTTGGATGGGGTACTGTCTGGTCGACATCGATGTCATGTTTTTGGACGGCCAAGGTCGCGTTACCGCAACCCACACGATGAAGGTGGAAGATCCACGAAAGGACAACGAGTCTGAGCTGTATTATTCGGCCCGTTTGGCGGACTATCCCAGCGTGTACGCGGCTCAGTTCGCCATCGAGCTCCGCGCGGGATCGATCGAGCGATTGGGGGTGAATGTGGACGATAAAATCGAGCTTGATCTGGCTCGTCTCAAGGCCATGGCGCACTAGGCCGATGACCACGGCGTCGGGACTGCTGACCCCGGGGGGGTAGCGGCCGACCGGAGCGTGCGAAGGCCCATGAGCCGGTGGAATATCGCTATCGCCGCATGTGGAGGCTGCGAAGCTGCGGCCGAAGCGATCTGTTCGCGCCTGAGCGAGGCGTGGTCGGCCGAGCGGCCGGCGACGTTCGCTGTTCGCAGCTTCGATGAGATTACGGCCAAGTGCATCCGCAAGATCGACGCGGTGGTTCTGGCCGCCGGTGAGAATGCAAACCGCAGGCATGTGCTACGTGTGCTGTCGGTCTGTGAGGAAGAGTTCGTACCCGTGCTGGCCGTGATCGAGGACGGATGTCAGTTGCGGAAAGTGTTTGCGCAGACCGGCGCGCTGGTCGAGGAAGCCGCCAGCCCCGCCGAGATCATGTGCGCGAAACTGCACGCACTGCTGCATCGTCAAGGCGAGGTTATGGAGTTGCGTCAGGAGGTCGCGTTGGCGACGCGATTTCACGGTGGGCTCCGAGGCGAGATGGCCAAAATTCACGAGGAACTGCAGCTCGCCGCCATTGTTCAGCGTGAGTATCTGCCGCGCGAGCTGCCGTCGCTGCACGGCGTATCAGTGGCGGCGATGTGGCGACCAGCCAATTACGTCTCGGGCGACATCTATGAAGTCGTGCAACTGGACGACGATCATTTAGGGTTGTTCCTCGCCGACGCAGTCGGACACGGTGTGCCTGCCGCACTCATGACGATGGTCATCTGCCAGTCTCTGGCGATGCATGAGCGCAAGGGATCTGAATTGCGCATCATTGCGCCATCGGAAGTCATGCGGCGGCTCAACGGCGAGATGATTCGACGCCAGGACCGAAGCTCGCGTTTTGTTACGGCGGTCTACGCCGTGGTGAACTGTCGATCGCGCGTGATGACCATCGCGGGCGCCGGCCATCCACCGCCGCTGGTGTTCCACGCCGACGGCCGATCGACGCAAGTGGAAACCGACGGTGGTTTGCTGGGTGTGTTCAAAGACGAAGAGTTCTCCCAGGTGGAAGTAGAGCTGGAGATCGACGACCGCGTGATGCTTTATTCCGACGGATTCGAGCAGGCGTTTCCGGAGCAGGCAGCAGACGGATACGAGCAGCGCTTGCCCACCACGGCGTATCGCGATGAATTCGCGCGTCTGTGCGGGCAGCGAACGCCTCAAGAGTCGATCGAAGAGATCAGCGCTCGCGTCGACATCCAGAGCGGCTCGCTGCACCAAGCTGACGATCTGACGCTGATCTGTTTGCACGCAGGTCCGCTGCCGACGGATCATGCACCGGTCGATGCAGCACAATCTTGCATCTCCTGGAAGTCGTAGCTTTTTTCAATGTGATCCGGGCTGAATGTCTAGCGCCTCGCGGCGTTGCGGATTTCCTGCGTTTCTCGCAAGATGACGCTTCTCACCCAACATGAATACTTGGATGAACGCTGATCGCTAGTGTTTTGGGATCGCGGAGGCGATATCTGCATCAGAAATGAGGAGATCGGCGGTATGATCCGATGGCTCTCGGTCCCACGTGCCGGGCCCCCGGCCGACCACGGATGGACCGTAGAGCGGCACGAGATCCGGTCTCTCGCGTAGAACGATGGTAC
>JADFNO010000115.1 GCA_022563315.1 Planctomycetota bacterium | reverse complement strand
GGATCGGGTACGTCAGATAGCTGACGTCAGAGTTGATACACGCATCGAAGAAGGAGTTGAAATCGCCCGGCGCGACCGCAGTCGCGTTCAACGTGATCGTGATCGTTGCATGTGGGAGAATGTCGAGATAGAGCTCGAACGACTGGGTGTTGTCGATCGGAATGTGATACGCCTGCCGGTAGGCAGGCTCGGTGCTGCGGATCGCGATACCTTGGAGCTATTGATCCCAGATGTCGAGGCTGTGGAGCACTTGCGTTTCGTCGGCGGTGTTCTCGATCCGGATGGTGACGACGAACTGATCGCCTTTGCTCACCTCCAGCGGCGCATCGACCTGGATCACGATATTCTCCGGCGCCTTGACGATCGAATAGACCCAAGTGATTCCGCCGATGCAGCTGAGGCACAGCATGCCTGCAATGCCGCCGCAAATGAGAAGCACTGTGTTTGATTTCTTCATGATGCACCTTCCCTTCCCGTTCGCGGACCTAGGGCGTCGCTGCATGATTCCTCGACGAAACGAAGATCGATCTTTGGCCCGTTTCGACGTCTCGACCCCGATGGAATCGGGATCTCCGCTGCGCTTCGACATTTCGGCGTTTCGGCGTTTATACTTCCCACATGCGAAAGCCCGGCACCGACGCCAATAACGTGCAGATGTCTGATGTCCTTTGCGACTTCTGTCAGCGCGAGTGGACCGAGGACGTTCCCATGCTCGAGGGTCATCACGGCAGTTGTATCTGCGGCAAGTGTCTGAGCGTCGCCTACGCTGATGTTGTTCTCAACGGAACGAATACGGCCCCGGCCGAGTATTCGTGTCCGATGTGTTTGGAGAAAACGGAGGATCGCGCGTCGATGGATCGTGTCGAGGAGGGCGGCTGGCAAAGCCCGTTGCGCGACGAGGCGGTCATCTGCACGCGGTGCATCGACCTTGCCGCGACGGCCTTGGACAAAGACAAGGAGTCTGGATGGACGAAGCCGACACGAGCCGGCGCTGAACTGTGACGGGCCAACAATCGCAATGTAATCAGTCTTCCAATCCATTTGGTCTTCGTAACTCGTTCGATGCTACACTGGAGTTTGTTCGTCAAGTCCTCAAGCCTCAAACCTCAAGCCTCCCTAACCCATGGCCGCTGGAATCAGCCTTTCCAACAAGTGTCAACTCCTGTTTGGGTTTGCGGTGTTGACGATTCTCGCCGCCGCCCTCAGCGTGCCGTGGGTGCGAACACAGATGCTCGTTCGAGAGGGTCAGTTCGAGGCGGCCCGGCAGACCGCGGACGCCTGGCTCACCGATCGCATTCAACTGGGCACGATCGAGCGCCCCGGCGGCCGGCTGCGACCGCTCGAGGAAGTCTTCGGCGATCCCGACTCGTCCCCGCCGCTGAGGATGGTGTTGACCTACGTCCGGGAGATCGATCCCACCGATGACCGGGCGCCTTTCATCGCTGCCGCCTTGGCCGCCTTCCAACAGGATGCGCAGCGCGTTGAATATACCGACACCACCAGCGTTGGAAGCCAGACGGTTTATCGTTACGCGAGAGTGCTGCGCGAGTCGCAGATGCGGGCGATCCGTGACCGGTCCGTGACCAAGTTCACCGCCTCGCCCTTCGAGCCCGGCGTCGCCAACCCGATTCGGGCGGTGCTGGTGATCGATCGCACGGGCGAGGTCGCCCAGGGCATGCTCCTTAGCAATCGCATCTACATCATCGCCGACTGGATCGTGGCGGGGCTGCTCGCGGTGGTCGTGTTCTATCTGATCCTGACCAAGCTGATCCTTTCGCCGGTGCGCAAACTTCGTGAAACCACCGAGAAGCTGCAGAGCGGTGATCTCACCATTCGCTCGCAGATCAGGACCGGCGATGAGTTCGAGGAACTGTCTGACGCCTTCAACACGATGCTCGATCGTGTCGAGCAGAGCCAGTCTCGCCTCCAGGCCATGAACGTAAGCCTCGATCTGAAGCTGACCGAGCTGTCCCAAGCGAACATCGGCCTGTTCGAGTCCAACCGCCTCAAGGGCGAGTTCCTGGCCAACGTCAGCCACGAGCTGCGCACCCCGCTGAACTCCATCATCGGATTCGCCGAGGTGCTCGACGAGCTGGCCCAGGCTGACGACGACGCTGACCCCAAGCGCATGCGCTATATCCAGAACATCCTCACCAGTGGTCGGTCCCTGCTGGAGATGATCAACGAATTGCTGGAGATGGCCAAGATCGAGGCGGGACGGCTGGAGGTGAACATCGAGCCGACCAGCATCGGCGACATCGTCGAAGGACTCGTCGGAATCATCGGCGCCCAGGCGGCGGCGAAACAGATCGAGCTGATCCCTAAGATTGCCCAGAACCTTCCGCTGATCGAAACCGATCCCGGCAAGCTCCAGCAGATCCTCTACAACTTGCTCTCCAACGCGATCAAGTTCACCCCCCAAGGCGGCGCGGTCACTATCACCGCCGATCGACTGACCCGCCAGGACAACAGCTCCGGCCTTCGGATCGGCGTGTCGGACACCGGCCCGGGGATTGCCTACGACATGCAGGATGCGATTTTCGAGAAGTTCCGACAGGTCGATGCCGGCCATACCCGCGAGCATGCCGGCACCGGACTGGGATTGGCGATCTGCCGGGAACTGGCCGAACTGCTCGGGGCGACGGTTTCGCTGGTCTCGGAGCCCGGCCACGGCGCGACGTTCTATGTCGACTTGCCGCTGACGCATCAACCTGAAGAGCCCGAACCCCTGATGGCGTGAGGAAGAAGGCATTAGGCACTAGGCATTAGGCATTGGGGACGGACCTGATAGCCGTGGATGGAAATCCACGGGGTCCAGGGTCTGGGTTCCGGGGTCGGTCATTGAAGCGCGCACGAGATTCTGAGCGGCATAGGGATTAGTTTGCGCGCGCCCACGTGACCGCGCGGGCCGAGTGGTTGGTTGTTGGTGATCGGTTCCCAAAACAAGTTCCTCTATAGACGGACTGATGGCGACCAGGGCGCGCGCCTACATCGCCGTTTCTGAAGATTGCTCGAAAAAAAGTTCAGAAGACGCACCGCAGAACGTCGAAACGTCGAAACGTCGAAACGTCGAAACGCCGAAACGCCGAAATGTCGAAGCGCAGCGGAGATCCCGATTCCATCGGGATCGAAATCAGGGGTTGGGAGTGAGGGGTCGGGGGCGGGAGAGGGGGTTTGAAGAAGGCATCGAGGCATCATGGTATTGAGGGGGAGAAAACTGCCGCGTGGCCGCGGTCGCTACACGGGAATCTCGATCGAATCGGGATGGGACGGATTGGGCGGCGGTAGCGTTTGGTGTGCGGGGGGCAGCCCGGCCCGGGGACGGGCGGGCTCGCTTGGGAACTAGAAGAGACGGGCGGGCTCGCTTTTGGAGCGGTAGTTATGCGTGAGCTGTGCGTGATGGAGAATCTGAAGTCGCGTTCGGGTGCGCTATGTTGCCGACGATGGTGTTGATCTTTGACGCTCGATGTACGGGGAAACGCGGTTCAGATATGCGTCGCTGTCAACGACCCGGTTTGATCCCTGGACCGCCCACCATGTTCCGCTCTTGGGGCGATCGAAACGCTCATCCATCGCCTGTGTAAGCCAGCGTTTTAGGAGACGGCGAATCTTCTCGCCGTGAACGGCAGGGTCCGCATCTAACAGGACATGTATGTGATCGCCCTCGACTGCGGCTGCGCATGTTCGCAGCATCCATCCGCCGCGATCACAGAGTTGAACAACGGTTGATTCAATAAAGCGTTGTTGTTCGTCGCTGAGATAGACCGCATTGCCGCGCATGATGGATTTTGCCGCTTGTTCGCGCGGTTCGTTGCGTTCGACGAACGGGTCGCCGATCGCAGCGGCGCGTCGATCGACGGTTCGTCGATTCGAGCCGTGAAGACGGGCGCCGTACGTTCCCCACGTGATGTGCCACGTCGTGAAGTTTGGTGACCGTGGCTGCATGCGAGAATCGTATCGCCAAGCGAGCCGGGGCGTCCCCGCCCGCGGTTCACGTGCGGGATGGGTTGGCGGGACGGCTGGGGATGGGGGCGATTGGTGTGCGGGGGGCAGCCCGGCCCGGGGACGGGCGGGCTCGCTTTTGAATTTGCGGGGACGGCGGGGTTGGGGGCGAATAGATGGCGATGAGCGAGTTCTATTGCTGGATCAACGTGGGAATCAGTTGGTCGGCATCGGGGAAGCGGCGGCGCGCGAGCGACGCGTCGAACTGGTCGGGCAGCTCGGTGGGGTCGAGGTGAGATAAAACAAAGCGCAACACGGCTTCGGCTACGCGCTGGGGCGGATCGCTGCCGGTGGAGGACCAGTGGTTGTAGTCAGCCCAGGAAAGTTGCATGGTGAATTGGCGCGGCTTGGGCGAGTTACCGGATGCGGTCTGCACCTGGTACGACCAGCCGGTGTCATTCTCGCGCTCGGTGATGATCTGAAAGGGGGCCACCTTCGCTGCTCCTGTCGGTATAGGATCACGTCCTAGTCTACCTCGGTCGTGCCGTCGTCCCGGCCGCCGGGAGTCGAGTTCCTCTGGATACCTGCTCATGGCGTTCCTGCTTGAAATCATTCGTCTTGGTCTGAATAACCTCCGGCTGCACATGTTGCGGTCGGTGCTGACGAGCCTGGGGATCATCCTCGGGGTGGCGGCGGTGATCGTGATGGTGTCGATCGGCGAGGGGAACAAGCAGGCGGCGCTGCGGCAGATTCAAGCGCTGGGGGCTACGAATGTAATCGTGCGTTCGTCGAAGCCGCCGGAGGCCGCGGATTTCGGTGGGGAGACGCGGTCATTCGTGGCGGCCTACGGGATCACGCGCCTGGACATGAGGCGTATGGAGCACAGTCTCTCCGATGCGGCGTACATCGTTCCGCTGAAGGCGGCGGGGGCGGAGATCTCCTATCAATCACAACGGATGGGCAGCCAGGTCTTCGGCACGCTGCCACGTCTGCGGAAGGTGGCGAATCTGCGGCTCGAATCGCGCGGCCGGTATCTCACCGATGAGGACCTAAGGAACGCGGCGTCGGTCGCGGTAATCGGATCAGAGGTCGCGCAGAAGTTTTTCAGGATGCGCGATCCTCTGGGGGCGACGTTCCGAATCGATCAGCAGGCGTTCCGGGTGATCGGGGTGCTGAGGCCGATCGGCCTGGCGGGGGGGGCGAGTTCGCCGTTGGTGGGCCGAGACTGGAACAAGGACGTGCACATCCCGATGACGACGGCCGAGAACCAGTTCGGCGATATTGTCCTGCGCCGACAGTCAGGCTCGTTCTCCGGCGAGCAGGTCGAGATCGCGGAGATCTACATCACCGCCAACTCCACGGATACCGTGCTGGAAACGGCTGACCGCGTCAGGCGGGTGATGGAGGTCGGGCACCCGGAGTTCAGCGACGTGCAACTGATCGTGCCCTGGGAATTGCTGGAGAACGTCAAGAAGACGCAGCTCGTGTGGAACATCGTGCTCATTGCGATCGCGGCGATCAGTCTGCTCGTCGGCGGTATCGGGATCATGAACATCATGCTGGCGTCGGTGACGGAGCGGACACGAGAGATCGGCATCCGCCGGGCCCTGGGCGCGACGCGCAAGCACATCGTCGCACAGTTCCTGGTCGAGACCGGTTCGCTGACCGCGGTCGGTGGGGTGCTGGGAGTATTGATCGGCGTGGGGGTGTCGATTGGGCTCGATCGCGTGGTGCCGTGGATTCTCGACCTGGCGGTGGTGCGAAGATACTTTGACGTGGCGGTGACGCTGGAGACGCAGATCACCGGGTGGTCGATCATCGTGTCGTTTTTGGTGGCATCGATCGTGGGATTAGTGTTCGGGATCTACCCGGCGGTGTTGGCGAGTCGCCAGGATCCGATCGTCGCTCTGCGACATGATTGAGAAGAGTTGTTAGTTGTTAGTTGTTAGTTGCTAGGTTTGGCGGCGGCTTTCGCGTATACCTCGACGTTGCCGTTGTTCCAATCGACCCACCCCCGGAAGTGGTGGATGGATTTGTATCCGCGTTGCTGGAGTAGTGTGCGGCGCTCGTCTGGGAGATGATTGGGGTAATAGAGAATAATCCAGTCGGGATCGGTGCGGTCGAGTTTTTGCGGTAGATCGGCGCCATGCCTGAGGCTGTACGCCGGTTGCAGATCGAGCAGATAGAGATCCATGACGCGATGGGCCAGGCCGATGACGAGGATCGAGTCGCCGTCGTTGTGATGTTGGATTACATATTCAGCCGCATCGCGCAGCGGTTGCTTGGCGGGTCGAACGGCGAGATCAGCGGCGCTGAGTGCGAGGATGACGAAGAGGAGCAGTAGCGCGGCGATACGCTTCATATGCCAAAGACGATCGATGCCGCCGGCCATGAGCAGGACGGCCCCGGGCAGGCTGAACAGGGCGAAGCGTGCATACATCCACGAATCCGCCAGCGCCACGACAATCACCAACAAAGGCAACCCCAACATCGCGATCACCCCGACTTCACGTAAAAGGGGTCGGGAGTCGTTTTTGGGGTTTGGGGGCGTGCAGACCAAGCCGACGAGTAGCGCTATCAGTCCGGGCCAGGCGGCCCAGGCGTACCACGATCCGCCGAGTTGCAGCAGGGCATGCCAGCCTTCGGGACCGAGGAGGCCGGGCTCATCGCCGCTGGAGGCGACGTAAATACCTCGCGCGTTCAACAGATCGGGAATAGCTGGCGCGTAAAGGGTGAGTGTCAACACTGCGGCGAAGATCAACGCCAATGCGCCGCGGACCGCCCACGCGCGTTCCTTGTGTCGCATCGCCCGCCAAAGCAACCACAGGGCGTGTCCGATGGGTACGAAGGCGGTGACGAAATGTGTCCATACCCCCAATGCACAAACACCGGCGTAAGCGCACCACAACCACGCTCGATCGTTTGTTCGCGTCGCCACGAGCAGCCACGTCGCCCAAGCGGAGAAACAGATCATCATGCTGTACCCGCGGGCTTCGACGCCCTCCAACACCGCGACCGGCAGGACAGCCATGAGCGATCCAGCGATGATCGCCGCGCGTCGAGTCAGCGTTCGCCGCGCTAACCCATAGATTCCAACGATCGCGCCAAGTGAAAACAACAAAGCGGGCAAGCGCAGCGCGAGTTCAAACCCCAGCGCCGGCTCGAACAGCTCGACTGCGCACCAACTCAGCAGCGTGTGAGCGACATGGTTGGCGGGGTCATAGAGATTCCCCATGATCGGCCCAGGTCCGTGGATGCCGAAGGAGAGCCACGCGGCGATCTCGTCATACCACAGGCTCTCGCCGAGTCGAGTCGCGCGCACGAGGAGGCCCAGCACGATCAATCCGGTCACGATCCACAAGTCCATTGAGCTGGACGCGCGTGAGCGTTTGTGTTTCGATGGCCCACTCGGCTCGAGGCGCGTTAGCAGAAGCGGAATCGCGATCAACATGACCGCCGCCACGATGAGCATGGTCCGCCACAACACGGCACCTTGCCGCGTCACATCCGGCACGGGCGTTCGGTTTGGGTGCGCAAACCAATCCGTCCATTGCTCGACGTTGATGAGGCTTCCGAGCACGACACACGTTACTGCGAGCAGCAGCGGCGCGATCAACCAACGGTGGCGTTTGATGGGGAAACTTGTCACGTGCGTATCATACAAATCCAATGTGATTCTCAGGCGTATCCGGCGTGAAGCATGCTTTGCCCTAAAAGGGTCAAAGCATGGCACCCAACCACGAATCAAGATGCGCCACGGTAGCGAAACAGCAGCCGCAGTATCCGCCGGGTTCGATCGCTGAAAAACGACTCGGCCAGATGATCGATCGCGACCCGACGATTGATTTCGCTCAGCGTGGGGTAGATATGCGTCGGCCCCGCGAGTTGGCCGATCGTCATGCCCCGGCTGATCGCGAGCACGTACTCGTGAATCAGCTCGCCGGCATGGGGGCCGACGATCTGGGCCCCGATGATCTTCTTGCGCCATCCTCGCTGATAGAGCACTTTGATTTTCCCGACGGTTGATGATTCGCACAGGGCTCGATCATTGTCGGCAAACTCCGCCTCGGCGACGCTGTAGTCGATCTCGTCAGCCTGAGCGCGTTTCTCATTGAATCCGACACTGGCCAATTCCGGTTCGGTGTAAGTACACCAGCCGAACGCGCGGTAGCTCACTTTCGCCGGTAGCTTCAAGACGATGTTTCGAATGGCGACGCTTGCTTCCAGTGACGCAGCATGCGTGAACATTGGTCCGCCGGCACAGTCACCCACGGCATAGATGTGCCGCACGCTCGTCTGCATCCGTTTGTTGACGCAGATGCCACGGCGGTCGTGCTTGATGCCTGCGACATCGAGCTTCAATCCGTCGAGGCTCGGCTTGCGCCCGACGGCTACGAGAATCTCATCCGCCGCGATCTCATCGTGCTGAGGGCGACATTCCAGGCGGATTCGTTTTTCGCCATTGTGGACGGACACGCTCGCCGCGGTGCAATTCATGCGTAGATCCACCCCGTCGTGTTTCAGCGCCTCGCACACAATGGCCGACATGTCGTCATCTTCCCGGCTCAGCACACAATCAGCGGATTCAATGAGCGTGACGTTCGTTCCCAGGCGGGCGAACGCTTGGGCCATCTCGACGCCGATGGGACCGCCCCCGATTACCGTGAGGCGCTGCGGTTGGGTCTTGAGCGTGAAGACGTCCTCGTTGGTGATGTATCCCGCTTCTTTGAGCCCGTCGATGGGCGGAACGACCGGGCTCGAGCCTGTGGCGACGACGATCTTTTTGGCGGTGATTCGCTCGTCGCCGATCTCCAACGTGTGAGGATCGACGAAGGTTGCGCGAGCTTCGTACACGCTCAAACCCATCTCGCGGAAGTACGAAGCTGTTTCGTGCTCGCGGATATGATCTTGGATGGCAGCGATCCGGGCTGTTATCCCTTCCCATTGAAAGTGTGGCTCGATGGATTCGATCCCGAACCGGTTGGCCCCGCGCATCAGTGCGGCGGCCCGGCTCGAGGCAATAAGCGACTTGCTGGGGACGCATCCGAAGTTGAGGCAGTCCCCGCCGAACAACCGCCCTTCGATCAACGCGGTTTTGAGTCCGAGCTTGTGGGCGACGATGGCGGCCACGAGTCCGCCTGAGCCGGCCCCGATTACCGCCAGATCGAAAGTGTCAACTCGGTTGGATGCCAAGCGCCGGCTCCTCTCGCCGCAGACGATAGCCGATCGCACGCCCCCAGTTACCAAGTGTCGTCCGCACCACGCCGCGCCGCCAGTGCCGATGGTCGGTCGTCACCGGACAATCGACGAACAGCCACCGGCCGTAGCGCCGACATCGAAGCGCCAGCTCCAGGTCCTCCATGGACGGCTGATTCGGAAAACCGCCGGCGCGGGCCACGACATTCGTTCGCACGAACATCGCCTGATCGCCGTACGGGAGCTGCCATCGGTTGGCCCGTACACGATTGCCGCGCTCGATCAACCGGAACACCAAACGCGGATCATCGATCACGTGGCCGAGCACACCGCCGACAGCGTGCGGATTCGCCGAGAGGGTCTGGAGGATCGCTGCGCGGGCGTCCCGGTGAAACCGCATATCCGCGTGCGCGATCAGCACAACATCGACGGTGTCACATATAGCCTCGTAGCCGGCTGCAACCGCATACCCGCGCTGCTGTTCGCTACGGCGGATGACATGCGCACCGGACCGCTGGGCGATCGCTGCGGTTTCGTCGGTTGACGCAGCATCGACAACGATAATTTGATCAGAGCACGCTTGAAAGGTCGCAAGACTTGCAAGACACGGGCTGATGTTGCGCGCTTCGTTGAACGCTGGGATCACAACACCGATGCGCAGTGGTCGGCTAGGCGGGATCGTCGGGCTTGGCAGCTTGGAGGTCGGCTTGTCCACGCATCTTGCTCCAGGATCGTTTTGCCACAACCGCGGCGATCAGCATAACGATCAGGGCCGCGGCGAACGCTCCGACGATCGGCCAGGGAACCGTGCCTTGGCGAATTGCGCCGAATGCACCGGTGACGCCCAGCACGTAGAAGGCCGTGGCCGGCAACATGCAAACCCATGATGCGAGCAGATATTTCCAGAATCCGACACGAGTGATCCCGAATCCATAATTCAGCAGGTTGTAGGGGATGATCGGCAAGAGGCGGGTGATGGCGACAACCCATACGCCGTGCGTCTCGGTGGCTCGATCGAGCTTTGCAAACGCCTCGCGCCGCATTGCCCAGGTCCGAGTCGAGTCGCGGGCGAACCGCCGGGCTATGAGGAAGCACGCTGCCGCCCCGAGCGTCGATCCTGCCGACACACTGGCCAGCGCTATCCACGGTGAGGACGCAAACGCCGATGCGCCGACCAACGTGATAGGCGTGCCCGGGAAACCTGCGACCGTCCACAGGACGTAGATCATGACGTACGCCAGCGGCCCCCACGGTCCCATCGACTGGATTGTCTGCTGGACCCATTCGAGCACGGGTTGAAGTTCCTGTCGAAAGGCGAACCCAAGCCCGATCGCGAGGCCAACAACCACGAGGAGACCGATTGCCCGCCAAGGAACTCGCGAGCGCATTGACCCGGTGATCTGTTTCGTATCAGTACTCATCTGCCCAATCGTATGGTGATTGCAGGACGCTAACTGCGTCGGAACTCCTCGGCACTGAGGTGCCGATGCTCAGCTTGTTTATAGCGCAGCTTGATGAGCGGGGTGAAACCGATCATCAACACCGTGACAATTGCGCCTGAAAACAGTAGGGGGTACCACACGCTATAGGGTTGACCGCCTAGAAGCGCCGTCACGCCTGCTGCGAGCACTGCCAGCCCGAGCAATAAGGAAAACCAGTGAAGTCCATAGACCAGGCCCTTGGCTTTGCCGCGCGGCACGCAGATGCCGACCACGGCGCCGTAGGCACCGCCGAGCAAGCCGACGCCTACGGCCAGTAAGGTGCCGACCAAACCCCAGTCTTCAAACCACGGGTGCACGGCGGTCAGCATTTCAATCACCGCCGGTTCATTCATCGGAGCTGACTCCTTGGTCTTTGGGCTCGGGCGACTTTGAGAGCTGCTGTCGGTGAAGTGTGCGTATCTGCTGGGCGACACACTGAGCCGTTTGAGGTTCGCTTGACCTTCTATCCTCGGCGGAACTCTTCGGCGTTGAGTTTTCGATGCTCCGCTTGGCGATATCGCAGCTTGACCATCGGCGTGAAACAGATGAGCAGGACCGTCAGAAGCGCGCCGGGCAGCAGCAACGCGTACCACACGCCGTAGGATTGGCCGGTGACCAGCGCCGTGATCCCGCCCCCGAGCAGCCCCAGTCCCAGGAGCAGGACAAACCAGTGCAAGCCGAACACGAGGCGCTTTGCTATGCCGCGCGGCGCGCAGATGCCCACAACCGTGCCGTAGACGCCGCCGAGGATGCCGATGCCTCCGCCCAGTAGGCCGCCGATTTGCCCTACATTCTCAAACCACGGTTGCACGACGCTCAGGATTGCGATCATCGTCGGTTCACTCATTGGGGCTGACTCCCTGGTCTGTGCGCGCTGGCGACTTTGAGAGTTGCTGTCGGTGAAGTGTGCGGATCTGCTGGGCGACGCTCGGCGCCATCTGGCCCTTGGCGATCAGGTCGGCCAGGAAGTCACTGACGGGGTCGGGCTCGCCGCCGTCCACCAGTCGGCCCAGCCGGTCGATCAGGGCATCGAGGCGCTGGCGCATGGTTGGGTATGAGACGCCGTACTGCTGGGCCAGGGCCTTGATCGATCCGCTGACGAGGACGAACGAACTGACCATGCTCAGATCGTCGCCGCTCAGCTTCAGGATTGGATGGCTCACGACCGCACTGCTCATAGGGCCCCACCTCAGGGCTCTTGAACAATCGTAAAACCATTTTTACTATTGTCAACCCCGGACTTCAATAAAACGCAAAGTCAGATGAGTTTTCTGAAAAGTCGGTGCGCGGCGGCGGCAAGCGCGGGTGTTGCGTGGGCCGTTGACTGCTGGCAAGACAGCGCGCTAGGTCCGAACGACAACGGAGCGGCCGCGTTTGGCCGCTCCGTGGGGGATTATTCTATTCGGAAGGGTAG
>JADFNO010000114.1 GCA_022563315.1 Planctomycetota bacterium | reverse complement strand
TACTGCTTCATAGCATCCTGCTCTGGTGCAGCTACTGTTGATACTTTCGGTTCTAGTTTCGACACCGTTCTGTCTGCATATGCCAACTGTGGTGGCAATGAAATCGTATGCAACGATGACTCGAGTGGGACTCTTCAATCGCAGATTTCGTTCGCTGTTGTTGCTGGCGGTACCTACTATATCCGCGTATCCGGTTTCAACGGAGCATCAGGCGACTTCGTGCTGACTATCTCCTGTGAAGGTGACGTTAAAAGTGATCTTGTCTGGTTCAACGATGAAGCTGCATTCGTAGCTTTCAACGAAGCAAATGGAAAGGTATTCAAAGGCCTCGAAGACTTTGAAGAAGGCATTCTTGATCCTGCTTCAGTCGATGGAATGGATGACACACTGGAATCAGGTATTCCTAACGGTCCTGATGGCTTCCCATACCCAGAAGGTATGACAGGCCTTGGTAACTTGGCTGTACAGTCAAACTTTGGGCATGCTCCAGCGAATCCAAATCCTCACGGCGCCAATGCCTTGGTAGCAGTTTCTGATGGCTTTGAGGGTGCAGCAAGTGATATCGTTATCACTAATTTCTTTAGCGATAGTCTTGACCTTATCTTCACCACTGAAAAGAGTGGTGTTGGTTTCAATACTCTCGCATTGTCAGGCGGAGCTACGGTAGAGATTCGTGTCTATAGCACAACCAATGCATTCCTCGGTTTGGCAACAATGCCTGCTGATCCAGCCGGTAATAACTTTGCCGGTGTATGGTCACCTACTCCAATTGGTCGTATCAATATCTCTGATCCAGCCGGTGGATTTGAAGGTGCGGACAACAGCCAGACTTGGGAAGCTGACAAAGGCAACCCCTGCCCATGGGACTTGGATGGCTCAGGTGCAGTTGGTACCGGCGATTTGCTGGCACTCTTCGCACAATGGGGTCAAGTGGGCACCTCTGCCGATTTCGATGGCGGCGGTGTATCAACCTCCGATCTACTAATCCTCTTCGCCAATTGGGGTCCGTGTCCGAGTGGCCAAATCAATTTGGTGTACTCGCATGAGTTCGTCAATGGGGTCACCTACTGTCCCGGCGACCCCCAGTACGATGACTGGCTGAGCTACCGTGCGTCGATCCCGACTTCGGGCGTTATGAGCATTACCGTCAGCGGCTCGCAGGATCCGACAGGGCGAACTTGCAGTGATGCCTTCAAGGCTCAACTGATCGCGGGTGCGATGCGTACTCAAACGCCTTTCACCACGGAGTGCGGCGGTTTCACTTGGACGGTCGGTGGATTTAACTGCCAGCTCGGCTGTGCCTTGCCCGACAACGGTCTGTTGCTCTCTGCTGATGGCGATTTCTGTAACTGCAACACTACCTACACCATACGCCCCGGCATCGGCAATGAAAACTGGGGCGGGATCACCGGCGGCTCCTGTGGCTCTCCCACCCAGATCATGACGGTCACCATCCAGTAACCGCGCAACCGGCCCTCGGCGAGTTGTTCCAACCACCACACCCCCGGCCCTCACCGGCCGAGGGTTTTTTGTTCCGCTCGACGGCAGCGTCGGCGCATCCGATCTCGTCGCCCTGCTCGCCAACCGGGGGCCGTGTCCGTGGGGGCAAGAAAAGGGGACGGGAGTGCCCTGTAGAAAAGCTTGATGAGACGAAGGATCAGGATGTTGTGGGGCACGGCCATGAGTCCCATTTCGCGTCTGCGTGTGTGATAGGGGTGCGCCGTGAGGGCCGCATCCTGATGCTCGTTGGACCGTAAAAAGGGGGTTTGGGGGTTAGCACCACCAGGGTTTGCCGGGCTGCTCTTGGATAATGACCGCGCCGAGGTAGGCGACGGCCTTCTCTAAACCTTCCTCCAGCGACATCAACGGATCCTCGTGCTCGATGCTCAGCACGTCGTCGTAGCCGTAGCGCCGTAGCATCGACACGAACGGCTTCCAGAACTCGTCGCCGTGGCCGTAGCCGCAGGTTCGAAACGACCACGAGCGGTGCTTGAGATCACCGTAGTCCCGGGCGTCGAGGTAGCCGTTGATCGGACCCTGGACCGGATCAAGCTCGGTGTCCTTTGCATGGACGTAGTAGAGCAAACCCGCTTCGCCCAGCTCGCGCGCGGCCAGCACGGGGTCGATGCCCTGCCAAAAGAAATGCGATGGATCAAGATTGGCCCCCAACGGTGTCTTGCCTCGAATCCCCGCTGCTTTCGTGGCCCGCTGCGAAAGTCTGATCAACGTATCGGGGTTGTAGACACTGAAGCCTGGGTGCGCCTCCCACGCCACCCGCACCCCGTGCATCTTGCACAGTTTCGCCTGCTTGGCCCAATAGGGCACCAGCACATCCTCCCATTGGTATCGAACAATCTCGGGGTAATCCGGCGGCCACGCGCAGGTGACCCAATTCGGCGTCTTGTCAGTCTTGCAACCGCCGGGGCAGCCGGAGAACGTAATCACCGTCTTCGTGCCAAGCTTGGGGGCGAGCTTCACCGCGGTGACGAACGCCTCGTGATCGTGCTTGGCGTGGGCTCGATTGGGATGCACCGGGTTGCCGTGCACCGCCAGGCCGGACAACGCCAGGTCATGGTCCCGGAGCTTCGCCTTGATCTGCTCCTGCTGTTTGGGCGACGCCAGCACCTTCCGGGGGTCGAAGAACGGCTGGCCGGGATAGCATCCCACCGGCAGCTCGATCGCCTCCAGTCCAAGCTCGGCACAATAAACAAGTGCATCATCCAGCTTCATCCCCGCGAATAGAGCAGCCATGACCCCAAGTTTCATGCTCGACCTCCCTAGAATCTGCAGCAAACGTGGACGTTGGGCATCCAGTAACTAAGGTCCAGCTTCGCCGATCTCGCCGCTGTCGGCAAGGGACCTATTGACCGGGGACGGCCCTATGCGGGAGAATAGCGCTATGCCCCACATGCTCCGGAGTATCGCGGTGATCGCTTTGGCCTTGGGCGGGCTCTTGGCAGTGACCGCCGCTCCCGCCTCCCCCGCCGCCGGGCCGGACGAGAAGGGCGATCGCGTCATCATTCGGGTCGATCGCAACCTGGAGCTTGCCGGCTACGTTCAGGACGAGGACGACGAGCTGATCGTCATTCGTGATCCAGAGGATCAAGTCCACAGCTTCGTCAAGTCCCGGACGTTACGAATCATTCGTCTGGTGGATCCCAAGCCCGGCCAACGGGGGACGGTGGTTCTGCGCAACGGCCAGACTCGCCAGGGCGTTCTCGTCGAGGACACGTTCGAGCACGTGCTGCTGGAGGTGGACGGAATGCGGGCCAAGCTCCTGCGTGAGGCGGTGGACTACGTCGTGCTCGAGCCGACCTTCCAGGAGCGTTACCAGCAATACAAAGCGGGCATCGGGCCCAACATGCACCAGCAGCATCTGGACCTGTGCCGATGGCTGTTCCAACTGCGCAAGTACGAGCTAACCAAGAAGGAGCTCGTCGAACTTGTGCGGAACAAGCCGACGCCCCAAGCACAACAGTTGTTGACGATCGTCAACGCGCAGCTCGCGCTGAGCAAGCCGGCGGCTCGATCGACGCCGAGCGGGGAAACCGACGACTCCGCCGCCCCCACCGAGTCCGCGGATCGCAAGACCGGGCCCGTGCTCGAAAAGGATTTGCTGCCGACGGAGATTCTCAGCCGTCAGGACGTCAACACAATCCGGGTCTTCGAGATCGACTTCCACAATCCGCCGCACGTGGTGGTGAGCGCCGACACGATTCGCACACTGATCGAGGACTACGGGACGAGCAAGCTGATCCCCACGGGCCAGGCGCGGACGGCGCTGTTCCGCGCCGATCCGTTGGAGATCGTCCACCTGATGTTCCAACTGCGGGCGCGGGAGCTGTACGGCGAGATCCGCGTTCAGACCGAGCCCTATTCGCTGAACCTGTTCCGCCGCCGGGTCCACGACAGTTGGCTGATGAACAATTGCGCCACCAGCCGGTGCCACGGCGGCGTTCACGCGGGTCGGTTCTTCCTCCATGGCCGGGCCCACAAGGATGATCGCGTCCGATATACCAACCTGCTGATCCTGGAACGGCTCGATTTGGATCCCCAATGGCCGCTGATCAACTACGACGAGCCGACGATGTCGTTGATCATCCAGTATGCCCTGCCCCGCACCCTGGCCCGCAAGCCCCACCCGGACGTCCGCGGCTGGAAGCCCGTCTTCACGCGGAGCAACCAGAGGCTGCTTCAGGACACGATAAAGTGGATCGAGGCGATGCTCCAGCCCCGGCCGGACTACCCGGTCACGTACGAGCCACCCCAACTGCTGGGGAACGGGGGGCCCCAAGCGTCACCCGCCAAGGCTCGTGTGCCCCGCTGACCGGACTTGCAGGCCCTGGGGAACCGCCTCGACCTGGCGATCGAACCTTACGCAGCAGCGGTGTGGCTGATACACTTGGTTCTGTCTGACGAATGGTGGGACGGGCTTCCAGCCCGTCTGGAAGAGTGAAACGGACGGGCTGGAAGCCCGTCCCACCAAGCAATGAGAGCAACCTGTTGATCCGTCAGACAGAATCTGGCTGGTTCTTCCGTTTCCCCAGTTTCGAGGACGTTTTATGAGCAATCTGGACCGAGCACTCGTTATTGTGATCTGTTGTCCTCTGGCGGGGGGCGCCCTGTTCAGTAGCGGCTGTGAGGATAGTGCCGCGGCGCGGCGGGCCGAGGTTCAGGCGAACCTGGCCACGGTCCGGCACGACCTCCGGGCGTCGATGCCGATCGCAGCGGATCCCACCCAACAGGAGCGAACCGCCGCCGAGGCAACGCTCAAAACTCTGCTGACCATGCTCGCCGATACTGATGGCGCCGCCCCCGGCCAACAGGCCGCGGCCTCGCTTCTGGCCTCGAACGTCCATCGCCAGCTCGCGGCCATGACGCTGGCGGGGGTCGGGCGGCTCGAAACCGAGCAGCGCCGTCGCCGAGACGTCCTTGGGGGCATGATCGACGCCGCCGCCGAACTTCATGCCCTGGCCGGAAGCCTCGAAACCATTGACACCCAGGCCCAGCATCAACACCTCGCGGCCAACCGGCAAAACGCCCAAGCTCGCCTCGCCTCGTACGGCGAGGAGATGGCCGCTGCGGATGCGCCGATCGCGGCCTTGACCAACGCCAACCGAGACGATCAGACCGAGATCGATAAGCTGCGCGCCCAAGCCAATCAGCTCATGCGCGACGCAAGCGAACAGGGACCGGCCGCAGGCTACGGCGCGTACGAGCAGTCCGTGCAGTTGGACCGCGAGGCCGACCACATCCAATACGATGTCTCCCAGCGCGAGCTTGAACTGGAGTTCACCCTGCAGCCGGCACGGGCCCTGGCTCAGACCCGCGCCGGCTATACCCAGGCCTTGATCGGCGCCATCGACGAGTCCAGCGCCGCGATCGACGGCCTGCTCCAGACGTTTAGCGACGAGGCCCGCGCCACGAGAGAGACAATCGCCCAACTTCGGGACGTGATCGTGGCTGAACTCGGTGAGCTGAATCAAACGCGAACCAACGAGTTGGCGGACGCTTACGAGCAAGCGGCGAAGCAGTTGAGCGCCGCTGCGAACAAGGCCGAGAAAGCCGCCAGGCTCGGGCAAGGCGAGTCGGTCCCGGCCGCCCGCATCGAAGCGGTCCGCGCCGACCTGGAACTCGGCCACATGCACTGGTCGGCGGCCCAGGCCTGGCAGGATCATGGGGCGTTGCTGGACCGCGTCCAAGCGTCCGGCGGCGCACTCGGCAGCGCTTCGATGGTCAGCGCACAAGTCACCGCAGCCCGCACCGCCCATGCCGATGCTCGCGACCACGCCAAGAACGCATACACCAGCGCCCAAGGCCAACTCAGTCAGGTCACCGGCCGCAGCGCCGGCCCCCAACTGGAGGCCCTCAAACAGGACGTGCAGACCGCGATATCAGCCCTCTCCGGCGACGCGCCTGGATCCTCGCCCGCCAATCCCGACAAGTAGGTCCCTCGCCGCGCCGCATCGATCCCCCACGCGCCCGTTCCGCTTATGCAAGCTGAACCACACCGCCGCCGCTCCGCAATCCGATGGCTGTTCGTCGCCAACGGCCTCTACTACGTCGTGGCTGCGATCGGACTCGGCATCGCTTGTTTCATCATGCCGAGCTTCCCCGAAATGATCGTTGATAACAACGTCGCGAAGATCAGCGATCTGCCGGCCGCGGTCCGTTGGATGATGGATCACCGCGTCTGGCTGCCGCTGCTGGCGGGGCCCCTGTTGGCGTGCGGCGTGATCCTCACTTTCACCCCGAAGTTCCGCTGGATGTGGACGATCCTTGGGCTCGTCGCCGCCATGGTCCCCTTGGGCGTGGTCTTGTACTGCTTCATCGCCGCCATGGCCCCCCTGTACGACCCGCCGCCTCTTTAGAAGCCGGACCTGACGAGTCTAGAAGCCGGACCTGACGAGTCTTCGAGGAAGGTCCGGGGCTCCCTTATACGAATCCCAAATGATTCTCGTGCGTTTCGCGGGTGCCATGCTTCATTCCCGACGCGTCGGGATGAAGCATGCTTTGCCCGGACGGGTCAAAGCATGGCACCCGCCTGCAGATCAACTGCGATTCGTACTATCCCTCCAAAACAACCTCAGCCGTCGTTCGCACAATCTCACATTCCGATTCATCTTGCGCTATTGCTTCAATCTGCGCCCGCAGCGCGTTGCCATCAGCGTTCACCAACACATTCCCCGCTGCGATCAGCGCATTACGCTTCATCATCGGAAGTTTCGCGCGCTTCATCGGCGACTTCCTGAACATCGCACGCCTCGCCCCTTCGTCCCACCCCAGTACAGTCAGCAGATCAAAACCCTCACGCCGCGGCGCATAGGCGTCATGCGCCTCAGCCTGGGTGGTGCGGACCGTCGGCTGGTTGTGCGGGCAAACCTCCTGGCAAACGTCGCAGCCGAAGATCCAATCACCCATCGCCTCGTGGAACTGCTCGCCGATCGGACCGCGATGCTCGATCGTCAGATAGCTGATGCACCGTGTCGCATCCACCGACCAGGGCGTGATCGCGCTCGTCGGGCAGGCGTCGATACACCGCGTGCAACTTCCACAGGGATCATCGCCCTCCGTTGACGGTGTGGGCGCGAGCGCCAGCGTCGTGATGATCTCGCCCAATAGCACATAGCTCCCAACGCCCTCTTGGATCAGCAACGTGTGTTTGCCGACCGCGCCCAGCCCCGCCCGCTGCGCGTGCTCCCGCTCCAACACCGGCGCCGTATCGACACACACACGAAACGTTTCGTCCGGAAACTGCTCAGCCAACTCGTCCGCAAGCCGATGCAAACGCTTCTTCATCACCACGTGATAATCATCCCCCCGCGCATACCGGGCAATCTTTCCCGTCTCGTTTTCTTCTCCCCCCTTGATCCCTTGATGCCTCGATGCCTCGATGCCTTCCCCCCCATACCGATCCGCCACACAAATAATCGATTTCGCCCCTGCCCCCGGAAGCATCGTTCGTACATCCATCCGCTTCTCGATGTTGCGCGCCAGGTACGCCATCTCCCCGTGCTTGCTCGCTCCGATCCACGCGAGGTACTGCTCTCCGTACTTTGTTGGCCGTGCCTCAGCCACCCCCGCCAAGGCGAACCCCAACGCTCGGCAACGCCCGAGCACTTGCTGCGTCGTTTCTTGTATCAAGCTCATCGGCCGTACCCCTATTGGAGCATATCGTAGCCCACTGGCGGTGGGAGCCGGTATGATTGAACCAGCAGGCGTCTGAAGAAGTGGGGTCTGGCAATGGCAACAATGAGCACGCGAACCGATCGATTACTGGCGGCGTTCGCCATCACGATCATCGTGCTGCTTTCAGCATGTTCTGGTGAAGACCCCGAAGCGGCAGCCAACCAGCCCCCACCGGTTGATCCGCGCTTCGCGAGTGCCGATGCGCTACTTGAGTATTACAACCGAGTTCTAACGCAACAGCCCAAGTTGGACTCTCGTGAATATCTCTCGTTGATGTTCGCCGAAACACCGTTGCAGGAGCGACTCTTAGCACTCTATCGGGACTCGCTCCCGTTGCTGGAACTGGATGACGCATGTTGGGAGCACTACGGAGCGGGCCTAAGCCGCGGTGCCGACGAATCACCTTTCGAGCCAGCCCGACACCGAGCAACGATGACGGAGAGTGACAACGACCGCGCCACAGCGACACGACGGCGGAACGACGGAAGCCGCGCGGAGATCCATCTCGTTAGACTCGGTAAACGGTGGTGGATTTCAGGTTACACATTCGAATACGACCGACGCTTCAAACCGGATAAAGAGAGCCTGGACGACTTAGAACGCCGAACGCGCTACTTGGCGGCAGTGGCGCCCATAGTCACAGCGGAGGTGAGGAGCGGAAAATTCGAAGGAGCGGGCGAAGTTGGGCCGTCGCTAGTGTACTTGCGCCTGGTCGCATACGTCTTCAGGGAGTTCCCCGAAGCAAGGAACAGGCGAGATTTGTTTGGATTGGACGACCAATGACGGCTAGTGGGCGGCGCTGAAGGGCACTACCCCACGCGCTCCAACTTCGCGTATTCCAAAATCAGCGTCTTCGTCCCCACCGTCGGAAACTCGACCCGCGCTTTGGACCCCATCACCTGCGGCATCACCGCTTCCACTCGACCAAGGCCGAACTTCGGGTGACGCACCACGCACCCCACGGGAAACTCGCCGCACGGCGTCTCGCCATCCAAGCGCGCAACTTGCATGTCGTCATCACCATCGAAGTACCCCACCGCATCCGATTGATCCGAATACACGATCGACTCACCCGGCAGCTCCGTCAGGAACCGACTTTCCATCGTCGGTTCGCGCAGCCCCCGGTGCGTGCGCACTGCCGCACGACTTAGCTGCAAATGCCGTTTGGCCCGCGTGATGCCGACAAAACACAGCCGACGTTCCTCCTCCAACTCCATCTCGTTGCCCACAGCTCGGATGTGCGGCAAGAGATTTTCCTCCAGCCCCACCATCGCCACCGCCGCATATTCCAGCCCCTTCGCCGCATGTAGCGTCATCAGCGTCACCGTTCCACTTTCAGGATCGATCGCATCCGCATCACTGATCAATGCAACCGACTCCAGAAAGGCCGTCAATCCCCCCAGCAGTGTTGTGTCAGCCTGCGCGTCTTCATCGAAATCGATCGGCTGGGCAACGAACTGGGTGGCGGCGCTGATCAACTCCGCCAGGTTCTCCAACCGCTCGCGATCCTCTTCTGATTTGGAGTCACGATACGCCGCCTCCAATCCGGACTCGCGAATAATCCGCTCCACCAGCCCGCCCAGTGAACTCGATTCCAACAGACTGGATTGCGAACCGCCCGCCGCGGCCCTGCGCCAACCCTCAACCAGCGTCACGAACCGCCTGATCGCCCCCACCGCTCGCGTGGTCAAGCCCGACATTTCACCCGCCCGTCCCAACGCCTCGAACAAACGCAACTGCTGGTTGTAACCAAACAGCTCGACCTTCGTCAGCGTCGTCTTGCCGATGCCCCGCGTCGGCGTGTTGATGATCCGCCGCAGCGACACTTCGTCGTTTGGATTGACAATCAATCGCAAATACGCCAGCGCATCCTTCACTTCCTTGCGATCGTAAAACGCAGTGCCGCGCGCGATCACATACGGAATCTGCGCCGCGAGCAGCGCCTCCTCCAGCACACGACTCAAAGCGTTGATCCGATACAGCACCGCCATCTCTTTCCAGGGCAGGTCATCATCATCGCGCAAACGCTGCAAATACTCGGCCACCAGCGCCGCTTCGTGCTGCTCATTACGACACATGACCACCGTCGGCTTCGCGCCGTCTTCCAATTCGGTGTGCAAACGCTTGTGCTTGCGGCGACGATTGTTCTGGATCAAACCCGCTGCCGTATCGACGATATGACCCGTGCTGCGAAAGTTCTGCCCCAACGCAACGACCACCGCATTGGGAAAGTGCTCCTCGAATTCGAGGATATTGCTGATATCCGCGCCCCGCCAACCATAAATCGATTGATCCGGATCACCCACCACGCAGATGTTCTGATGCGCCGACGCCAGACTATGGGCGATCACAAACTGCGCGTGGTTCGTGTCCTGGTATTCATCGATCAGCAAGTATTGATAGCGCTCCTGAAACCGCTCGCGCACTTCCTGTGAATCGCGCAGCATCCGAGCCATGCGCATCAGCAGATCGTCGAAGTCCAGCGCGTCGTTGGTCTGCAGTAGACGCTCGTAGATCCGATAGATCTTTGCGATGCTTCGAGTGTAGAAATCATCAGCCTCAGCCGCGTAGGCGTCAGCGTCCATCAACGTATTCTTGGCGTTGCTGATTGCGGCGGCGACGGAGCCGGGCGTCCAGTTCTTGCTACTCAGCCCCGCCTCGACGATCGATTGCTTGATCGCGTCGCGCTGATCGGCGCTGTCGTAGATTGAATAGTTCGGCGCAAGGTCAGCGAACTCAGCAAAGCGGCGCAACTGACGGGCACAAAACGAATGGAACGTCGCCACCGTCGGCGCGCGGTAGTCGTCAACTCCCGCCCCGAGCAACGCACAGATGCGCTCGCGCATTTCGCCCGCAGCCTTGTTGGTGAACGTCAACGCAAGAATCTGCCACGGCTGGACCCCGTGCGCGATCAGATGGGCGATGCGGCGCGTGACGACCGTCGTCTTTCCCGACCCGGGCCCCGCCAGCACAAGTAACGGACCGTCGCGATGGCGCACCGCATCGCATTGCGGCTCCGTCAAATCAGCCAGTAGCTCCGAAACCTCCGTCGCCATCGCCTGAGTCTACGCCCTCCAACACCTCAATCTCACCGCACTACACCCTCGCCGTTTCCGAATCCCCCCCGCCGCTTGCGGCTTCACGTCCCCTCCAACCACCACCCACGGCTCAATTCCCACCCAAATACAAGATATAGACGATTTCCCCCCCAAGCGGGCCAAAACCCCTTCCCCTGGTGGTTTCCGAGGCAGATCACCTCGCGCTAACCACCTGTCACTGCATCACTTACAACTGTTCCTAAAAAACACAACATTATGGGGCCTGACCACTTGCATCCCCAAGATGTGGTAGTAGTATGACCTGCCGTGCCGATATTCGTGGTGGACTGAGCATGTCGCCGGCACACGGGCCAAGTGACGCATGGGGGCAGACGGATCGCTGAAATCGACCCGCCTGGCCGAGCCGACCAAAGCCCTTCGGTGGCCTGCTCAAATCCGATGTTCGGCTGATGTGGGAAGCGTGACAGTTCCTCGGCGCGAGCCAGGAAGGAAACCAAGATCGCACCCCGTGACCGAGGGTGCTTTGCCGGGGGTGTCGTCTGCGGTGGGAGTGATTCAGTGATGGCCGTCCTTTGTGACACGCAAATACGCGAACTCGTCGGCATCGAGCCGTTCCAAGAGAACATCAAACGACCCGGACGAGTCTCCTACGGACTCTCCAGCTACGGCTACGACGTCCGCGTCGGCACCCGTTTCAAGGTCTTTACGAACGCCAGTTCCGGGGGCGTTGCCGTCGTCGATCCCAAGAACTTCGCGGACGATCTTTTCATCACGATCGACACCGCCGACACCGGCCGCGATCACATCATCATCCCGCCGAACTCCTTTGCCCTGGCGGAGACGATGGAGGAGATCAAGGTTCCGCGCGACGTGCTGGCGATCTGCGTGGGGAAATCGACGTACGCCCGCTGCGGGATCATTGTGAACGTGACGCCGTTGGAGCCGGAGTGGCGCGGCAAGGTGACGATGGAGATTTCCAACACCACGCCGTTGCCCGCCAAGATCTACGCCAACGAAGGCATCGCCCAGATTATCTTCATGAAAGCGGACCGTGTGTGTGCCGTGAGTTACGCAGATAAAGGCGGCAAGTATCAGGATCAGGCGGGATTGACGTTACCGATGGTGGATTGAGAACGTGATAAGAGTATGGCGGCATTGATCGTTGACATATGGACCTACGCAGAGAGAGCGAACGATGTTTGAACTCAAGATTCACGGACTGGATGACCTGCAGAAAGATTTGAAGCGACTCAAACGCAATGCGAGATCGATTGGCCAACGACGAAGTATCGATCTTGACCATTTGCTAT
>JADFNO010000113.1 GCA_022563315.1 Planctomycetota bacterium | reverse complement strand
AAGCCGTGCTCACGGAAGAGGGATTTCTGTTCGACTCGATTGCCGGTGGGCAGGACGCCTTCGCCATCAGCGACGATGGACGTTACCTCATCTTCGAAGCAAATCTCCCGGGCGCACTCACCGGCGCGTTTCTGATCGACTTCGGTCCCGCCTGCGCAGCCGACTTCGACAACAGCGGCGACGTTGGCGTGAAGGATCTGCTCTTCTTGCTGGGCACTTGGGGACCGTGCCCGAAGAAGGGAGACTGTCTCGCGGACTTCGATAACAGCGGCGACGTCGGCGTGAAGGACCTGCTCTTCTTGCTGGGCGCCTGGGGCCCGTGCCCCTGAAGAAGAAGGCGTCAAGGCATTGCGTTGCCCTGTGATTCGCCTGGTCACTGAAGTGACCAGGCCTCTTTGATTGTGCAACTGGATCACATTTACGTTCGCTCGTTGCCGAGCACGCGGTCCCCAATCCCTGACCCCTAACGCCTGCCTCCTTCCCCTGTGCAGCTCCGCGCGGCGCGATTTGCGCGTGCACACGGCGTGCGCTCAAGGCTGGGCGGTGCGCGCGGCGGCCCTGATCGTTGCGAGTTCATCCAGCAGCCAGTTGGCGAACTCGAGCTTCTCAAGCTCGCGCCCGGGACTGAGGGTTCGTCCATCGCGCAGCAGCAGCGTGGCGGTGATGGTGTCGCTCTCCATCGTCGTCAGGTCGTTGGCGACGATCGCGTCCAGGTGCTTCTGTTCGAGCTTTCGCCGAGCCGATTCGATCAGCTGATCAGCGGGCTCCAGGGCGAAGCCGATCAGCGTCTGGTCCGGCCTGGAGGTCTGGGCGAGGTCGGCCAGCAGATCGGGAGTCGGCTCCAGAGCCAGATGCCAGCCGTGACCATCACGCGGGCGTTTTTGCGTGGGTTCGACATCCACCGGTCGGTAATCGGCAACGGCCGCGGCCATAAGCAGAACGTCGTGACTCGGCCAATGCTCGACCAGGAGGGCCTTGAGCTGGGCGGTGGTCTGGAACCGTCGGATAGAGCAGTGCGAAGTGTGGGGCGGCGGCAGCGGCGTCGGACCGAGCAGCAGCGTGGTCGGCCAGGCGCGACGGATCGAGGATTGGGCCAAAGCCAGGCCCATCCGGCCCGACGAGCGGTTCGTGAGATATCGGACGGCGTCGATCGGCTCCCAGGTGGGGCCGGCCGTTATGAGCAGTCGCGGGGCATTGGCTGGTGATGCTTCCATAGCAGCGTACGAGGGTGGGCTGGACGGTGGGCGCGAGCGATGGTCCGCACTTGAGCAGATTTGATGCTACGGACCTGCCAAACCATACTAAGATGGACGTTGCGATCTGGACAGCGCGGCGAGTGGCCGGCGGCCAGTAACCGACTCGAGTAGGAGACCACATGGCTCGACAGCGCAAGAAGCTTGGCGAAATCCTGCTGGAATGGGGCTCAATCAGCGAGCAGCAGGTGCAGCAGGCGCTCAGCGTGGCCTCCGGCAGCGGACGACGGCTGGGCGAAGCGCTGATCGAGACGGGACTGTGCAAGGAAGAGGATGTCGCCAAGGCTCTCGCTTCGCAGTTCGATATGGAGTACATCAGCCTGGAGAAGGATGAGACGCGCAGCCAGATCGATCTGTCGCTGATCCCCGAGGACTTGATCAAGAAACACCTGGTCCTGCCGATGGGAACCGCCAACGGCCGGCTCAAGTTGGTCATCCACGATCCCATGGACCTGGAGCTGCTGGATCTACTGCGGTTCCGGTTGAACCGTGAGTTGGACACGGTGATCGCCCCCAAGAGTGCCATCAAGTCCTTTATTGACGGCACCACCGGGCGAACCACCGCCGGCATGTTTTCCGACGAATCACTCGTCACGGAGTCGGTCGACGTAACAGTCGATCGCTCGGTCGACACGTCGATTGACATTGCAGAGGGGGAAGACGCGCCGATCATTCGGCTGGTTCACCGGATGATCACGGAGGCCGTGCGTTCACGAGCCTCGGACATCCATGTGGAGCCGATGTCCGACCGGGTCATCTTGCGCTATCGAATTGACGGCGTGTGCCATGTCCGCGACAACCTGCCCAAGCGCATGCAGGCGTCGCTGTTGGCCAGGCTGAAGTTGATGGCGGGGATGAACATCGCCGAGCGGCGTATCCCCCAGGACGGGCGGATCAAGATGCCGGTCGATGCGGAGCAGATCGATTTTCGGGTCAGCGCGTGCCCGGCCTATCACGGCGAGTCGATTGTCCTGCGCATTCTCAGGCCGGAATCAGTCAAGATCGGCTTGCCGAACCTGGGATTCGAGCCGGAGAGCCTTGATCGGTTTAACAAGATCATTCGCCGCCCGAACGGGATTTTCCTGGTGACCGGTCCAACGGGCTCAGGCAAGACGACGACGCTGTATTCGGCGTTGGACGTGCTGAATCGTCCGGATCGCAAGATCATCACAGCCGAGGATCCGGTGGAGTACAGCTTCACCGGGATCAACCAATGCCAGGTTCGCGAAAGCATCGGATTGACGTTCCCCAGGATCCTGCGGGCGATGTTGCGTCAGGCGCCGAATATCATCCTGGTGGGCGAGATCCGAGATAAGGACGTGGCGGAGATCGCGATTCAAGCGGCGCTAACAGGCCACTTGGTGTTCTCCACGCTGCATACGAACGATGCACCCTCGTCGATCACGCGCTTGCTGGATATGGGCGTCAAGCCGTTCCTCGTCGCCAGCGCGATTCAGGCCGTGATGGCGCAACGACTGATTCGCATTCTCTGCGATCAATGCAAAGAGCCGGACCCCGAACCCGATCGTCGTTTGCTCCGCTTGGTGAGTATTACGGATGAGGATCTGGAACGGCACACGATCTACCGCGCCGTCGGGTGCGGCCACTGCGGCAATATCGGGTATCGCGGTCGCAAGGCGATCTTCGAGATGATGGTGATGAACAGCGAGCTGCGAGAGCTGTCTTTCAAACAGGCGGCGATTGGGACGATCCGCGCCGCCGCGATCCGAGCGGGGATGAAGGACCTGCTCCATGACGGCAAGATCAAGATCCTCAGGGGCGATACGACGCCGGCGGAGGTGGCCCGATTCGCACAAACCAAGGACTTCTGACCGGCCGGTGAACAAGCCGACATCTTCCAGCGAGACGAATTATGTCAACCCTCCAAATCGACCGCCTGCTTGATACGGTCATCCGGCAAAACGCGTCCGACCTTCACCTCACGGTGGGTCGCAAGCCGACGTTGCGCCTTCACGGCAAGCTGCGAAGTCTTGATACGAAGGTTCTGGAATCGGATGACATGGTGTCGTTGATGAAGGCCATCACGCCGGAGCGCGCCCAACAGGAGCTTCAGGAGGAGGGGAGCACGGACTTCGGCTTCGCCTACGGAACGCAGGCAAGATTCCGCGTCGCGATTTTCAAGCAGCGTGGGGACGTGGCGATCGCCCTTCGGTTGATCCCCAACAAGCTGATGAGTTTCGAGGAAATCGGTCTGCCGCCAATCTGCAAAGAGTTGATTCGACGGCCGCGTGGTTTGTACATCGTGACGGGCCCGACCGGGTCAGGCAAGACCACGTCGCTGGCGACGATGATCGACCACATCAACACCAATCTCGATCGGCACATCATCACGGTCGAGGACCCGATCGAGTACTACCACTACCACAAGAAATCGATCATCGCCCAGCGTGAGGTGGGCGTGGACGTGCCGAGCTTCTCGGAGGCTCTGCGGCGCGGCCTTCGGGCCGATCCGGACGTGATACTTGTGGGCGAGATGCGCGACTTAGAAACGATAGAATCGGCCATCCGGGCCGCGGAGACGGGACACTTGGTCTTCGCCACGCTGCACACGACGGGCGCCGCAGGAACGATCAACCGCGTCATCGATGCATTCCCACACAACCAGCAGTCCCAGGTTCGCGTACAACTGTCGGTGTCCCTGATCTGCGTTCTCAGTCAGGTGCTGCTGGCGCGAACCGACCGGCTGGGGCGGATCGCCGCCTACGAGTTCCTGGTGGTGACGCCCGCGATCGCCAACCTCATTCGGGAGAACAAGACGTTCCGGATCGACTCGGCGATCCAGACCGGCAAGAAGTTCGGGATGCAGTTGTTGGACGATCACCTCTGGACCCTGTACCAGCGGGGGGTGATCTCGGCGGAGGAGATGGTGGACAAGAGTAAGGATCCCGGGGAGCTCACGGAGAAGGTTCACCGGGCCGGCGGGACCGTCGGCCGGACCGAGCTGGACGCCGTCGTGGAGGACGCGGAGAGTTAGCGGCGCGCAGCCGGGCGCAGTTGTCCAGCTCCTCTAAAGGCCCGTAGCGTGGTCGGCCCCGGGCGAAGCCGCGATCGAGCCACAGCGATACCCGGACTGAATGTTCTATTATCCAGGTGTCCTATGTAACTAATTGGCCATCTGCATTTGCGTAGCGTTTGAGAGGCACTATTATTGACCGTGTCCGCCATGAGCTGCAGAACGCTCGAAGCGGATCGGGCTGGGCGTACAACGGTAGGGCTGCCCGAGATCGGTTGGAGACAAAGGTTCGGATAGGGACAACATATGGCGGATCGAGCATATCGCTTAAAGAACCAGGTAGATCCAACGGAGCTGAAGGGCCGTCGATTGGGGCGGGTCCTGACAAAGCTGAAAAAAGTCACCCGGGAGCAGGTTCAGGAAGCGCTGCACCTACAGAAGACGCGAAAAGAGCCCCTCGGCCAGTTGCTGGTCGGGTTGGGCTACATCACCGACACGGACGTGCTCGAGGCGTTGGCCGGCCAGGCGGGGATGCGGATGGTCGAGCTCAAGGAGGACGCGATCCCCAACTCGGCGATCGAGGCGCTGCCGGCGGAGACGGCCAACACCTACCAGATCATTCCACTGAAGTTCGACAGTGGCACACGCCACATTGTGGTGGCGATGAAAAGTCCGGACAACTTCCGAGCCGTGGACGACTTGCGCCTGCTGATGGGATTCAAGGTGGAGGCGGTGGTAGCGCCGTGCGATCAGATCGACAGCGTGCTGAAGAAGCGCTACGGGGAGCAGGCGCCATCGATGGCCGCAGTCATGGCCGAACTGGGCGACTCGGACACGCTGGCCGCGCTGGAGGGTCGAGGTGATTCGATCGACCTGGAGGAGCTCGCGCAGGCCGCGGAGGACAACAAGATCGTTCGGCTGCTGAACCTGGTGCTGCTACAGGCGATCAAGGACAAGGCCTCGGACATCCACTTCGAGCCCTTTGAGTCCGAGTTCAAGATGCGCTACCGCATCGACGGGATCCTGTATGAGATGATCCCGCCCCCAAAGCACCTGGCGTTGCCGATTATCTCGCGCATCAAGGTGATGGCGAACCTCGACATCGCTGAGCGCCGCTTGCCCCAAGACGGCCGCATCGAGCTGACGGTGAGAAACAGCCCGGTCGATCTGCGGGTATCGGTGTTGCCGACGATGTTCGGCGAGTCGGTCGTGTTGCGGGTGTTGGACCGTTCGAACATTCAACTGAGCCTCGACAAGGTCGGATTGCGCAAGGACGAGCTGGAGGTCATGCGCTCACTCATCAAAAAGCCGAACGGGATCATCATCGTGACCGGGCCGACCGGCTGCGGGAAGACGACGACGTTGTACGCGGCGCTGAGTGAGCTGAATGAACCGACGACGAAGATCCTGACGGCTGAGGATCCGGTGGAGTACGACATTGACGGCCTGATTCAATGCCAGATCAACACGGATCAGGGGCTGACGTTCGCGCGTCTGCTTCGCTCGTTCCTTCGTCAGGATCCGGACATCATTCTGGTAGGAGAGATCCGCGACCTGGAGACGGCCCAGATTGCGGTGCAGGCGTCGCTGACCGGACACCTGGTGTTCTCGACGCTGCACACGAACGACGCGCCGTCTTCCATATTGCGCCTGCTCGACCTCGGGCTGGAGTCGTTCTTGCTGACGGCGACGGTCGAGGCAATCGTCGCGCAGCGTCTGGTTCGTCGGATCTGTCTGAACTGCAAGGAGGAGTATGTCCCCACGGACGAGCAACTGATGGAGCTACAGCTTCGCCGCAGCGACGTTGAAGACCGAACGTTGTTCCGCGGTCGTGGCTGCGACAAGTGCAACCACAGCGGGTACAAAGGCCGGATGGCAATCTTCGAGATCATGCGGCTCGACGATCAGTTGCGCCAGATAATCCTGACGCAGGCCTCGACCAACGTGCTTCGAGCCGAGGCGCGCAAGCGAGGGATGCGCTCATTGCGTGATACCGGTCTGATGGCGATCTACGAAGGCCAGACCACAATCGACGAAGTGGTTCGCGAGACCATCATTGAGGAGTAGTTCGCCGGCGATGCGGCGATTGAAGCACGGCGCTTTGAGGCACAAAGGATAGTTTGATGACGACGTATACGTACGAAGCACTGAATTCAGCGGGCAAGCCGCAAAAAGGCACCGTGGAGGCCGCCACGAGCGATGAGGCGATCCAGAGGATCAAGGGCCAAGGCTTCTTTCCGACCTCCGTTCGAGAGCAGAAGGTCAAGGGCGACGCCGGCGTGCGGGGGGGCGGTACACGTCGAAAAGCGAAGAAGCGACAGAGTGTGCTGTCGTTCAGTATCGGCAGGGTGAGCCAAAAAAAGCTGACGTTGTTCACGCGGCAGCTCTCGACGCTTCAGGACGCGGGTTTGCCGCTGCTTCGATCGCTTCAAATCCTTGAAACGCAGCAGAAGCCCGGGCTGCTCAAATCCGTTCTCTCGCAGGTGTCGGAGGATGTCGAGTCCGGCTCCACCTTGTCCGACGCGATGGCCAAACACCCCAAAGCGTTCGATCGCCTGTATTGCAAAATGGTCAACGCCGGAGAGATCGGCGGTGTGCTGGACGTGATTCTTCAGCGGCTGGCGATCTTTATGGAAAAGGCCCAACGATTGCGCCGCAGGATCATCGGAGCCATGATCTATCCGTGCGTGGTGATCGCAGTGGCGGTGCTGATCGTGACCGGCATCATGGTCTACGTCATCCCGAAGTTCCACGATATCTTCAACGATTTCGAGGTGGAATTGCCCGGCCTGACGATCTGGCTCATCAACATCAGCAACTGGATGGCGATGAAGAATCCCGGCCAGAACGTGCCGGGCGCGGTTTGGATCCTGGGTTCGCCCGTTCTGATCTTCCTCTTCTTCAAGTTGATCCGCAAGACCGGACCGGGCCGGGCGATCACCGACCACATCCGCGTCAGGATTCCGGTCCTGGGAGGACTGGTCCGCAAGACCTCGGTGGCGCGGTTCACCCGTACGTTGGGGACGTTGATCTCGGCGGGCGTGCCGATCCTTGAAGCGATCATGATCACCCGCGACACCTCCGGGAACTACGTGTACGAGAAGGCGTTGACGAAAGTCCACGACTCGATACGCGAAGGTGAGACGTTCGCCGGGCCGTTGCGTGAGGCGAAGGTCTGTGACTCGCTGGTCGTGAACATGATCGACGTGGGTGAAGAGACCGGCGACCTCGACGCCATGCTGATGAAGATCGCCGACAACTACGATGAAGAGGTCGATGTCGCGGTGCAGGGCATGCTCAGCCTCCTCGAACCGTTGTTGGTCGTGGTCTTAGGCGGAATCATCGGCACGATCGTGCTGGCGCTGTTCCTGCCCCTTGTCAAGATGATCGAATCCGTCTCGAGCACCAAACTGTGACGCGCCCGGTGTGATGGAAGGGCCCGCCCGAAAGCGACCGGGAAAAACAAGCCCTGATCGAGTCCGAGTCAAGTAATGAGTGACGACACCGCAAGAAACATGGCCGGGAGAACGCGAGGCGGGTTCACGATCGTCGAACTGCTGATCGTGACCGCGATGATCATCCTGTTGCTGAGCATCTTGGTCGTGGCCGTCAATCGGGCGAGCCGGACGTCGCAAGTTACCAACACGCGCGCGTTGATGAATTCGATCAGCCAGTCGTTGGAGCGTTTCAAGGAGGATGTGGGATATTTCCCGCCGGTGTTGGGGGTGGACCGAGAACTGCTCGATCCCCCGGATCCTGTTGCGCTGACTCCGGACGAATACCGGGACCAAATCCAGCAGTGGTATTCCGTTACCACGCTGGCGGATTACCTCATCGGTTACGGAGATGATCAACAGGATGCGTACGATGGGGTTGGCATTCGGCATCCCGGCCGGGACACGGTGTGGGGGGCGACGATCTACGGCGCCGCAGACGGTTCACTTGGCGCTCGGAATGCCGGAACAGGTCCAGCTTCCGCAGGCAAGGTGTATGGCCCATATTTGGAACTCAAAGACGACCGGCTTCTGGCGAGCACGGACGGCATGTTGGATTCGTTCGACAACCTCAACGTCTACTTCCCCGGCGAGGGGAACTACAACGACGATGATCCGAAGGTCATTACGGACTATTGGGGTCGGCCGATTCGGTATTACCGCAACGTCTATAAGCCGGGCGCGATCAAATACCGTTACCGCCTACAAGACACGAATGGCGATGGCATCCCTGATCAGCCTGATTTCAACGGCGACGGCGTTGCAGATCAGCCGGCATTGGCAGATGTGTTTGTGTTGCGACCGTGGGAGGTCAAGAGCGGGGCCGCGACTGACAGCACGATCCTGGACTTCCTCGACGACGGCACGGCCTCCTACCAGCTGAAAACGGCGGCCTTCGCGCTGTTCTCCCCCGGGCCTGATCGATCGCAGGATGCAACGACCCGCTTTGACCTAAACGATGGGGACCGCGACGAGATCAGCGGCGAGAACGAGGACAACATTGTGGAGGTCGGACCATGAGCCGGCGCTATGGACCCAACAAGGACGGCGGCGCGATCGCCCAACCGTGTGGTATCAATCGCCGACGAACCGCGCGCCGATCGCCCGCGTTTACGCTGATCGAGCTGGTGGTGGTGATCAGTATCATTCTGCTGCTGGTGGGGCTGACGATGTCGGTGGGGCTGGCGGTCCGGTCGCAGTCCGAAACCCGCCAAACCGAGAACGTTCTGATTCTGCTGGATCAGGCGGTCAAGCAGTGGCAGATCGCCGCCGACCGGCAACTGAGTTGGGGGACGAACGGTATGCCCGTCAATGCCGTGTACGACGTGGAAGGAGATATCCAAGGCTCGTCCTCTGCGGAGGAGCAGCTCGTTCAACTTCTGTCGCGCATCAGGACCAACAGCGCCGCGCGGGAAGTGCTGGCACAGATTGATGATGATTTTCTGTTGCAGGAAAAGGACGACAACGATGAGTTGGTGATGCGCCTAGTGGATGCCTGGGGGAAACGGATCTGCCTGCTCCATCCGGGACGCCTGCCCGACCCGGACAACTACCCCGGTGAAACCGTTGGCGATATCGATGGCACGATCCGCACTAACCATGAGAACACATTCGGCGTCGCGCTCAATCGCATACTGCTGTTCGTCTCGGCCGGGCCGGACGGTGAGTTCGGTAATCTGGAATCAAATCCGGACCCCGCCGCGGATAACGTGTACTCCTATAAACCCGGGCTGATCGAGCAAGCGCCATGAGCAAGTACTCTGTGCGATTATCACGAACTTCCGGGGGCGGGGGCGGCTTTACGCTGATCGAGCTGCTGGTGGCGATGGGTGTGATCGCGGTGCTCGCCGTGCTGACCCTGATGTCAATGCGGGGGATCGCAAACGACGCTCGCCTGGCCTCAGCGACCAACAGCGTCAAGGCGGCGCTGGATAACGCACGAGCCATGGCCATGAAGAACAACACGATCGTGCTCGTCGTCTTCCGCCCGCGGCTCGAGGGCGTCCACAAACAGAAGCAGGAAGTCGACATCTATACCGCGAAATGGACGGGCGAATCGGCTTTCTTTATCGACTCGTTCGGAAATGAGAAGGTGAAGGATCGCTTCGTGCCGATCCCTGCGATTGTGGTGCGGACCATCCCGGCCGGAATCAAGATTGCGGCACCGTTCTATGGTGACAACGAAGACGACGTCTGGATCACACAGTCCCATCTGCCCGCCATCGATCCGCAGGCGGGAGCCGGCGAAGTGCGCGGGAAGTTGATCGCCGTCATGTACGGGCCGGACGGGACGACGATCACCCGCAACTCACAATCCGACTCCAATCAGATATTCGTCGATTTCAACAATGATGGACTTCAGCTAATCAGCGGCGATCCCAACGACCAAGCGTCCGAGGATGACGAGCCGTTCCTTGCCATGGCCCCGTTTCTCGCAGTGTTTGACGACGACGAGGCGCGGGAACTCAAGACGCTCGAGTGGTCCAACTCAGCTCAAGGCGAAACCAACTACCGAGACGAACTGACCGGCCCGCTCGGCTACATCACACAGTTCGCCGACCGGATTCATTTCAACCGCTACACAGGGGTGGTGATGAAGTGAGAATAACAAGGCATCATGGCATCATGGCATCATGGCATCGAGTCGCCCGGCGAGCCGCCGCGTCCTCGCGGCGGGTTCATCCGCACGGCGAGATATCGTCGTTCCTCCCTCAAGCCTCAAGCCTCAAACCTCAAGCCTCCCTCCGGCGCAGCTTCTCGCTGATTGAGGTGCTGCTGTCGGTGTTCATTCTCGGCATCGGCGTGATCAGCATCGCAGCGCTGTTCCCGGCTGGGATCGCCCAGCAACGTCAATCCGTGGACGACATCACCGGCCCGATCGTCGCCCAGAACGCCCTGGCGATACTGCGCACAAAGCTACGGCCCGCGGACTTCGGGACTATCGAGGAGCATGATTCCGCCTATGTTTCACCCACGATCGACGGTGATTGGCCCTGGCTGCGACCGGCGTTCATTCTGAACGACCCCGATTTTTCAAGCGGGACGATCGACATCTTCAACGGCACGGGAGCGGCTGGTGCAAGCGAACCGATAATCCCCAGCGGCATTCCATACAACATAGCGCGACATGGACTGACCTGGCCCATCTTCGTCGTCACCCAGCAGGAGCGCTACTACCCGATGGCCTCGGTCAACACGGGGATCCGGCCGCCCAAGCCCCAATACGTCTGGGACTGCATGTTCCGCCGATTCCAGGGCAAGGTGATGGTGGCGATCTTCGTCTACCGAACCACGATCGTCGGCGGCGGGGACGTGGCCTACTCGGTGCCGCCGCAGCTTCCGCCGTTCGATGATGTCCCGCCAATGCCGATCTCATTAAATATCACCACATCGGAGGTATGGGCGGATGAAGGCCCGTGGGATGCTAACGGCAATCAATTCATCAGGGGTACAAGAGGCGGTGAGCCGTACGACACCACCGACCAGCGCCAATCCTGGCAGGAGCCGGGGCAGTGGATCCTCGATCAAAACAACAATCTGCACCGCGTGTTGTCGCAGAACCGCAACTCCGAAAGCGATCCCGTGATGGCGGAGCTCGTGCGTCCGGTCCCCAGCCTGCCGAATCTTTGGGTCTATTTCCTCGATCAGTCCGTCCCGGATCCGACAACCGAGAACGTGGTCAGCAACATCTGGTACATCCCGCGTGAGGTGACGCTGGACGGGGTGCCGGTGCGCTTGACGACCGTGTATGTCACGGTGAGGGAGCTGTGAGCATGAAGGCACGAAGGCACGAAGGCGCGCAGGCGCGACGTTTAGCCGCGAGCCGAAGGCGAGCGCGTGGCTTCACGTTGGTCGAGCTGATGATCGCGGTGGCGGTGCTGGTCGTGATCATCGTCTCGACCTCGAAGATATTCTCCACGGTGGGAAAGGTCACGAGCCTGGGCCAGGCGACGGCGGACGTGCTCCAGGAGACGACGGCGATCGAGCGGCAGATCCGCAGCGACTTTGAACGCCTCGCGCCCAACGGCGTGTTCGCGATCCGCTGTGTCTCGATTCGCAATGACATCAACGTTCCACTCGGTCCGTTGCTGAACCCCGCGCTACCGGAGGCAGCGATGATCCGGGCCGACCAGTTGTTGTTTTTCACCAACGGCGTGCAATCGATCCAGACGTATCGCCAAGGGCCGTGGGGATCGAACCATCGTGGCCAAGGCACGGCTGGCCGGATCTACTACGGCCACGCGTTCCAGCTGCCTGAGGCGAGGGCCGTAGATGAAGAGCAGGGGACGCCAGAACAGGTGAGTGCGCACGATCCGTTCGTGGATCTGAACAATCCGCTTGTTCCG
>JADFNO010000112.1 GCA_022563315.1 Planctomycetota bacterium | reverse complement strand
ACCCCTAACTCCTAACTCCTAACTCCTGACTCCTGACTCCTTCACCCACCCATGCCTGACTTCGGTGTTACAACCAAACCACGTCCCAAGCGCGTTGATGATCTCATCGACAGCGAGTTGATGGCCAAGCTCGACCAGGTCGACGTCGTCTCGCGCAAGATCTTTGCGGGCAAACTGCAGGGCGAGCGGCGCAGCAAGAGGCGGGGGGTCAGCGTCGAGTTCGCCGACTACCGCCACTATGTCCACGGCGACGACCTGCGCTTCGTGGACTGGAACATCTACGCTCGGCTGGATCGGCTCTTCCTCAAACTGTTTCTCGAGGAGGAGGACCTGTCGCTGCTGATCGCCATTGATTGCAGCGCCTCGATGGACTGGGGGAATCCCAACAAGTTCGTCTACGCCCAGCAATTGGCGATGGCCCTGGGGTATATCGGGCTGGTCAACAACAATCGGGTGACGCTGTATGCGTTCAACCAGCAAGAGATGCTGCCGCTGCCGAGTCTGAGAGGGCGGCGAAGAACTCGGGAGATCGGGACGTGGCTGCTGAACCTCGAGCCGGCCGGGGGCAGCGCGTTCGACGACGCCATGCGCACGGTGGCCCTGACCCGCCAGGGAAAAGGCGTGATGATCATTCTCTCGGACTTCATGTTCAAGGAGGGGTACGAGAAGGGGCTTCGCTATCTGGCCGGCGGCGGGTACGACACGTTTTGCATGCAACTGCTGAGTCCCGAGGAAATCGATCCGGGCAAGCACGGTCTGGCCGGCGACTTGCGCCTCACCGACCTCGAAGACGACGACACCGCCGAGGTCACGGTCAGCGCTGCCTTGCTCAAACGCTACAAGGAAAATCTCAACGCCTATTGCGGGAAACTTCGCGACTTCTGCATCCGCCGGGCGATCTCGCACCTGACGATCGACACGTCCAACGATCTGACCACGCTGTTGCTTGATTATCTGCGTCGAAGGGGGCTGCTGAAGTGAATTGGCTGACCCCGATGGCCGGCGCGATCCTCGCTGCGTCGGTGATCCCGCCCTTGATCTTGTTGTACTTCCTCAAGCTACGGCGGCGCACACAAGCGGTCGCCTGCACGTTGCTGTGGAAGCGCGCGGTCGAAGACTTGCGGGCAAACGCGCCGTTCCAAAGGTTGCGCAAAAGTCTGTTGCTGTTCCTTCAGCTTCTTGCCTTGATTCTGCTGGTGGCGGCGATAATGCAGCCGCAGCTCCAGGCCGGTTCGCGCCGCGGCGGCAAGACCGTCTTCTTGATCGATGTCTCCGCATCGATGACGGCCACCGACGTCAACGAAGGGCCCACGCGGTTAGATGACGCCAAGCGCCGCGCTAAACAGCGCATCGAGCAGCTCTACGGCGGAGGCTGGTTCGGCAGCGCCGCCGGCGAGACCATGGTCATTACCTTTGCCGATCATGCCGAAGTTGTCTCGCGGTTCACGGACTCCAAGCCGCAACTGCTCAGCGCGATCGACCTCATTCAGCCGACCCACGGCGTCAGTCACATCGGCGAAGCGCTGACGTTGGCCAGGGCTTATGCGACCAATGTCGACCCTGAAGCTGCGCTTACAGTGCACGATTCGACGTTGGAACTGTTCAGCGACGGGCGGCTGGCGGACCTCGATGATCAGGTGCTGCGCGGCGAAACGATGATCTACCACCGGATCGGCTCCGACGAACCCGACAACGTCTCGATCACCGCGATTTCAATCGAACGGCCGTACGATCGACCGAACGCGGTCGAGGTCTTCGCCTCGCTCGTGAACTTCAACCTCGAGCCCGTTACATGTGACGTTCAACTGTCGGTGGACGAGGTGGTTCGCGCGATCGAGGAGGTCGTCATCGGGGCCGCTCAGACGGACCCGGCCACCGGCGTCCTCGTGCCGGAGCGCAGCAATGTCATTTTCACCCCGTTCGAGCAGCCGCGCGGGGCCGTGATCGAAGTGGCTGTGCTGCGCGAAGACGATGCGCTGGCGGACAATGTTGCGCGCCTCGTCGTTCCGCCGCCCAAGCAGCTCACGATAGCCTTGGTCGAACCCGACAGTTTCGTGATAAAAATGGTCTTGGAAGGCATCCCGACGCTGGCCGGGATCGATCTTCTGAGTACCGAGCGGTTCGAGGTGCTCGCTCAAGAAGGCGGGCTTGATCGATACGACGTCGTGGTGCTGGACAACTACGCGCCGCCGGAGGGGCTGATGCCGCCGGCGCGATATCTCACCTTCGGCGCCACCCCGCCGCTGGATGGATTCAATGAGTACGCCGCCGACCAGCCCCAACTTGTTCTCGACGTCAAGGACGAGCATCCCATCTTTCGCTTCGTGAGCCTCGACCAGTTGTATGTCTCGAAGTCGAAATTGATTCAGCCGGCGGACGATGTGCAAGTGCTGGTTGACGGGAGCGCCGGACCGTTGATTGTGGCCGTCGCCCGCGGTCCGATGCAGGTGATTCATGTCGCGTTCGATCCCCTGGACAGCAACTGGCCGTTTCTGCGCAGCTTCGTGACGTTTGTCGTCAATGCGGTGGATTACCTTGGACATGCGGGCGAGGCGCTGACGACCAAGGGATTCTCGCCGGGTGAAGCGTTGACAGCCCGACTTCCCGCGACCGCGACTGACATTCAACTGCATCTGCCGGACGGGTCGGTCAGGTCGATCCAACCGCTTGACCCCACATTACTGAGTTGGGGGCCGATCCGTCTCTCCGGCGTTTATGGCCTCGTCTGGTCGTTTCCCGATGAAGACGAAACCTACAGCCGCGCCTTTGCCGTCAACCTGCTCAGCGAACCCGAGGCCAACATTCGCCCGGCCGAGAAGATACTGGCCCATGAGGGCGGCGGGGTGCAGCTCGCCGGGGGCGACGGCTCACAATACACCCCGCTGTGGCCGTGGGCCGTCGGATTCTGCCTGGCCCTGATCATGTTCGAATGGTGGGTGTATCACCGCAAGGCGTATATTTGAAGAAGGCACGAAGGCACGAAGGCACGAAGTGTAAAGCCGCGACCAGTGGTCGCAAGGGGGAAGGAAGGAGTCAGGGGTTCGGGGTTAGGAGTTAAGAGGCCTCAAGCCTCAAGCCTTCTTCTTCCTCACACTTTCGCCGTTAGCTCGTTGTACTGCGCTTCATCGATCCCCAGGAATTCGCACATGTACTGGTCGTACACTTTCTGATCTTCCTCGCGCGAGAAGTCCAGGCGAAGCTCGTTGATGACCTTCGTGCCCTGGCCGATCCAGGTCTGCCACATCTCAGCCGAAATGTTCTCATAGATCCACTGCCCCAAGGCGCCGCGCATCGGCGACTCGGGAAGCTGTGTGCCAGGCCGACCTGACGCTTTGCAGATGAACCCATCGCCGTCCGCCGCCGCCGTAGCTGCCGGGGCAGGCTCGATGACGGTGGTCGGCAGCTCCCGGCCGAGCTTCTTGAGCAACTCCGCCATGGCGTCGCGCGGCATCACGTCCCCTTTACCGGAAGCGATCTCATAGCCTTTGAGCAAGAGCTCCGCCGCCGCGTCCTCCTGCCCGGAGCCGATCAACGCCTCGCCGGCAAGCTGATACGCCTTGCTCATCTCGGGATTCAGCTTCAGGCATCGTTGCAAGCTGGCGGCCGCCTCGGCATGTCGCCCCGCCTGGAGGTACGCGCCCCCCAGGCTGAAGTGCGCCATGTCGTTGTCGGCATCCTCCGCCGCCATGTTCTCGAATTGGGCGATTCGCTGGTCAAGATCCATGCGGTGATTTCCTCAACTACGAGCACGTTTGTACAAGGGACTTCAAGCGTCTGTCCAAGCTGCAGGCGACGCACGTAGCATACACCCTTTGAGCGTTCGGGCAATCCCGATGCAGCATCGGGACCCAAGCTCCGAACCTCGCGATCCATTATATAGGGGCTACATCGCTCATCACGGCCTCAACTTCCAATCCCGTGCTCATTGTTCACGAACTCGGCGGCGGAACCGGCTTGACGATCAGTGGCAACGACCCTTCTTGACGGCCGTCGATCGCCAGGTCGATCGAGAACTCCCCATAGTCCTTGAACGGTAGTCGCTGCATTTGCAGTGTCAGGTTGGAGACGGCGGTCGACGACCCCGCGGGCATCCGTACCCGAGCTGAACCTTGTACGGGCGGCCCGAGCGGCTTTCCATCGGCATCAACGATCGTGATCCGCAGCGAATGATCGCCTTCCTCGATCCGTTGCCATCGAATCCGCAACGCGATCGAACACGCGGGGTATACCGCGGGAACCGTGGGAAAGTAAATCGTGTCGAACGCGCCCAGCACGTTGAGTTTTCCACCTTGAACGGTTGCGGCATCGCACAACATGAATGCTTCAACGCGCATCGTGTCTTACACCTCCCGCCTGCGGCCCAAGCGTACTTCAGTGTAGGGGTTTTTGGTTATGGCGGCAGATGTGACCTTCGGAGGCGGACTGAACCGACCTTTGACGCGAGATGGCCCCGAGGCGTCGGAATCTCAAGTGATGCTCGTGACCCGCCGCGATTTCCCCAATCACGACGACAGCCCGTTGGATGTGATACAACGTGCCTGCTCATGGTAGATATGTCCGTCAACTTGGCGGGGGTGGCGCTGCGCAACCCCGTGATGGCCGCGGCGGGAACGTGCGGGTACGTGGCGGAACTGGCGGACGTGCTCGATCCGGCCCGGCTCGGCGCGATCGTCACCAAGTCGATCACTCGCGAGCCGCGCGAGGGTCATCCGCCGTGGCGCGTCGTCGAGGTCGAGCGCGGGATGCTCAATGCCGTTGGATTGGCCAACGTCGGGCTCGATCGGTTCCTGGCTGAGAAGCTGCCCGCCGCGGCGACGGTCGATACGGTCATCATCGCCTCGATCGCCGGGAACTGCATCGACGACTACGTTCAGGTCGCAGCCGCCTTCGATAAATCCGAGCACTTGCCTGCGGTTGAGCTGAATGTCTCCTGCCCCAACACCGACGATGGGCTGCAGTTCGCCGAACACCCTGAGAGTCTGCGCTCGCTGCTCAAAGAGATTCTGCCGGTTCTCAGTCAGACGAAAATGATCGTCAAGCTATCGCCCAATGTCGGGGACATTGTCACGATGGCGCGGGCGGCGATTGACGGCGGGGCCGACGCCCTGACGCTTATCAACACGGTGTCCGCGATGGCGATTGACGTGCGCACGCGCAAGCCGCGATTGAGCCACGGCGCGGGGGGGCTCAGTGGGCCGGCGATCCATCCCATCGCAGTGCGAATGGTCCACGAGGTCTACCATGCGGTGTCTCGGGAAGCTGGGGTTCCATTGATCGGGCTCGGCGGCGTGATGACGTGGCAGGATGCGGCGGAGCTCATCCTCGCCGGGGCTAGCGCGGTGGGCATGGGCACGGCATTGTTCGTCGATCCCCAATCGCCGATCGCCGTGGTCAAGGGTTTGACCAAATGGGTTCAGCAGCAGGGGTGTTCATCTGTGACGGAACTCGTGGGGCAGGTTGACAACACATGAACGCCGCTGATCGCAGGCGCTTCGATGCCCTGCTGGATCGCGTACTGGATGCGCTGCCGCCCCGGCTTCACGAGTTGCTGGAGGAAGCGCCGCTCATTGTGGAAGATCATCCGTCGGCGAAACTGCTCGCAGAACTGGGCCTGGATCCGGACGAGGAGCTGTTGTGCGGTCTCCACACCGGCACGCCGCTTACGGAGCGCTCCGTCGAGGAGAGAGCCGAGCTGCCCGAGACGATCCATCTGTTCCGCGACGGGATCGTGGAGCACGCCGGCGGGTGGGTGGCGACGAAAGTCGATGATGGGCAGCCAATCGGCGGGGAGGATGTGGTGGCTCAAGAGATCCGAATCACACTCCTGCATGAAATCGGTCATCACTTCGGTCTGGAGGAAGATGATCTGGCCGAGCTTGGATACGAGTGATCAACGAACCGCCATAGTCGTGCCCGGTAGGGTGGGGTTGATCCGTCGGTTGACGTCGAAATGCTGCATTGCGCCGGCGGCTATTGGCGGACCGTTTGTGGAATGTGACTTCGCACACAACGAGAGAACGCTTCGCCGCGCTGCTCGTAGTTGTCGAACTGATCCCAGCTCGCGCAGCCGGGGCTGAGAAGTAACACATCTCCCGTGCGCATCTTCGACATGGCGCGCTCGACCGCAGTATCGAGTGTTTGGCAGAACTCGCAGCACGAAGCACGCGCCGCTGCGTCGGCAATGCCCCGGCCGGTCGCGCCGATCGTATAGAGCCCGCCGAGGCTCGGCGCAAGCTCAGTGATGAGCGAAAGGTCCAGGCCCTTGTCGTATCCGCCGGCGATGAGGTGAATATGCTTCGGCGTATCGAACGATTCGACGGCCAGGACCGTCGCCTGCGGTGTTGTCGATTTGGAGTCGTTGTAGAACCGCAGTCCCTCGTGCTCGGCGACGAGTTGGAGACGGTGGGGCAGGCCGGTGAAATCGCCCAACCCTGCGGCGGCTTCGGCGGGATCGAGCTTGACCGCAGCACTCGCCGCGTCGATCGCCATCTGCGCATTGCGTTGATTGTGCGCCCCCGGAATCTGGAGCCGTATCAGATCGGTGAGGGATTCCAATTCGTCGCCACGAAGAGCGTGATCGCCTGATTGCTGGTATTTGAAGATGTTGTGTTTACATTGTTGGTAGTGCGAAAACGATTCATGCCAATCGAGATGATTCTCGTGGAGGTTCGTGAGCACGGCGACGTGCGGCGACCACCCGGCTGCACCGTCGAAGCCGATGTCTTCACCGAGCCAATACAGCATTGCGCTTGAAAGCTCCAGAACGACCCAATCGTCCGGGCCGATTTCATCACGATCATTCAGTAGCGAACCGCCGATGTTCCCGCCAAAGTGTGCGTTGATACCAGCGCGCACGAGGATGTGATGAATCATCGCGGCCGTAGTTGATTTGCCCGCGGTTCCTGTGATGCCGATCACGCGCTCTCGGTTCAGTCGTTCGACGAGCAGTCGAATCTCGGTCGTGACCGGCACGCTAGCGCCGCGCGCCGCTTGGAGAAACGAATTGTTCCAAGGTATAGGTACGGCCGGGTTGGCCACGACCAGATCGCAGGTCGTGAAGTCGGATTGGACATGCTGACCGAGGCGCAGGTGAACCGAGCCGTCGTCGATCAGTGGCGAAAGCTGGGCGAGAGATTCCTGTAGATCTTGCTGGGGCTGGAGATCGGTGACGAGCACGTGAGCGCCGTGCTGGACGAGCCAGCGGGTTACACCCACGCCCCCGCCGAATCGGCCGAGTCCCATGACGGTGACGCGCTGGCCCGCCGGATCGATCTTCATGGCAAGAGTCTAGGTTCCATCACGGTTTTGCACGATCCGCCGGGTGGTGGCGGGGAGTGGGCACAGACCGTAGGATGCCGCCTCCTCACGGCTCGGAGTGCTTCTCATGACCGGTTTTGACACGACGTTCGACCCGCAACCCCCGGCTGCGACCAAGACCAGCGGCCTGGCCATCACGTCGTTGATCTTCAGCCTGATCGTGTGTTGTCCGATCGCGACGATCATCGGCCCGCTGTTGGGGATCGGTGCGCTGGTTCGGATCGGCGGCAACCCCGCGCTGAAGGGCCGTGGCCTGGCGTTCGCCGCCATCATCATGGGTGTGGTGTTCACAGTTGCTCAGGGGTGGGGCGGCTACCAGATGTGGCAGGTCATGAAGCCGGTCTTGGAAGGACCGAATGCGGCGCTTACCGCTGGTTTTGCCGGCGATACTGCCGCCTTGAAGGCCGAGTTCCATGGCGCGGGTGCGACGGCCAGCGATGCGGAGGTGACCGCGTTCATCGACGAGCTCCGTTCACGGTACGGCGCCTATCAATCGTGTCGCCACGACCAGACCGCCGCGGGTCCCACCGGCGCCTATGGCGATCCGGTCATACCGTTCCCATACATTCTGACGTTCGACAGCGGCGAAGTGCATGCCGAGGCTGAGTACGTCTTTGCCGAGCAGGGGATCGGCTGGATCAAAAAATGGGGCTCGATCACTGTCTTCGATCCCGATCTCGGAGACCTGGCCTATCCGCCCAGCGGCGACGATGGAAACGGTTCCGACGAAACCGACGACGCTGATACAGACGACGAGGCGGAGTCAGCGCCCGACGACGACGCCGATACGGACGACCAGGCGGACTCAGATCCAGACGCAGGCGATGGCGACTGACCCGATCATCCAGGTTCACGATCTGGTCAAGCGCTTCGGCGAGCAGACGGTGCTTGACGGCGTCAACCTTGAAGTCCACCCCGGCGAGACCATGGTCATCATGGGCGGCTCCGGCTCCGGAAAGTCCACACTGCTCAGGTGCATGATCGGCTCGTTAGCGCCCGACCGCGGCTACGTGACCCTGCTCGGGCAACGTCTCGACGAGTTAGACGAAGAGGGACTCAACGGGATCCGCAAGAAGTTCGGCATCCTGTTCCAATCCGGGGCGCTGTTCAACTCGATGACCATTGCGGAGAACGTCGCGCTGCCGCTTCAGGAGCACACCACGCTCGATCACAACATCATCACGATTCAAGTCAAGATCAAGCTGGAGCTCGTGGGGCTGCGCGAGCACGCTGACAAATACCCCGCTCAGATTTCCGGCGGAATGAAGAAACGAGCCGGGTTGGCTCGGGCGCTCTCGTTGGACCCAAGAGTTCTTTTTTATGATGAGCCCTCGGCCGGGCTCGATCCCGTGACGTCAGCCGAGATCGATCGACTCATCATGGATCTCTCCAAGAAGCTGGACGTCACCAGCGTGGTGGTCACGCACGAAATGGATTCGGCGTTCACGATCGCGGACCGCATGGCCATGCTCGACAAGGGAAAGATGCTGATGATCGCGCCGCGCGGGGCGTACGAACGACTGCGCGATCATCCCGCGGACCGGATTGATGAGCTTGACGAGCGCGAGCGGACGATCCGACAGTTCCTGCGGGGCGACGCGGATGGTCCGATCACGGAGCGCCGTGCCGCGACGAACTATGCGGAGGACCTGCTGGGTGGGCCGGAGTTGGACCTCGGCGAGGGCCCGGGCGTGGAGCCGACGCGCGCCGTGTAGCGCGATCGCCTCGGCGGCTGGCCAAGATGCCTGCGGCGCGGTATGAACGTGTCGCCTTGCTTATTTTCAGGAGTGCCCAGCCATGTCCAGCCCTCAGGAGCGCGCCCGCAACAACGCCCGGGCCGGTGTCTTCGTCTCGGTCACCCTGCTACTGGCGGTCGGCGCGGTGGTCATCCTCACCGATGTCTGGGAGACGCTGACCAAACCGACCGACCAATACACCGTTACCTTCGATGTCGCCAGTGGCGTCCGCAACCTCAAGGAGGGCGGCGACGTTCGAGTCGGCGGCGTGGTGATGGGCAAAGTGCTCGCGGTCGAACCGCGCATCCATGCGGGAGAGGTGTTCGACAAGATCGACGTGGACTTCTCGATCTTCCGCCCAGCCGTTCTCTATGCCGACGCTCAGATCCTCGTGACCTCGCCGTTGATCGGAGCGGATGCCTGGTTGGATATTCCTTCAGTCGGGACGCCCGACAGCGGGCCATTCCCGGAGGCCGGCATCGCGGGGATCGCCAGCATCGGCGCCCTGACCACCATCCTGGGTCCGGAGAACGCTGCCAAGGCCGGCGAAATGTTCGACGATGCCAAGCAATTCACCGAATTTCTCGCGACGGTGCCACAGGAGTACGACCAGCGGGTCGTGCCCATTCTTGACAACGCCGATTCCGCGGCCGGAGATATCGCCGCCCTGACCGAAACGATTCGCCGGGAGAACTGGCCGCGCTGGTCCGCCTCCGTTGACGACGTCATGGATTGGGCGAATTCCACCACGGGAACACTTGATGAGATATTCGAGCACGGCCGAGCAATCTTCGCCGACAACCGCCCCAAAATAAACACAACCATCGACAACTTACAGGCGTCGAGCGAAAACGTCCGGGAAGTGACCCAACACTTCAACGACGAGACAGTCGCGAAGATTGATGAGCTGTTGGACACCGGCAAGTCCGCGATGGAGACCGCCCTCGCGGTCCTTGAGGATGTCAACCGGGAGTTTGACGGGTGGATCCCGGATATCAGTGAAACGCTAGCCAACGCCCGGCTGGCCGCCCAGCAACTCAAGTTGACAGGGATCGAGGTGCGCCGCAGTCCGTGGAAGCTGTTCCATGAGCCTTCGGTGAACGAGCTTGAGCATGAGCTCCTGTACGGGGCGGCGCGATCGTTCGCGCTGGCGGCCAGTGATCTCAAGGCTGCGTCCGAGTCGGTGCGCCGAGTGCTCGAGTTTCACAGCGATCAGATCGCGGCTGATCCGCAAACCGCGCAGCGATTGAACACGTTCCTGCTCGATTCGCTGACAACCTACGAAAAAGCGCAACAACGTCTCATCGATGTGCTGCTGACCGATTCGAATTGAGGTTGTTCGTTGTTAGCCAGTGATCAGTTTCGCACTCTTCCGGTTGCGCCCCGCCGCCTACGGCGGGTCGATCGTCAACAGACGCTCCTCAGCGCAACAACGCCGCGCGAGCACGACCATCACCAGGAATGTAACGCCTCTCTGGAAGGCCAAGCTCCAGTCGCTTGAGTCCGACCGGAAGCGTGCTGAAACAGGTGGCTGTTTCTAATTCTCCGGCTACTTGTTGTCGAGTGCATCCTCTGGTTGGACAGGTTCATCTTCAATCTTGTAGGAGAAAGTAACTTGTACAGCACTGTCAACGAAATTGGCGGAGGTGGCTAGGGGTGACGCTGCCGCACTTCCGCTCCTGGCGCCAAATCCTCCCGATGAGTACCGAGTTGTTCTGTAGCTGACCTTGGTGGGTTTGTCGAGCGTCCAGCCGAGTTGTGTAGCAGTGAGAACGGCTTTACTCTTCGCATCGTCGATCGCTTGCTTTCGTGCCTGATCCTCGAGTTCCCGTTGCTTGGACGAGAAGAGCTTGACGAAGTGGATTTCGTCAACACCGATCTCAACGATGTCAGCTTGGAGTGAGCTGAGCTCCTCGATTCGACCGGTTCGCATCGAATACGTGGACTGAGCAAGATAAGTATAAGAGTCGCGGCTGGCTCGCTCACGCTTGAGGATCGTGTTTTCCAGGGAAAGCATCTCCTGAGGATACTTCTGTGCCTTGAGATATTCGTTCAGCTTGTCGACAACTGCATCGTGCTTCCTCTTGCATTCTTGAACATTCTTGTCACGCACCGAGACGCTGAACTGCATGTCAACCATGTCCACAGTGTAGAAGACCTTGCCGTAGCCCGTGACCGTGAATTCCGGGACATGCTCGTCCGCAGCACACACGCGGCTGACGAGCGTCAGGATTGCCAACACTACCAGGTGTTTCATGGGGACTTCATCCTTTCTTGTTTTGACAAACAAAGAGTATACTGACCAGCATAATCCTCCCCGGCACCCCGGGTTGTAACGCTGGTGTAAAATCCACGCCCCGAGACCCGCCGAGAGTCTGATCTGACATTTCCCATTCGACTTTCGCCCGGCTCCATCGCCGAGCTTTCCGAGCACGAGTGTAACGCTCTCCCCCGGAAACCCAAGTTCCAATCGCTTGCTTCTGACCGGACTCGACGGTGCCGGGAGTCCGGGGGTGACAGGCCGAGTCCTGCCCCAAGACGCCGGCCTGGTGGCTCTGTCGGACCGCCTGGGCGGCGGTGGGGGGTGGGGACGGATTGACATCGCAGACCCCTTGTCGTTTGTTGGGTTGCTGAGCGGTTCGCACCCGTCATATCGGCGCTGCTCTTAGCGACAGCGCGGCGCGTGACGACTGATTGTGTGCAGGCGAATCCGCGGGTTACCACCCGCGGCTATCGCGGTCTTCCTCACCCGTATTCATCGGTATGTATCCGTGGCGAAACGCGGGCCGGAGGCCCGCCGCTAAACCGACCAATGTTCGCTCATCTCTTATTCCCCTCGCCGCTTCTTCTTTCTAATACCTAATACCTAATGCCTAATGCCAAGTGCCTTCTTCTTTCCCTTGATGTGGCAATGCCCGGCTGGCGCAACTTTCACACCGAGGAAGCGATGAGTGCTTGATCGGACGGCGCTGCGGCCGGTTCGGCGGTGTCTGCATCATCGAAACGGGTGATGTTCGCTCCGAGCGCGGCAAGGGTTTGTTCCA
>JADFNO010000010.1 GCA_022563315.1 Planctomycetota bacterium | reverse complement strand
GCCGTTGCTGTAGCGCCTCGGACGGTTGATATACCGGCTGAAGTCGCGGAGCGCGAACATCGTATGGACGCCCAGCCCGTTCAAGCGGTGGCGACACAACTGCCGTCGACAGACGCCGGACCCACGATCACCCGCGCGCTGGCGTCGGTTGACGTTGATGTGTCGATTGCCAAAGGACCGCCGGCTGAGCGCGTGGCGGAAACGGCGCGCACGATCGTGGCAGAAACGGCCGAGCTACCTCGACACGCCGCCGTCGCAAGTGGGGCGCCGGACATGGCACCCGTACCCGCGATTGCCGTGACTCCGGACGGGTCGACCTACGAGCCGGTGGGGCGCAGTCTCGCGGCCGTGGTGAACCGAGCGGCGCCGGCCCAACCGCAGTTGGCTGATGTGAGTATCGATGCCCCAAACTCGGTCGATGTAGAGCGAGCACTGAACATCGAGGTGGCGCAACCGGCGAACGTTCGTGGCGGGGCGGTCGCTGAGGTTGCGACGGGCGCTGATTTGCCGGTTGGCCGAAGCGCACGTACTTCCAACGACGCTCCGAGTAGTACTGGGGCGGCATCAACCGCGGTCGTCGCGCTGGCTCCGGATGTACGTATCCCAACTGGCTTGGAACTAGACAGCTTCGCGCAGCCTCTGATCACCGACAGTTCGCCGGCGGCCGCTTCCGATTCGCCGGTCGCGGTTGAGATCGCATCAACATTTGACGTGTCCGCCCCGGTCGACGTGGCGCTGCCTTCGCTACGCTCGGCGCGGCTTGGCGAACCAGTGATCGAATCGGGTCTACCGGTTGCTCCTAATGCGCGTTCTTCCCGCAGCGCTCGCGTGATGCGGGAAGCTGTGGCAACCGCGACCGTCGCGCTAACTCCGGAGGCAGCTAGAGCCGCCGGCGCACAACTAAGCAGCTTGGCGCAGGTGTTTGTCAACGACAGCCGACCGGCCGCCGCCTCGGACCTGACTCACACCGCGGCGATACCGACGGCGTTCGACAAAGCTAATCCAGTTGATGTGAGACTTCCATCGTTGCGCACCGAGCGGTTCGCTGAAGTGGTCGAACCCAAACAGACCGAAGCGATGACGGCAGAGGCCTCGCCGCGCCGCGATACGATCACTGAGCGGGCGGATTTGCCTCATGTTCCGGCGACGGCGGCGGCGCCAGAGACACGAGTCGTTCTCGTGGCGCCGACGGTTCTCGGCGAGCCGAAGATCGCCCCAACTACCTCGGCGGTAACAGCACCCTACGAGGCTCAGGCCGCGACCGCCCAAGTCGTCTGGCCGCGGGAAATCCAGCCGGCCGACCAGGCAGTACAGGTCCGGCCGATTCTGATTGAGCTTGCGCTTCTCGACGAGTTCAGCGCCGAGACAGCGGACGAAACGCACCAGGAGTTACCGCCACGACAAGAAGCGCCCGCGAGGGTCGCCACCTCTCGATTCGAGATTCAGCCGGATCAATGGATCGAACCTGATCAGGTTGTTCTCGATTTGTCGCCGGTTGGTTCACCGATCGATGACAGCATCGTCGAGGCGCCGCAGCATCGGATTGGTTCGACCCCGGTCGGCAATACTGTGAACGTTGCCGAACCGGACGTTGAGCAGTTTCTGGCGGCTGAATCGTTTGAACTTGATCTGAAGCTCCCGACTCGAACCGCCCTGTCGCCGGATATCTATAAGCAGCGCGCCCCGCAGCAGCGTCAGGCGCTTGTACAGCAAATGGGCGGCAGCGTAGAGACGGAACGAGCCGTCGCGCAGGCGTTGCAGTGGCTGGCTCGGCACCAGAGCGCGGATGGACGATGGGACGGCGCAGGCTTCGACGATCGTTGCGGGGCGTGTAACGGCCCAACGCGCGTGGATGTCGACATCGCGCTCACGGGTCTGGCCCTGCTCTGTTTCCTGGGCGCCGATCACACGCATTTCAACGAAGGTCCATACCAGGAAGTGGTGGATCGCGGTCTGAGCTGGCTTGTGAAACAGCAGCGGGCCGGCGGCGATTTGATGGGTGAGGAATCGATGTACAGCCACGGAATCGCGACGATCGCCTTGGCGGAGGCGTTCGGCATGACGGGCGATCCGACCCTGGTCGAGCCGGTCGAGTCGGCGGTCCGTTTCATCTACGCGGCGCGAAACACGAGCGTTGGCGGTTGGCGGTACGCACCGGGGCAGGTCGGTGACACCTCCGTGCTGGGGTGGCAGATGATGGCCCTGACCAGTGCACGGCGCTGCGGCTTGGACGTTCCCGGCGAGGCGTTTGACGTTGCGGGCGACTGGCTGGAGCTGGTCACCGGTCCCGATCGACCCGGGCTGTTCGCGTATCAGCCTGACCGCGAAGTGACGCCGGCCATGACCGCCGAGGCGATGTTCGTTCACCAACTGCTCGGCCGTACCCGCCGCGATCAGCACATGCAGGCGTCGGCCGACTACTTGCTGCGCTATCCACCGGATTGGAACAACGACCTGAACACGTACTATTGGTACTACGCCACCCTCGCCTTGTTCCAACACCAGGGCGCCGCGTGGGAGCGCTGGAACGAGCGCGTCAAGGATCAGCTTGTGGCCCATCAGCGGACCGATGGCCTTGCCGCGGGAAGCTGGAACCCTGATGGTCAATGGGCCGAAGTGGGGGGCCGTGTCTACCAGACCGCCATCTGCGCGCTGACGCTCGAGGTGTACTACCGATATCTGCCGAGCTTCCTGAGCGCTGAAACCGCGGAGGTTCCGAACATGATCCGCGGCGTAGTCACGGATGCGACGAGCGGCGCACCGCTGCCCGGTGCCGTGATTCGCGTGGATCGAACTGAAGGCCTGCCGCTCACGGCCACGGCCAATGCGTCCGGCCGGTACGTGCTCATCACGCCCGATCTTCCTGATTTCTTTGCGGTCTCGGTGTCACACGACGGCTACGTGCCGGACGCCGTCAACGTCGCATCGGACGAGTTAGGTCGAGGGACCGTAACGAGGGACTTCCATCTCGATCCGATGCGCGACGATGTGATTGCGATCGAGGCGGTCCCGGAAGTCCATCATCTGGGGAACGATCGCTTCGATGGTCGCATCAACAGTCGATTCCAGAGAAAGGCCGAAGGAACGATCTATCGTGCTCAGTTCGAGTTGGCCGCGGATCAGCTTCCGCCGTACGTTCAACGGGCCCAGATCGTGCTGATGGTCAAGGGCGCGCAAGTTCGCAACGAGATTCGGATCAACGGCAACCTTCTTGAGCGATTCCTCGATACGGCGCCGCGAGATGGAAGCTTCGGCGAATTCTTGGCTGAGTTCCCGGCCGATTGGCTGCACGAAGGCGCTAATACGCTGCGAATCAAGAGCGTACGCGGCGGCGACCTGGACGACTTCGAGTTCGTCAACGTGCGGATTCTGCTCAAGCGGTAAAGCTTACGGGGCGGGTGCGGTCAGAACGCCGACTCGAAGTCGCGTGGCGTGATCCTGCGCGCGGTAGACGCGGTTCGTCGTCTTTATGAAGTCGTCGTCGTCCGCGAGAAATATGTTCGGGACGTACTTCTGCGGATTGCGGTCCACCAGCGGGAACCACGTGCTCTGGATCTGCACCATGATGCGGTGGCCTCGCTTGAACGTGTGCAACACGTCGAGCAATTCGAGCGTGACGTTGGTCGGCTCGTTGGGTACAAACGGCTCTGGGTGCTCGTAGCTATTGCGGAACCGCCCTCGAATGACCTCGCTGCGGACCATCATCTGGTAGCCGCCCATGTGCCGGCCGGGCGGCGTATCGTCGTAGTCCGGTGCGTCGTCGGGAAACACATCGATCAGCTTGACGATCCAGTCCCCAGCCGTACCTGAGGTGGAAACCCACAGGTCGGCAAGAATCGGACCGGCGAGTGTGATGTCCTCGTCCAACACGTCTGTTTGATAGGCGAGCACGTCATTGCGTCGAGCGGCGAAGCGTTGATCGTCCGTCATGTAGTTGCGGGTCATCCCCGTTGCGATGTCTTCGGTGAACGGAACCGGCTTGGCGGGATCGCTGACGTATTCGTCGTAGGCGTCGTCTTGGGTCGCTGGGGGTTCGAACGACAGCCGCCCAGCTTCGTGGAAATACAACTGACGTTGCTCAATTTCGCGTGGGGGCCACTGATCGAAGGTCCGCCATTGATTCGTTCCGGTTTCGAAGGCGTAGGCCTCAGGCAGATTCAAGGCTCCTTTGCCCTTGAGGTAGTAGTTGAAGAACGGCAGTTGGATCTGCTCTCGGAAGAAAACCGAGTGCTTGTCGCCGAAATGGACGGAGCCCAGCTTGTCCCCGTCGATCCGGTTCCACCCGCCGTGGGGCCAAGGGCCCATCACGAGGATGTTGAAGACGCCGGGATTGTTCCGCTCGACGGCGCGGTAGATCTTCAGCGGGCCGTAGAGGTCCTCAGCGTCGAACCACCCGCCCACGGTCATCACGGCGGGCGGTACGTTGTAAAGATGCGGCAGCAGGTTTCGCGCCTGCCAGAACTCATCATAGTTGGGGTGCTCGACGATCTTGTTCCAGAACGCGATCTCCCCCTTGAAGTAGCGATCATTAGCGTTCTTCAGTGGGCCAAGATCGAAGAAGAACTGATATCCATCCGGCGTGCCATGATCAAAGCGCTTCCCCCATTCGGTGGTCGGTTCGGGTCGCGCCCGGCCGAATGACGCAAGAAAGTTGAACGCATGGGGAAGGAAAAACGCCCCATGATGATGAAAGTCATCAAAGAACCAGTCGGCGATGGGAGCTTGGGGCGAGACGGCTATCAGTGCGGGGTGAGCATCAATCATCCCGGCTGCGGCATAGAACCCCGGATAGGAGATTCCCCACATTCCAACCTTGCCGTTGTTGTTGGGAATGTTGTGTATGAGCCATTCGATCGTGTCGTAGGTGTCAGAGGCCTCGTCGATATCGTAGGGGCTGGGCTTGTCGTCAAGGTGAGGTCTCATGTTGACGAATTCACCTTCGGACATGAAGCGCCCGCGAACGTCCTGATAGACGAAAATGTATCCCTCTTCGTCGAAGTGTCGGCTCGGGCCGAGTGAGCGGCGGCGGTATTTGTCCTGGCCGTAGGGTCCGACGCTGTATGGCGTTCGCAGCAGGAGGATCGGGTAGTGTTCGGTGGTGTCCTTCGGCGCGTAGACCGAAGTGAAGAGCTTCACGCCGTCGCGCATGGGAACTTGAAACTCGTGCTTGGTGTAGTGATTCTGCGTGAATCGGCGTGGGTCGTTCTCACTACGAGCGGCGGCACGGGTCGGGGTGGCGGCGGAGCTCGCTGCGGCGTGGACGGGTACCTGGGCCGGCCCAGAAGCCCGTGTGAGGCCCTTGCAGCCGCTCATTTGGGCGATCACAAGCGCCATTCCAACGAGAACGTGAGGCAGACATCGCTGTTTGAACGTGCTCAGCATGGTGGTGGACTCCTGCTCAGGCTGGCCGGCTTCACTGCGATCACAAGATCAGTTCCGCCAGGCGCTGGCCCATGGGGTCGGCGGTCGATTCTCCTCGACCGGAGATACTAACAGAGCCGTGCCCGGCTGCCGATTGAAATTGGCCTTGGGCGATGCCAATTGGGGACGGTATTCTGCGGCGAGGGCACTGACGTGCAGGCGTCGTCAAGGTATGCTGCTGACCTCGGGCCACCGGTATGGCCCCTCGATCGGGAGGGGCTTGTCGATCACGAAATAAGGATTCATCCAATGGATACACAAGTGAAACGAGATTTTTCCAACCGACTCCGCCGACCGGCTGTCGCTCTGTTGGCGGTGGGGCTAGTCGCCGCGTCCGCCCTTGCCGACATCCCCGAGGGTTCGCCCGTCGCTGAGGCATTACGGCGAGCTGAGGCCAGCGTAGTCGACATCGTGGAAATCTCCGCCGATCAGCGAACGTTCGACAACACGATCGGGGCGCTCGACGACATCCAGGCTCAGCTGGAACTCGACACGAACATGGTGCAGTTCCTAGCGTACGTGTCGACCGACAGGATTGAACGTGAACAAGGCCGCCAGGCCACGCAGGATGTCGAAGCATGGCTCATCGACCTGTCCAAGCGTGAGGATCTGTACCACGCGGTCAAGGCGTACGCCGCCGGCAATCCGAAGCTCTACGGCGAACAGGAGCGACTGCTGGCCTACACGATGCGGGACTATCGCCGCGCCGGCATGCAACTCACCCCGGACAAGCGCGACGAGCTTACACAGATCCAAAAGGAGATCTCTCGCCTCAGCATTGCGTTCGACCAGAACATCAATGATGACGAGACAATGGTTCCGCTGACCCGCGAAGAGCTCAGCGGTCTGCCCGATTCGTTCTTCGACAACGAAAGTCTGAAACGATCAGGCGATATCTATCTGGTCGGCATGTCGTATCCCCAGTTCCTGCCGATCATGGACTATTGCGAGAATGAAACGACGCGGAAGAAGGTTTGGCTGGCGTACAAGCGGCGGGCCGGGCAGAAGAACGTCGCCGTGATCGAACAGATCATCCGGCTTCGTCATCAGGCGGCCGAGCTGCTGGGGTATGCCCATCCAGCCGATTACGAAACCGAAGTCCGGATGAGCAAGAACGCCGCGACCGTCATGGATTTCTATGAGAAGCTTCGTCCGCTTGTGCGTGTCAAGGCTGAGCGGGATTACCAACAGTTCGTCGCCGCCAAGCGCGGGTATACCGGCAACTCAAATGCCAAGCTGTTTCCATGGGATATGTCCTTCTATCAGAACCGGCTCAAGAAGACGGAATATGCGGTGGACTCGCAGCAGGTCCGCGAGTACTTCCCCCTGAAGCGCGTGATCGAAGGGTTGTTCAGCATCACGCAGTTGTTGTACGGCCTGGAGTACAAGGAAGTGACGGCCACCGCGGGCGATGCCGGCCGGCCGCTCTGGCACGACGATGTGCGCCTCTTCGAGGTGTACGACACCGCAACGGGCGAGCGGCTGGGCGACTTCTACCTCGACCTTCATCCGCGCGACAATAAATACGGCCATGCGGCACAGTGGGGTCTGGCGCAGCACAAGGTCTGGTCGGACGGCCGCGTCACCAAGCCATTGGCGGCGCTGGTCTGTAATTTCTCCAAGCCGACCTTGGACAAGCCTTCGCTCCTGACCCACGATGAAGTGGAGACCTTCTTCCATGAGTTCGGCCATTGTCTTCACACAATCTTGAGCGAGGCGAACTACTGGCGGTTCGCGGGGACCGGCGTGGAGCGGGACTTCGTCGAGGCGCCGTCTCAGATGTTCGAGAACTGGATATGGGACACTGAGGTGCTCAAGACCTTCGCCCGTCATTACGAGACGGACCAGCCAATCCCCAGCCGGCTCGTGGAGGGCATGATTCGTGCCCGGCACCTGGGTTCGGGGATGTTGGCGGAACATCAGTTTTACTACGGGCTGGTGGATATGGCCTACCACACGGCCGAGCCGGGAGAGCCGGGGTTCACCACCGAGATCGGGATCAGCCTTTTCAGCGAGGTCGAGCTGTACGACCAGGTGCCGTCAACGCATTTTCAGGCCGCCTTCGGCCACCTGACGGGCTATCAGGCCGGGTACTACGGGTATCAATGGTCGCTGGTGTACGCTTCGGACATGTTTCAGCGGTTCAAGGAGCTGGGCTTGCTCGATCCGCAGGCGGGACGATACTACCGCCGCACGATCCTGGCTCGGGGCGGCGCCGTCGACGGGCTGGACCTCGTCCGCGACTATTTGGCCCGGGAGCCTGATCTTTCTGCGTATCTTGCCCATTTGGGGTTGAAAGAATGAGCGCGGCGCGGTACACCATCCGCCCCAATCGCCGGTGAGCCGAGGTGGAAGCACGGTGGCGTAGGCCGACCGACCGCCGATGACGGACGCGCTCGCTTGCGGATTGTGGCCGATGAGTTTACCATCGGCAAGATGGGGGATGTCATTCGTTGGAAGGGGGCACGCCGGGTCTGTGGAAATGTCTGCGCAACTATGGGTTAGAAAAGGAGAAGGCAATGCCGAAGAAACAAACGAAACTGACGACGAAGAAGATACTCGTATGGGCCGACGCGCACCGTCGTCGCACAGGAAAATGGCCCACGGCAACCTCCGGGCGGGTGCGCGCCGCGGCCGGCGAGACTTGGTCGGCACTCAACGCCGCACTCCGAACCGGGAGCCGTGGACTTCCGGACGATTCATCCTTGCCCAGGCTTCTGGATAAAAGCCGAGGCGTGCGCAATCGTCTCGCCCAGCCGTCGCTGCCGGTCAAGAAGATTCTCAAATGGGCCGATGCTCACAAGCGGCGAACGGGCAAGTGGCCCACGCGCGAGTCCGGCACGATCCCCGGGGCAAAAGGCGAAAACTGGTCGGCGGTACACGAATCACTGCGGCATGGTCGTCGTGGGCACCGCGGCGGATCGTCGTTGGCCAAGCTCTTGTCCACGCACCGCGATCGGCCGTATCGAAAAAAGGGTGGGCCCCTCAAGATCAAACAGGTCCTGGCTTGGGCGAAGTCCCACCATCGTCGAACCGGATATTGGCCGACCAAAGACGCCGGCCGGATCACCGGGACCAAGAACGAGCGCTGGGGCACGATCGACGCGGCCCTCAAAGGCGGGTTCCGCACGTTGCGCGGCGGCTCGTCGCTGGCGAAACTACTGGACAAGCACTTCGACTGAGCTTGAGCTGCGCAGCGTGACGGGCTTGTGCCTCGCGACGAATGACCGGCGAGGTTCGGGAGCCGATGGTGTGCGCGGGTTGGCGCCCTACAGCGGCTGCGCCGCTTCACAGAGGTACAGGCCGGTGCCGTCAGGATCGCTAAGGAACGCGAGCTTGACGGCGCCGTCGCCCACGTCGATCATTGCGAAATGATCCTTCCAGCCCGGTACTGAAGGCGGAGCCCGAGGATTTCGGTGTAGAACGCCGCCGCTGTGGCCATGTCCGTTACGAAGGTCGTCGCGCTGCCTCCCTTGATCATCGCTCGACTCGTAGTCTGTGCGCTCGTCGATCAATCCTTTCTCGACGGGTGCGATGGGCTCGCCGGGGACGAGGTAGCAGCCTTCATCCACCGGCCAAACTACCGCGAGGGGGCCGCGAAACCGCCCTCCTGAGGCCCTGGCGGGGCTGAACCCAAGAAAATCCGGCTTTTCGGTCTTCGGCGGGAACATATCCCCCCCGGGGGGATATTGTAGGTAGATGGAGATACCCATGCCTGATACCGAAACGACGAAAAAGACGTACTTGTCGGATGAGACCATCAAGGCCCTTTCCAACGGCCTGAGCCGGATCGAGGGCCACGTTGGCGCCGTCAAGCGAATGGTCCAGGAACGGCGATGCTGCGATGAGATTCTGATGCAGACTGCGGCCGTCAAGGCGGCTCTGAATCGCATAACCGTCAAGCTCATTGAGGAAGAGTTGCTCAACTGTCTGACAAGTTGCGGTCAACTCGAAGCCGAAAAGCGCATGACCTCAGCCATGCAGGCGCTCAGCTCGATGCTCAAGCACTAACGATGGCGGCGGTATGAACGATTGGCGTGATCAATACGAACAAGCGGCTCAGCCCCACATTCCCAACGGCCATGACTCTGCGTTCCAGGAGATTCACAATGTCTAATGCTCCTATGTCGATCGAACTGATGACTTGTCTCGCCGCCATAGGCCTTGCGCCAGCAGAGGCGAGGGCCCAAGATCGCCCGGATTGTCCCGGCAAGATCATTTGTCCGTTGACATGTGATTTGGTACGCAAGGACCGCTGTCCAGTCGGCCCCGGCGAGCCGCTGTCGGAGGTTTCGCCAACCATGATCTCGCAGGAAGCTCAAGCTGAACCTATCTCGTTGAAGAGTTCACTTCATCCGTTGATCGATTATTTCAACCGTGGCCGAGGCAAGCCGAGATTCGTAGCGCTGCTTTCTTCAACGTGCCCGGCCTGTGTGTTCGGCGCAAAAGCTGTTCGCGATTCCGTGTTGAACGCCTACCCAAATGCGGATATTCATGTCAGCATCGTGTGGATCGACATGTTGCCGAGCGATAATGCAGCGGCTGCTACAAAATCAGCAGCGATCTTCGATGATCCGAGAGTGAAACAGTTCTACGACCCGGATCGCAAGTCCGGTTACGCCATTGCGAAGGACTTGCTTTACGAGAATGCCGGGCCAGCGTGGGATATCTATTTGTACTACGACAAGGATGCGCAATGGACCGATGCGCCGCCGAAGCCGGTCGATTGGGTGCATCAACTCGGTGGCGGTCGGCGCGCGGACGCAGCGCGTTTTCGCCCGGGTCAGCGACTCGTTGACGCTTTGCGGGAATCCACCGGCAAGATACTTTCGGGGGAGAAGTCGGCTACCGACGGGACGCTCAAAGACGCCCCAGCGCCAGTGGCGACGGACGATCGGACAATGCTGCAGGTCAACGGCATGATGTGCCAGGGATGCGTTGATTCCGTGACGAAGGCGATCGCAGCGCTTGACGGCGTGAGTGAGGTCGAGGTGAATCTTCAGAGCAAACTGGCCTGGGTGGTGCTCGATTCGCCCAATGCGGTGAGCAACAATACACTCGTCGATGCCGTGAAGAAGGCCGGGTTCGACGCCGCCATCGTGTCCACACAAACTGACCGCAACGGCGCCGCGACCCGACCAGCCGGAGCAACCTCGCGTCCGGCGGCTCGACTCAATGCAACATGTCCAATCTCTGGTGCGCTGCTCGGTGCGGATGCTCCAACCTTTTCCTACCAAGGCCGGACCATCGGCATCTGCTGCGCCGGCTGTGAAACGGCGTTCTTATCGTGGCCAAAGGAAAAACGCGACGCCTATCTTCTGGAGAACCGGCAGGCGGTCAATCTCCAATTCCTATCATTTCCCTCTTGCCCCAACACGCCGCAACTGCGTCAACGGCTGACCAAGGCGCTGGCGGAGCTTGGGATTGATCTCAAGGTCACGGAGGTCAACTTGTTGGAGTTGGCAAAGGACGATCCGCGGCTGTGTTATGGATCGCCCACAGTTCTGGTCAACGGAGTTGACCTGATGGGGCGGAGCCCGTCGGATCGGCCGGCGCTGCGCTGCCGGATCTACGCCGACGGAGGGCTACCGAGCCTCAATGAACTCCTCCAGCGGCTGCAAGCCTGCTGTTCGACCGCGGATGACAACTGAGAGAGCGATGACCCCCAGCCCTCGGCCCCCGGCCCCCGGAGCGAGTAGATCGCTGAATCTGTACTTCCCATCCCACTCGCTCGAAACCATGCCGCTCCGGTACACTTAATGCCCCACACTGGCAGCGGTCTGTAGATATAGCGCACAGTGTGGAATGGGGTCGTGTATGGACGTCGCTTCGGATCAGCCCGAGCTTGCCGCCAAGACCGTTGTCACCACATTGCTGCTGACCGACCTTGTGGACTCCACAAGCCTGGTCGATCGGCTTGGTGACACCAAGGCGGCCGCGATCTTCGGCCAACAGGATCGGTTGGCCCGCGATTTACTCAAAACCTATGGCGGCCAGGAGATCGACAAGACGGACGGGTTCCTGATGCTGTTCGCCCGGCCGGTTGATGCTGTTCTGTATGCGCTTGCCTACCACGAGGGCTTGGCCAAACTCTCAGCCGAACTGGGTACGACGCTTCAGGTTCGAACGGGCATCCATCTTGGGGAACTGATCGTTCAACGCAACGCTCCGGAAGATGTAGCTCGCGGCGCGAAACCGGTAGAGGTGGAGGGGCTTGCCAAGCCGATGGCTGCTCGCATCATGTCGCTGGCAATGGGCGGTCAGACATTGATCACGCGCAGCGCCTTTGATCTGGCGCGCCGGGGGGTGGTGGGCAGCGACGATGCGCCGGATAACACGAAGTGGATGGCCCACGGGCCCTACGTGCTCAAAGGATGCGACGAGCCGGTCGAGATCTTCGAGGTCGGCGTTGCTGAGGCGGCGCCGCTGTGCGCGCCGCCGGATTCGGCCAAGGCTCGTCGCTCCGTCGCCGCTGGAGACGAGGAAACGCTCGGCTGGCGACCTGCCGGTGGACTGCCCGTCCCTCAGCGGAAAGGCTGGATTCTCGCGCGCAAGCTCGGCGAAGGCGGCTTCGGCGAAGTCTGGCTGGCTGAACACAAACGAACCAAAGGACGCCGTGTCTTCAAATTCTGTTTCAACGCTGATCGGTTGCGCTCGTTGAAGCGCGAGCTGACGCTGTTTCGTTTGCTGCGTGATGCGCTGGGTGATCGCAAGGACATCGCTCGGCTGTTCGAAGTGCAGCTCGAAGAGCCGCCGTTCTTCCTGGAAAGTGAGTTTACGTCCGGTGGAAGTCTGATCGACTGGGCCCAGGACCAGGGCGGAATCGATCGGGTGCCGCTACAGACGCGGCTGGATTTAGTGTCACAGACGGCGCGGGCCGTTGCTGCGGCTCATTCAGTCGGGATTCTGCACAAGGACATCAAGCCGGGAAACATCCTGATTTACGAGAATGAGGACGGTCAGCCGCGACCGCGCTTGGCGGATTTCGGTATTGGGACACTTACTGATCATGATCAACTGACGGATCGCAACATCACAATGGCTGGGTTCACGTCCGATCATACTACGGATGATTCCAGCTTAGCGACGACCCGCATGTATGCGCCGCCGGAGTTGCTGGCGGGCCGGCCGTTCACCGTGCTCGGCGATATCTACGCGCTGGGCGTGTTCCTGTATCAGATGGCGGTGGGGGATCTGGAGCGCCCGTTGGCGCAAGGGTGGGAACGTGACATCACCGACCCCGTCCTGCGTGAAGACATCGCTGTGTGCGTCGAAGGTGATGAAGAGCAGCGCATGGGCAGCGCCCAGGGATTGGCCAAGCGGTTAGAGACGTTGCCCCAGCGCCGACGCGCCGCCTGGCGCAAGCGCCTCTCTCGCCTCGGCGCCATTGCGGCGATCGTGCTCGCGGTTCTCCTGGCGATTACGGGAGGGCTTTTACTCCACGAGCGCAACCTCCGCCGGCAGATCACGGAACAATGGCAAAGAGCCGAACTTCGGTTTGGTGACAAATTGTGGCTTGATGGCGACATTGAAGGCGCCGAGGTTCACTATCGGGAGGCGCTGAAGTACTACCGTCAAGAGTCCGGCGATGACTCGCTGAAAGTAGCTGAGGTCTTGAACAATCTGGGGGCATGCCTAAGGCTCAGGGCAAAGTTCGCCGAGGCCGAGGAGAAAAACCGCCTGGCACTCGACATTCGACGTCGGCTGGCGATCGGCGAGAATCGGGAATTGATTGCCCAGAGTCTGAACAATCTCGCGTTATGTTTTCTGGATCAGGAGAGGTATGCTGAGGCCGAACCGCTTTTGGACGAATGTTTAGACTTGAGCCAAAAGCTCGGTCTGGACCACAGTCAGCCCTTCTACTATGCCCGGCTCCTGGACAAGCTGGCCATGTGCCTGGCAGCACGGGGTGAGTACGTCAAGGCCGAGCGACAATTCCTTGAGTCCCTGGCGTTGAAGGAAGCGGAGTTCGGTAACGAGCATTCGTCGGTTGCCAAGACCCGCCATGCGCTCGCCCAGTTGATGTTCAACCAGGGCGATTTGGAGCAGGCGCGACGATGGTGCCACGAGGCCCTTGAACTGCAAGTAACGTTACTGCGCGCACAGCACCCGGATATTGCGGACTCCTTGCAGTTGCTCGGTGAGATTCACGTGAAGCGCGGTGAGTTTGGTGAGGCCGAGGTCCAACTGCGCAAGGCCCTTGCCATCCGGGAGCATGAATCCCCTCCGGTTCCGTCACGAATCGCCGAGACCCAAAGCGCACTGGGTGAGTGTCTGGTCGGTTTGGGCCGCTATGAACAGGCGGAGCCGCTGCTGGTTGAGAGCTTGCCGATCATTCGCGATCGTTGGGGCGAGCAGCAGCAGCACACGCTGAGGGCGTTGGACCGCACCATCAGCCTCTACGAGGCGTGGGACAAGCCTCAGAAGGCGGCTCAATACCGCGCACTTCGGGCCCAAAGCACGAAGCCCTAGGCTGACGCCAACCTGTCAAAGGCAGTGCCATCGATCTGCGGGCGGGCGCCATGCTTCGTCCCGACCGGTCAAAGCAGGCTTCAATAACCGCCCGGATGACGTAGGGGACCCGCCAGACGCACGAGAATCACTTGGGATTCATATCAGCGAGCGGTTGCGACCGACCGCCGGTCATCGGCGGCGCCGACGCCTCATGGTGAAACTAGCCAGGGCCAGGAGGCTCAGGGCGCCCGGCGCCGGGATCTCCGCAAACTCCACGCCTTGCAGGGCGATTCGGTAGGCACCTTTGAACGTGCCCTCGTCGCCGGTCCATCCGCTGATGGGGTCACCGCCACCGAGCCCGTCGGGGCCGGAGATCTCCGTCGGTAAGACTTGGTCGAAGATCTCGCCACTCATGCTGACCGGGTCGTTATCGAAACGAGTGATCGCGATGTAGTAGAGCCCGGGCGTGACGACGCCGCCGCCCTTAAAGCCATCCGTCGGATCAGGCAGGAGCAAAGAGAATTGTGAAAACGTAACAGGGTGATCGTCGTTCCCGACAATCCCCAGGGCATCGAGGGGGGCCCCCATCATGGGCTGGAAGAGCCACAGTTGGGTATTGAAATCCGCAAAGGCGTTGCCTAGTTCACCATCTAGGGGATCGGTGGTGGCGCGGAAGATCGTCGGATTGACGATATTGATCAGGAACATGTCCTCGAAATCGACCATCCCGCCGAATAGCGCTGACATGCCCAGGCCGCCGTTGATAAACCCCAGCGTGCCGTTGCCTATGGTAATTTGGGCTCCGCCGGGGCCCGAGCCCGCGTCACCCATTTCCTGCCACTTCGGCCCGGAGGCCGTCGCCGTTGCTGTCAGCGTGATCGCCACCACGCCCACGAATCCTGCGCTAAAAAGCTTCTTCATCACACTCCTCCACATAGTGAAACCCATCGATGGCCGGGCGATCCCCGGCAAGCGGGTCTCGGCACGCGGCGGTCCGCTCGGCCTCAGTTGGTCAATGAGAACAGACCGCGTAAGGCTCTGGCCCGGCCAGGGCTGCCCTCGCTGTCAGGCCGCGCTGCCGCCCCTCTAACCTACCACTTGGGCACACCCTCTGGCAAGGAAAAACTGCCGTTTTCGAGGCCAACCCGCTGCTTCCCTCTCTGGGATCAAGGCCCTAGCGTGATTGGCTGCGGCAAGGGTCTCGTTTCGGTTTTCGTTCTCACCCAACGGCCCTCGTGATCGGTACCATGCCCTCACGGTACCAACCGGTAAGGTGTAACGGCGAGGAGAAGCACCGTGGTACGACTGCATGCGCTGGTGATCGGATCGAAACCGCTCTGGGTCGCATTGGCGCTGGCCCAACTGGCGGTTACTCCTGGACTCCCGACAGCGCAGTCAGGTCCAGCCGACGCAAGTCGCCCTCCTTTGAATCGGGCGCTCCTTGCCCAAGATGACACGCAGCCTCCTGATCGCGACGAGGATGATCTGCTGGGCGAGCAGGACGATCTGTTTGGCGAGGAGGACGACCTGCTGGACGAGCCCAAGCCTGCGAACGACACCGCGGCGATACAACCATCGGCTGATATCGCCCATGAACAAGTCTTCCTGGCGGATCGATTCCCCCCGGCGACGGCGTGCGCGACATGCCATCCCAAGCACTATCGCGAGTGGTCGGTGTCACAGCACGCCTACGCGCAAATGAGCCCCGTCTTCAACGCGATGCACGGGACCATTCTCATGCTGACCAACGGGACCAACGGCGACTTTTGCATTCGCTGCCATTCACCGGTCGGGATGAACCTCGGCGAGCCGGAGTTCATGAGCAACATCGATCGTCATCCGACGTCGCGTGAAGGCGTGACCTGCATCGCCTGTCACCGCGTCAACAAGGCGTACGGAAAGATCAGCGGACGGTTGGCCATTATCGAGGGTGATATTCTCTCGCCGGTGTACGGCCCAACCGGCAACGACGAATTGGCTCGGGTGCTGGCCAACCCGGATAAGTATCGTGTGGTGACGACCAACGAACCGGGTCGCAAGATTCACACCGAAGTCGTCAAGTTCTTCCAGATCGACAAGTCGGGTTTCTGCGGAACATGCCACGACGTCACGCTGGTCAACGGCTTTCGTTTGGAGGAGGCGTTCAGCTCCTACAAGCAATCACCAGCCGCCAAGCGAGGCGTGAGCTGCCAGGACTGTCACATGGGCGTGAAGCCCGGCGTTGTTTCGGGGTATGCGACGGGGCCGGCCGCTATCGTCGGCGGTGTGCCCACCCGTGATCGCAAGATCACCAATCACTACTTTGCGGGCCCGGATTATCCGATCATTCATCCCGGCATCTTCCCCTTGAACGCCAAGGCCGTGAAGGAGGAGTCTGAGAAGGACGATCCCACGGCCGAAGGACTTGCCACGATCCGCGAATGGTTGACCTTCGATCACAAGGCAGGGTGGGGGACCGATGATTTCGAAGACAACGTACCGCAAGACTACGAATTTCCCGTTCGTTGGGACTCGATCGACGACCGATACGATGCGCGCGACATCATCCAGGAGAACCTCGAGTTGCTGGCTTGGGGGCAAGACCAGCGCGAGGCGATTCTCCGTGTGGGTTACGTCCTGGGTGAGATCGTTACGCAAAAGGCTGACGAGACCGGGATCAAGTTCAAGGTGCAAGTGCGCAACGGGACCGACGGCCACGAAGTACCAACCGGTTTCGATGCCGAGCGTCTGGTGTTTCTGCGCGTTACGGTAACCGATCGCGCCGGCCGGGTCGTGATGCAATCGGGCGATCTGGATCCGAACGGCGACGTGCGCGACCTGCACTCGTTGTACGTGCATGACGGTGAGCTGCCGTTGGATGAACAGTTGTTCAGCCTGCAATCGAAGTTCATCACCCGCAATCTCCGTGGTGGTGAACGAGAGCAGGTCTTGCCCATCAATTACTCGATCGATCCGCTGCCGTTTATCCGACCGGAATCCAGGCCGACGATCATCTACGGCCGCCCCGCCGGAGCGCGCAAGCACCGGAAGACCATTCCGCCGCTTCAAGAGCGCTGGGGGCACTACGAAGTGGACAAGTCGAAACTGACCGGCAATGGTCCGTACGCGGCCAATATCAAACTCATCGCGGCGATGGTCCCCGTCAACCTGCTCAGTGAGATCATCCTGGCGGGAATCGACTACGACATGACGCCGCGCGAGCTGGCGGACGGTATCCGAGACGGTCACATTGTCTTATGGGAAAAGGAAGTCACCTTCGATGTTCATGCCGACGGCGCGGCGGGCGCCAAGGCGGGGCCGACCGGATAACAAGCAGCAGTGAGTCACGGCCCGATGAGCATGTTCAACAACGGCACATCAAGATGGCGGCAACGCGGTGCGGCGTACGGGCTCGTTTTTGGATGCCTGACGCCGGTTGCGTTTGGGCAGGACGCCGCTCACCACAGTCAAGAGCAATCGCACGAACAGGAAAGCGCCGCGCGATTCCCCGATGAACCGATCCCGCTGAAGCTCGAGGGATTTCCCCAACGGCCGAAACCGATTCTGGAGCTCGGCCCGCGGTTCCTCGGGACAGGTACGCTGGATCCCGGGTTTGAAGTGCCCGGCGGCGCGGTGTGGCAGCCGGCGCTGCTTATCTACGGAACGTACCGCACGGCGTTCCAGACCTTCGACGATGGCACGGACAAGTTCACCGAATGGGTCAACCGCCTCGACCTGTTCGGTAATCTTCAACTGACGAGCACGGAGCGAATTCTCGTTGGGATGAGACCGCTGGATCAGGACGGGCGATTCACCGGCTACGCCTTGGAACCGGGCGGCGAGGCGGACGGCTGGCTCGACGAGTTCAACGGGCGGCTTACAACGTTCTTCTTTGAGGGCGACATCGGCGAATTGCTGCCCAACCTCGATCGGTCAGATTTTGGAACCAACGACTGGGGATTTTCGGTCGGTCGACAGCCGTTGGTGTTTCAGGAGGGCCTGCTGATCAACGACACAATCGACGGCGTGGCCCTCGTGCGCGATACGCTTACGCCCAAGGGTGGATCGGATTTGAGGCTGACCTTCTTCTACGGTTGGGACAACATCCACCGGGACAATAATGAAGAGACCGGCGGGACGAATATGTTCGCGCTGTTCACGGAGTCGGATTTCCCATCCAGCACCTATCAGTTCGACGCCGTCTACATCCATGATGATGAGGGTCGCGCCGATGGCTTCTACTGGGGCGCCGGGGCGATCCAGAGACTCCGCCATTTCAACACGGCCTTTCGGGTGCTCGGTTCGTACGCCCTGGATGATGAAAGCGCTGCCGTGAGCACCGGCCACCTGCTGTTCTCCGAGGTGTCGTGGACCCCGCACCACACCAACAACCTGGTATACGTCAACGGCTTCTGGGGAATCGACGAGTTCGCCTCGGCGGCTCGCGGCCCGGCGACCGGCGGCCCGCTCGGCCGCACTGGCGTTCTGTTTGCCGCTGTCGGGCTGGGCAACTATGGCGCTGCCCTGGGGAATCGCGCCGACAACGCCGTCGGCGGAGCCATTGGATACCAGATGTTCTTCGACGAGACCCGTAAGCAGTTGATTCTCGAAGCCGGCGGACGTACCGGCACTAAGGGCGATGGAGCCTCGATCTTCGCGCTCGGCGCTCGCTATCAACAGGCGATCGGGCAACATACGATCCTGCGTTTCGATGTCTTCGGAGCGATTCCCGAGGAGGGCGACGAGGCCTATGGCGCGCGTGTTGAGCTCCAGTTCAAGTTCTAAGCGAGGCTCGATCTCAGGCCCCACCGTGGCGGTTCGAACGCCAACCGATGACCTGAACGAGCACGTGCACGACGTTCAACGGTGCGGTGAGATCGCCCATGGCCGATAGTGTCTGGATCATCGGGGCCGCGATCCTCGGGCTGATTGTCGTGCAGATGCTGGTGGCGCTCACGGGCTCAATCCGCCGCCTTGGGCACGAACAAGCTCGGCGCGGGATGGAGATCCAATTGTTCGAGCATCGCGTCGCCGCCGCTCGAGCGCTCCGCGCCCAACGGGAACAGGCGACCTCGGCCTGGACCGGGTATCGCAAATTCGAGGTGCAGCGCAAAGTGGACGAAGGCGGCGATATCTGCTCCTTTTATCTCGTCCCGCACGATCGCAAGCACCTGCCTGGATTCAGCCCCGGCCAGTACCTCACCTTCAAGCTTGACATCCCCGGCCGGGACAAGCCGACCGTCCGCTGTTACTCGTTGTCCGATGCGCCGGGTACTTCGTATTACCGACTATCGATCAAGCGCCTTGGGCCGCCGCGGGACAAGCCGGGTGCGCCGTCGGGTTTGGCCTCCAACTATTTCCACGACCAGGTACAGCAAGGCGACATCCTCGATGTCAAGGCCCCGACCGGGCACTTCTTTCTCGACCTCTCCAAGCAAGACCCGATCGTGCTTGTGGGCGGGGGGGTCGGCGTGACCCCGGTGCTGAGCATGCTCAACGCCGTCGTGGCCGACGCCTCCAAGCGCGAGACCTGGTTCTTCTACGGCGTCCGCAACAGTTCCGAGCACATCTTGAGCGATCACTTCCGCAGTATCGCGGCCCAACACGACCACATTCATCTGAACATTTGCTACAGCGATCCCGGCCCCAACGATGCCGAGGGCGAGCACTATGACGATGCCGAGCGGGTGAGTATCGAGCTGTTCAAGCGACGGCTGCCCTCGAACAACTACGACTTCTATATCTGCGGTCCCCCGCCGATGATGCAATCGCTCACGACCGGGCTGCAGGAGTGGGGCGTCCCCAAGAGCCGTATCCACTTCGAGGCGTTCGGTCCCGCCACGGTGAAACAGACAGCGCCCAAGGCCGATCCGTCGGCGGCAGCGGATGCTCCCGCGGCTCAGGTCACGTTCAGCAAGTCGGGAAAGACGCTAGCCTGGGACCCCAGCTACGATTCGCTGCTAGAATTCGCCGAGGATCATGGCATCGAAATCGACTCCGGCTGCCGGGCCGGCAACTGCGGAACCTGCCTGACCGCGATCAAATCAGGCGAGGTAGTGTACGCTACTGAGACGGGGGTCGAACCCGAGGCCGGATCCTGCCTCACGTGTGTCTGTAAACCCAAAGGACCGCTCGTGCTCGATGCGTAGGAGCTCGTTGCACGTTCAGCGAGAATGAAAAGGAGTGATTCCATGCAGGCCGTTGTTCACCGTAGAGGATGGCTCGTGCCAGTCATACTCGTGCTTGGGGCGCTCGGTTTGGGCGCGTCGTACGGAGTCGCAGCGCGAAGTAATCCGCACATCGCAACGACTCCCACATCGTTCGTGCAGGTGTCGTCTGCCATAGCGCCGATGAGCCTCGCGGCCTTCCCGCCGGAGCTTGATCTGGCGAAGGTGCAGGGCGCGGATGCCTGCGGCGAATGTCACACCCGTGAGATGGAGGCGTGGAAGCGATCCACGCACTTTGCGACTTGGACCACCATGCACCGCAAGCCCAGAGCGCGGGAGATCGCTTCGGCGCTCGAAATTAAAGGCGGAATCAAACGCAACGACCTATGCGTCAACTGCCATTACACCGCAAGGGTCGTGGATGAGAAACCCAAGCCGGTGAGCGGCGTCTCCTGCGAATCGTGCCACGGCGCCGCCGCCGATTGGATCAACGTACACAATGACTATGGCGCGAACAAAACCAAGGAAACAGAAACGCCTGAGCACCGGGCGATGCGTCTGAAGGCCTGTGACGCGTCCGGCATGCTCCGGCCGGCCAACGTGTATCTCGTCGCCCGGAATTGCTACTCGTGCCACTCGGTCCCGAACGAGAAGCTAGTCAACGTCGGCGGCCACCCCGCCGGCAGCGACTTCGAGCTGGTCTCCTGGTCCCAGGGTGAGGTTCGCCACAACTATTTCCAGAATCCCGATCAGGGCAACCGCGAGGCTTCGGTGGAGCGGAAGCGCGTCTTATATGTTGTTGGGGCGTTGACCGACTTGGAGTACGCCCTTCGAGGGATGTCCAAAATCACTGAACGCGGGGCCTATCGCGATGCGATGATAAAGCGTAAGAACCGTGCGGTTAAGCGTATTGACGAGATTCTCAGCCGCGTCTCACTTCCAGAGATTCAGTGCCTCATGTCCTCGCTTGAGCGGGATGAAAAGGGACGTGTCAAGATCAATCAGGCGTTGCTGAACGAACTGCCGGATCAGTTGGCTGCACTGTCCGAGCAGTTTGTCAACACACACGACGGATCGAATCTGGGACCGCGACCGCCGCTGGACGCGCTCATTCCCGGCCCGGAGAAGTATCACGGGACGGCGCAGCCCTAATAGGAATGCCGCCGGCGGCGGTGAAGGAACCCGCATGGCGCAGCGATCCGCTGTCATTTCCAGGCCCCAGCGGTGGGATACTCCCTTTGATCCGGATATGGCGGAGGCCGATGTCGATCGCGTGCTGTCGATTGAGCCGTTCTCCCAGATCGACCCCGAACGGTTCCCCACGGCATTGCCGTTGCACAAATTGATTCTCAACGACTGCCGAATCGTTCGCGCCCGCCCCGGGGACATCATTGTGCGTGAGGGTGATTACGGCAGCTCGCTGTTCTTCATCATGGCGGGCACGGTTCGGGTTGCCATCGACTCGATGCCTGCGCGTATGCTTGGACGACGTGAACCGGCGCGCAAGGGCCTGCTCCGCACCATCGCCCAGCTCTGGACGAATCACCGCACGACCGAATACCGCGACGTTCAAGGGTATGTCGCGCACGGATCGGGCGCTGCTCAACGAGGCGAGGGTGAGCAGGCCCGCATCTTCCTCCAGGATGTTCCGACCGTGCTGGACGAGCACCGCACCGCCACGATTTCCGAGGGTTCGTTCTTTGGCGAACTAGCGGCGCTGGCGCGCATCCCGCGCACCGCCACCGTCTTCGCCGAGACTGACTGCGAATTGCTGGAGATGCGCTGGCAGGGATTCCGCGACATCCGGCGCCGATCCGAGGCCATCCGCGATCACGTTGATCAACTCTATCGAGAGCGGAGCCTCAAGAGCCAGTTGCTAGCCACAGATATGTTCCGTGACCTCAGCGAAGCCGAGCTCGACGAGGTCGCAGACCAGATCACCTTCGAGACGTTCGGCGAGTTCGACTGGTACGGTTCGTTCAAGCGCCTGCCCGCTCAGGATCCGGCTCGCCGCCTGGCGCATGAGCCGATCATCGCTGAGCAAGGCCACTATCCCGACGGGTTGATCCTGATCCGTGCCGGATTCGCCCGCGTCAGTTGCAAATACGGCGACGGTGAGCGGACGATCAGCTATCTCGGCCGAGGCCAGAGCTACGGATTCGAGGAGTTGGCCGAGGCGTTCCAGAGGGATCGCGCGGTGCCGTTCAAGCGGACGATTCGTGCTTTGGGTTATGTGGACATCCTGCGTGTGCCCACCGTGATTGTCGAGAAATATATCCTGTCCAGGCGCAGTTCTAAGGTTCCGAGCAAAACAGAGCGCTCGCCCCATGACGCTGACCGCCGCTGGGACCAGTCGCCGGCACGAATCGAGACCGGCATGCTCGAGTTCCTTGTCGAGAACCGGTTTATCAACGGCGCTTCTACGATGCTGATCGACCTGAACCGATGCACCGGTTGCGACGATTGCGTGCGCGCGTGTGCGGAAGCGCATGATGGGAATCCGCGTTTCATTCGACACGGCAAACAGTTCGACCACTATCTGGTGGCGAATGCGTGTATGCATTGCGCCGACCCTGTTTGCATGATCGGTTGCCCGACCGGGGCGATCCACCGCGATTTGCAGGGTGGCGAGGTCGTGATCAACGATCTGACCTGCATCGGCTGCGCTACCTGCGCCAACAGTTGCCCGTATCACAATATCCGCATGGTGGAGATCCGCGACGAGACCGGCGACTTCGTCCTGGACGAACATTCACAGACACCGATTCTCAAAGCGACCAAGTGCGATCTGTCCGTCGATCAGCCCGGCGATCCTCCGTGTCAGCGAGCTTGTCCGCATGATGCCCTCGTTCGCCTGGACATGATGGACACGCGGGCCGTGGAGAGGTTTCTGAATCGATGATGACGTTCGCTCGACGCCGGCTGCGCAACCTGACCCTCGCCTTGATCGGAGGCATGCTGATCATCGCGGGTGATTGGATCGCGCGCGGTGCGCTCATGCAGACAGCCTACATCAGCGGATGGGCGATGCTCGTGCTCATGTTTTTGCTCGCGGCCTACAACGTGCGGAAGAAGTTGTCCGTTATCCCGCTGTTTTCATCCTCGGCGTGGTTGCAGGTGCATGTGTATGCGGGCGTCGTGAGCGTCGTGGTGTTTGTCGTCCACATTGGATACGTGATGCCGAACGGCGGGCTGGAGATCCTGCTTGGGGCCTTATATGTGGGAGTCGCGGCGAGTGGGCTGGTCGGCCTTGTGCTGACGAGGACGCTGCCGCCTCGAATCAATAGCCGTGGTGAAAATGTAATCTTTGAGCGCATCGGCCCCATTCGCCGACAGCTGCGCGAGCGGGCCGAGATGCTCGCCCTCGAATCTGTCAATGCCGGGAACGTAACCGCGATCTCTCAGCTCTATCAGGACCGATTGGTGCGGTTCTTCGCCGGGCCGCAGAATCTTTGGAGCCATCTCGGCCAATCGACACGACAACGACAGGCGTTGCTCGACGAGATCGACGCGCTGAGGCGGTACGTCAAGGAGAGCGATCGTGAAAGCCTGACCCAAATCGCCGAACTCGTGTGCCTCAAGGACGATCTGGATTATCGATACGCTTGCCAATGTGCATTGAAGGGCTGGTTGTTTGTACACATTCCCTTGACGTACGGTTTGCTGATGGTGATGGTTGTACACGTCGTGGTGGTCTACGCATTCTCCGGAGGCGCGAGATAGGTATGACCGTGCAGAACTTCGAGCACGATCGCAGCGCCTACGATCGACCGAACCAGAAATGGATCTGCGGCTGGGCGGCGGACGGCGGCGGGTGTCGGCTCGGTCCCGATGTACACGGTCGGTGCCGGACCACGCACGAATGTCAACCGGTGCGCAAGGGCGACCGTTGGATGTGCACCCGGCCGACGATTGCGGGCGGCCGATGCGAGGCTGGGCCGTTGCCGGACGGAACATGCTGCCGCGCGATTCTCAAGTGCCAGCCGGTGCGCAGCGTTCGCAGCAAGCGGGGCGCGATGGTCAGCGGGTTCGCCGTCCTCACGATCGGTTTTCTCGTGGTGTTGATCGGTGGGCCATGGCGAGGCGCTTTCGTCTCGCCTGGTCAGCTCTCGACGAGCCACGCACAACTTGATGACGACTGTAGTCGATGTCATAGTGCCGCCGATGCCGGGCTCGTCGGTGTGCTGCGTGCGTCGCTTCAGCCGCCGGCGGCGACAACAGAAAGCGGCAACTGCCTGCAATGTCATAATATCGGCGCCTCGTACGGCTCGCCCCACAGCCTTCCTCGACACGCGCTTGATGTGCTTGTGGAGAAGGCTCATGGCCGTGAACAGCCGCCATCAATGCCACTTCGCGCCTCGCTCGCGGCTGCGGTGGCGCCGAATCTCGCCCGGTCCGATGAGATCGCTTGCGCTGTCTGCCATGCTGAGCATCAAGGCCGGCGTTTCGATCTGAAGCGCATGGATTCAATGTCGTGTCAGAGCTGTCATCAGCAGAACTTCCATTCGTTCTCGCGCGGTCACCCCCAGTTCTCAGCCGAGTATCCGACGACACGCCGAACGCGGATCGCATTCAATCATTCGACGCACTATTCCCTGCACTTCCAAGACGAGGGTTGGGCCGGCGATTGCCTGAGCTGCCACCAGCCCGATTCCAACGGAGTGCGAATGGTGCTCGGTGGGTTCGAGACGTCGTGCGGAAGTTGTCATCATCATCGCCGGCAGATCGCCGGGGCCGGTCTCAGTGAGCCGAGCGTACTCGTCTTTGGGATTCCAGCCGTGGACCTCGAGACGCTGGATGCACATGGCCTTTGGATCGGAGACGCCCCTTGGCCGGCGGATGCCAACATCGGCGATGAGATGCCGCTCTCGCCGTTCATGCGGTTACTGCTCTCGAGCGAACCCGCCGTGGCCCGGGACTTAGCGCTGCTCGATGAGACGAACGCGTCTCTGTTGGATCTGTCAGACGCCGATGATCGTGCGATCGAAGCGGCGGGACGGCTTGTCTGGGCGATCAAAATCCTCATCCATGATCTGTTGGCTGACGACGGCGCCGCGCTGGCGCAGCGACTGAACGCCGCCTTCAGTTCGGAGGTGCCTGACGCTCAGCTTGCGGCGCTGACCGGTCAGCCCGCTGATATCTCTTACGGTGATCATCAGACGTGGCGGCATAATTTGCATCGGCTGCAAGAAACGTGGCTCGGCGATCTACCGGACGAGGCGCCGCAGTACCGCGCGAACCCGGACCTTCTTTACAGCGGTCGATTGCCTCTTGCGCCAGCGGCCCAGTCACCGTCGAGCGAAGGAACCGCTACGCCGGCGCAAGACAGGCCGGCCGACGATGATCTATTTGGCGAGGACGAGGGCGATGATCTCCTGGGTGACGAAGACGATCTCCTCGGCGGCGATGGAGACGAACAATCGGGTCAGGACGACGATCTGTTCGGGGATGAAGACGATCTGCTCGGTGATTCAGGGCAAGAGGAGCCGACGCAGCTGACGGACGATCCGGCCCATCCGGGAGCGGCCGAGGCGCAAAGGCAACTCGAGGCCCTTCGGCTCAGCCTGGGCGAATCCGGCGGATGGTTTCTGGATGAAGCGAACTTTGCGGTCCGGTATCGCCCGATTGGACACGCCGATCCGTTCCTCCGAGCCTGGCTTGACGTTACTTCAGCACCGCCGTCGTCAATCGATGCTTCGGCGATGCATGCTGTCTTTGACACATTGCGCCGGGATAAAGCGCCGGGGCGCTGCGTACGCTGCCATAGCGTCGATGCAATTGACGACAGTCAATCCGCAGGTTTTCGTGTGAACTGGCATGGCGCGCGACCCGCGCTCGGCCAGCGCCCCTTTACTACGTTCGCTCATCGTCCGCACTTCAACTTCCAGCAGTTCCGTGATTGCACCGCGTGCCATTCGATTCGCACGATCGATAGCGGAGCCGTGGGGGATTGGAAGCGGACGTATGCCGGCGCGAACCCCAACTCGTACGCAGCGAGCTTCGATTCGATGTCATTGGCTCAGTGCGCCGGCTGCCATACGCCGAGCGGCGTCGGCGACGGCTGCCTGACGTGTCACAACTATCATGTCGGCTCGTTCGAGTCGACCGCTTCATTGTCGTTCTCAAACACCGGCGGTGGTCCTACACCATGACCGCTCAAGGACAGATGCGCCAGGATTTCGAGACCGGCGTGAGCCGCGGCGAGCCCATTGAGACGGAGGGTGGACGATGCGAGTGCTGATCCTGGGAATCGGCGACGCCTTCACGCGCTCGCATTTCAACACGAGTGCGCTGATCCAGGCCCCGCAAGGCTATGTGCTTTTGGACTGCCCAGCTTTGATTCACCGCGTGCTTCGTGAATCAACCGGACGGGCCGGGTGGGACGTCCAACTCGACGATATTCAGGACATCATTATCACGCATCTGCACGGCGATCATTGCGGGGGACTCGAAGCGTTCGGCTTCTGGCAGGCACACGTTCGACAATGCGATGGAACCTGCGCTCGACCGAGGATTCACACAAGCCGTGCGTCCGCCGAGCGAATGTGGGAGCGCTTGGCCCCGGCCATGGATCGCGCCGGCACGGCCAAACCCCTCGCAACCCTGCACGATTATTTCGACATGCACATTCTTGAACCGGGCGCCAAGGCCGAGGTGTTGGGGCTCACCGTACAGTGTCGTTGCACGCGCCATCCGATCCCGACCATCGGCTTGTTGATCAGCGACGGGCGAACGACGCTCGGCTGGTCGGGCGACACGCCGTTTGAACAGGAACACATCGAATGGCTCAGCCAAGCTGATGTCATTGTGCATGAATCCGGCTCGGCTCCGGCTCACACGCCGATCGAGCAACTCAACGCCTTGCCGAAGGCGTTGCGGGCCAAGATCAGGCTCGTCCATTTGCCTGATGATTTCGATGATTCCCAGACGGCGTTGCGCCCGCTTCGCGAAGGAGAGGTGCTGGCACTGTAGTGGTCACGCATCGGTGCGAGCGACGACGGCGCCGGCGTTTGCAGGCGCCTGGTTTGTTCGCGTCACCGGCGGGAAAGCTTGGTGAAGACCAAGGCGGCAGTGCCGTAGAGTCCGATCGCTGCGATCCCTGCCCAGGTGAATCCCCACGTCATTCCAACCATCATCGCCAGAGGTGTTGCGACGACCGAGGCAAAGCCGTTGATGCCCCAAGCCCACGGGATCACGGACGGCGCCGCCCGTTCGAGCTGGGCCAAGGCAAGCGGCATTGGGAAACCCATCATGTAACCCAGCGGAGCGATCGCCAGTGGCGCCAGAAGCAAGCGGAGCGGTTCCGGAAAACCGCTGATCAGCGACGTCAACGGATCGAGTGCAAGAAGCGTCAAGCAGCAGATAACGAGAAGTAAGACGAACAAGCGAGCGACGGTCCGCGTGCTTGCGGGGGTGAGCCGCTGGGCCGTCAGGCTCCCCATCCCGGAAAAGATGAGAAAGCCTGCGATCGTCACCGCCGCGCTCAAGACCGGGTCGCCGATCGCGCGCGTCAACGCCGACAGCAACGCCATTTCGAGCAGCAAGTAGGCCAGTCCGATAGCGGCGAAGTACGACAAGGTAGCGAAGCGACGGGATCCCAACCTCGCGCCGCGCAGAACGGCAAGAGGGGCCAGAATCAGCGCCGCGCCGACCACGGAAACAATGATTGCCGCGGCCATGATGAAGAGAAAGGCCAGCTCCGTTCGTGTTAACCACAGCTCGCCGTACGCATCCTTGAGTGCCCGCAATGATCGAAGCTTGAAGTAATCGTAGAAGAAGGGTCGATCGTCAGTGGCGGGTCGAATGTCGAATTTCCAGTCGTCGATGAACTGGTCTGCGTTCGACGAGAAGAGATTGCGCGCCGCATAGTGATACCAGTCGCCGACGCCGTCCGGAGGCGACTCAAGCGCGTCGGGTTGATTGAGCTCGTCGTCTCGAATGCCTTGAAACCAGACCGGTGTGAGCTGGCGCCGGCGGCAAAGCTCCCGCAAGCGGTCGATCTCGTCAGACGTCCACGGCGATACTTTGACGATGGTACACACGGCGAGAAAGTCGCGCACGATGACGATGTGTCGGTCCGGTTCAGTGACGCCGATTCCGGCCAGAGCGCGAATGAATGTCGCCAGAACCTTCAGGTTGTCGCGGGGCGGGGTCTGAATGCCGCGACACGCGAAGAGCAGCCCGTCGCCGCGCAACGTTTTCAGGCAGGCCGTGATGCCCTGCTCGGTCATGAGAAAATCCTGGCCGAGCCCGGCCACGCCGCCCGATCCCGCCGCCGATGATTCCAAGGCGACCACCTGGATGAGATCGTATTGATTCGGTGTGTGTTCGATGAAGTGTCTGGGTTCGGCGCAGATGGGATGGACCAGCGGATGCGCAAGCACTGCCCCGCCGTCTTCGCGCAGCGGTCCACGCAGAATTTCGAACACGGCTGGGTACGGTTGTACGACGTCGATGCTGGCGGCGCCGCGGCGCACGGCAAGCCAGGCGTTCGACCCACCGATTTCCCCCAGCAGGGCGACGCGCGGGTGGTCCGGGGCGAAGGCGTAGGGCGCGGCCATCAGTGTTTGGTCGACCACGCTCGCTTCGGCAGCGCTGGCAACGTTCAAGACGGAGCCGGCTCGGTGGCCGTCAATGACAATCGCAGTGATCGGTGGAGGTGACTCGCCGAGGCCAAGGAACGGCAGATCGTGCATGGCCTCGCTTTGGTACGCCTCGACCGTCGCCCGTGGACCGTACGCGCGTGCAATACGCTGCGGCGTAAACGGCGGCGCCCACTGTTGAATCTGCGCCGCGTATTTTGATGAATCCAACCGCAGATGCGGCGGATCGAGAACGAGAAACGCGGTGACGGCGACAAACAGGACCGTCCAAGCCGTGTATCGAATGCTCGGTCGTCGAGGCGCCAGGGCCAGTCCGCCGACCACGGCCGGGCCGGCAAGGAGCAGCGGCAGCCATTGTGGCGGTGCGACCGTCATCAGCACCGGTGCGAGCAATGCCCCGGCGCCGCTTCCGAGGAGGTTCGAGGCGTAGATTCCGGCGATGCGGCCTTTCGCTGACATCAGCGCTAAACCGATCCCCGCTGCTCCAAAGAAGAACGGGATCGTGAGTATTGCCCAGTACAGCACCCACCTCGCCGCGTGTTCTGCCAGTAGGGCCGGCACGAAGCGCGCCTCGATTGGAACGTGTTGTGCGAGCACGGCACAAATCGGCATTGTGCCGGCCGTGAGCAGTGACAGCACAAACACAAGCCAGTTGCTCCGAGGCAGGACCCACGCCCGGGCCACCGTGAGGGCGGTTCCGCTGGCCCCGAAGCCGAGAAGGACGACACTGATCACCACGAACGCGAAGTGATTCCAACTGGACACGAGCAGCAGCCGCATGAGCACGATCTCGAACCCGAGAACGGCTGCCGACAACCAGAAGACCAGCCACGCCAAGCGAAAGGATCCGTCCCGCTGCGCCACTGGCGTCACGACGACTCCTTGCGCGTCATGGGAACGAAGCGAACGCTGATGACGGTGCGAGACCGGCGAGTCCCATCTTGGTTTTTCGTCATCACGATGAGTCGCTGCAGCTCATACGGTCCGCCGATGGGGATGACGATGCGCCCTCCCGGCTTCAACTGCTCCCACAAAGGAGGAGGCAGATGGCCGGACGCACAGGTCACGATAATCCCGTCAAAGGGGGCGGCTTCCGGCCAGCCGTGGTAGCCGTCGGCCTGCCGCGTGGCGACCGTGTCGTAGCCTTGGCTGCGCAGCACAGTCTCCGCCCGCTCGGCAAGCGGCTCAATGATCTCGATCGTGTAGACGTAGGGCGTGCACTGCGCAAGCACCGCCGCCTGATACGCCGAGCCGGTGCCGATCTCGAGAACTCTCGACTCCGGTGTCAGCTCCAACAGCTCCGTCATCAGGGCGACAATGTACGGCTGTGAGATTGTCTGCCCGTATCCGATCGGCAGTGGTGTGTCGTCATACGCGCGTGATCGAATCTTTTCAGGTACGAAGATATGGCGCGGCGCTGTGCGCATTGCCGCGAGCACTCGCTCGTCCCGGATGCGCAACCGGCCGTTGCGCGAAGAAGCAATCTGAGTCTCGACCATGCGGCGCCGCTCTTCGGTTCGTTGCCCCGACGCCGGCGGCGAAGGAGGTTCAAACGACGACGCTTGGTCCTTCTCCTGCGTCTCGTTCGCCTCGGCCTCCTGGGCCGTGTCGGATTGCGGCTTGCTCTGCGCAGTGATCACAGCCGTCAAAGCCATTGCGATCAGCAACACCACACTCGCGACGGAAAACAAATACCGCATGAGGCGCCTCCTTTTCATGCATGTGCGATCCGTCGCGTTACCGCCCATCGACCTGGGCAGCGGCGGCGCCCGCTGCACACATAAGGATAGCCGCGGTAGGACCGGTAACGCTTGCGTGTCGTCTCGGGTCGTGGCCGGTCCCCGCTCGCGGCCGCACGTAGAGCCGTTGGCCGTATCGGGGGGGTGGGTGCGTCTGTGCCGGTTCTACCGCGGCCTATCAGGGGCTGGCCTGGAGAATATGGTTGCCCTCGGCTCAAAAGGTGATATATTTGTCTCGAAATAGTGTCTATGGCCCGAGCCGGAGCCCGCCCTGGGCCTTCCGGCGATTCACTTGAGGTAGGAAATAGATAATGCAGCTGTGCAAGTCGACTGGATTCCTCGCCGCCGTGCCGATCACAATCCTGCTCTTTGCCTCGCCTGGGGCCCAGGCCGAGGTCTTCGAGGTCACGCTCCAGGGGTTCTGGTTCTCGTACGACGGTCAGCAAAACATGGACATCGAGCTGACCATCAGCCCCGGCGACACGGTCCGCTGGTTGTGGGTCGAGGGCTTCCATAACGTCGTTTCCGGATTCCCCGGCGATGGGAATGAGGGGGAATTGTTCCTCAGCGGTCCGCCCATCGGCGAACCGGGGACGATCTTCGAGTTCACCTTTCTTGAGCCGGGCGTCTTTGGCTATCACTGCCATCCGCATGGAGACTTCGGCATGATCTCATTCGTGACCGTGATCCCCGCGCCCGGCAGCGTTGGGATGCTCGTTGCGGGTGGACTGCTGTGTGGTCCTCGTCGACGACGACGCCCAACATAGCGAGGGCTGCGACACGCCATGAAACTGGGCGTGATTGAGTCAACTCGGTCCGCGTCGAAGACGAGTCCGCCTGCGCCGACCGAGCCGCAGGATATCCCGTCCAAGCGGCCTTCACGCTACGGGCGCTGGCGGGCGGCGACACTGGCCGGCGTGTACGTCCTCTTCGCACTGCACATCGCCCACTGGAAGATTGCCGGCAAGACGCTCGCACCGTTGGAACTGAACGAGGTCATGTACACGCTCGAGCTCGGCATCGTCACCGCCGGGTTTCTCTTCATGGTCGCGGCGTTCCTCTCGGCTGCGATCTTCGGGCGCTTCTTCTGCTCATGGGGTTGCCATATTCTGGCCTTGGAAGATCTTTGTGCCTGGCTGTTGGGCAAAGTAGGCATCCGACCCAAGCCTGTGCGCTCCCGCATGCTGCTGCTCGTTCCGCCCGGCGCGCTCTTTTACATGTTCATCTGGCCGCAAATTGCCCGCTTGTTGCGCGGCGACCCGATGCCCCAAATCAGAATCCTCTCCGATGCCCAAGGCTGGGCGTCATTCGTCACCACTGACTTCTGGCGCAATCTGCCCGGACCGGGGATCGCCGTCGTCACCTTCCTCATCTGCGGCTTCGCGATCATCTATGTGCTCGGGTCACGATCGTTCTGTTTATACGGATGTCCGTATGGCGTCGTCTTCGCCCTGGCCGATCGCATCGCGCCGGGTCGCATCATCGCCAAAGGATCATGCGAACAGTGCGGGCATTGCACGGCCGTATGTCAATCACACGTTCGCATCCACGAGGAAATCGCCGAATACGGCATGGTCGTTGATCCGGCCTGCCTAAAGGACTTGGACTGCGTCAGCGCCTGTCCGAATCAGGTGCTTGCGTACGGGTTTACCCGGCCGTCCTTGCTGCGCTCGTTCAGTCGCGTTGGTCGCCGACGCCTTCCCTACGACTTCACATTGTCAGAGGACGTGCTGATGGCGGTCGTCTGGGTAGCGACACTGCTGATCTTCCGTGGGTTGTACGACCTCGTGCCGTTCCTCATGACGCTCGGACTCGGTGGCATCTTCGCCTACCTGGCCGTGTTGACGTTGAGGCTCGCTACCCGACCGCACGTTCGCCTCAATCAATTCCAGCTCAAACGCTCAGACCGCGTCACCGCCTCGGGTATCCGCTTCGCGGTGTTGATGACCGTCCTTGGAGCGTTTGTCATTCACAGTGCTTTCATTCGATACCACGAGTTTCAAGGCGGCCGCGGATTCGATCGCATCGCGTGGTATCTCGATCACGAGGGCACGAACCCGCCGATGACGTTGGTGGCCGCCTCTTTGGGACACTTCAAATCGTGCGAGCGGTGGGGGCTCTTCAAGTCACCTCGGCTGGACCACCGGCTGGCGTCGTTGTATTCGTTTTCCACTCCGCCGACGCCGGCTGAGCCGTACTATCGGCGCATCCTGGCGCGCGATGCGCGTGACTATGAATCGCGTCTTCAGCTGGCGCGCGTTCTGGCCCGCTGCGGACGGATCGAAGAGGCACGTCGTGAGCTTTCGATCGTCGCTTCGGCCACAGGTGCGGACGAGGGTCATGTGAAACTAAGTCATGTGCGGGCGGAAGCGCACCAGGTTCTGGCTGGAATCGCTCTGACCGTGGGTGATCGCGCTCTTGCGGTAACCGAATATCGTGCTGCGCTTGGAGAACGACCCGATGCTGCCGGCATTCATCTCGCGCTGTCGGAGGTCTTCGCGTCCGGAGGTGATCTGGAACAAGCGGCGGCGCAGCTGCGCACCGCGCTCGAGATTGATCCAAGCTCCGCGCCGGCCCATTACAATCTTGGCGTGATGTTGGCGGTCATGGGACACGAGGGGGAGGCGATCGAGCAATATCGCGAGGCGATCCGTCTCGATCCGCGCGATCCAGAAAGTCACAACAACCTCGGGTTTCTGCTGGCCAAGCGCGGTGAGCACGACGCCGCGCGTGAGTCTTTCCAGCACGCCATCAAGCTCCGGCCGACATACGCCGAGCCGCACTTCAACCTTGCACGTGTTCTACTGCAGCTCGGCCTCGCCGCTGAGGCCCAGCGTCATCTGCGCCGCGCCGCAGAGCTTGATCCACGGTTTGCGTCGTTCCTACCCGACTCAGTGCCGATCTCCGGCCCCGATGGCGACTGATCTGCGGTGTCTCGCACCTCGACCCTGAATAACGAGTGACAGTTACCCATCACGAAGCCGGTATCCCTGCCCCCTGACGAAGTACGACGAGAGCGACCGTTCACCCAGTCCGCGAGAACGGTGGGTACTGATCTGGTCTCAATTGACCTGTCCCGTGTATCGATCGGTGCAAACCTCGCTTCCCAAGATGTGGCGTTCGTCTTCAGGACGGCAAAGATGCTCCTTGGCGGCGCCCGTGTACACCGGGCTGCCGTCGGTCTACGCTGTAGCGGGGAGAGAACGCCTGATGTTCGAGTTGTTCGATCACACTGCTGACGTCGGACTGCGGATCAGAGCCGCTGATCTCAACGGGCTCTTTGCGGAGGCCGCCCGAGGACTCTTCTCTCTGATCGTCGAGAATATGGACGACGTTCGGCCGGGGCGTCAATGCACCTTCTGCCTGGAGGCGGACAACCCGACCGAATTATTGGTCGACTGGCTCGCGGAATTGCTGTTCGTCTTCGAGACAAAGCATCTTCTGTTTGTTGAGTTTGACGTGCGGATCGACGCCGAGCACAAGCTGGAAGCGACGGCACGCGGTGAGACGGTCGATGAGACGAGGCATCGGCTCGAACACGAAGTCAAAGCGATCACCTATCATGGGTTGACGGTTCATCGAGACGGGCCCGGGTGGATGGCCGAAGTGATCGTTGATATTTGATTGACCACGGCGGGCAACCATAGGAAGTCAGACACCATGCCGGCGGCTGCCAACACGATTCCGCTCGAACAAGTCGATGCTTGCTGCTGGCGAATCCCCAAGCGCTACAAGCCCGGCATGCGCGTGGACGGCCTGATATTCGCCGACGACCGGCTCATTGAGCAGATCAAGGGTGATCAAGCGCTGGAGCAAGTCGCCAACGTGGCCTTTTTACCGGGTATCCAGACGGCGAGCTTCGCCATGCCGGATATCCACTGGGGGTATGGGTTCTGCATCGGCGGGGTCTGCGCAACTGATCCGGAGGAGGACGGCGTCGTTTCGCCCGGGGGCGTTGGGTACGACATCAACTGTGGTGTGCGGCTGATGCGGACCAATCTGCGCGTTGATGAAGTTCAACCACGTCTCAAAACCCTGGTCGAGACGCTGTTTCGCCGCATCCCGACCGGGGTGGGACGCTCGGGGAAGTACCACTTCGGTCCGAGTGAGTTGCAACAACTACTGGCCGAGGGCGTGGGGTTCCTTTACCAGCGCGGTCTGGCGACCGAGCGCGATGTGGATTGCACCGAGGCGCGGGGGTGCATCGACGAGGCTCTGCCAACCAATGTCAGCGATCGCGCATTGGAACGAGGCGCGAATCAGTGCGGAACGCTCGGCGCCGGCAACCATTTCCTGGAGGTTCAGGTCGTCGATCAGATCGTCGACGAGCGGGCCGCCGCCGCCATGGAGCTGGAGAAGGACATGGTCTGCGTGCTTATCCATTCCGGCTCGCGCGGACTCGGGTACCAGGTTTGCGACGACGCCTTGCGGATGTTCCGATCAGTCCCGGCCGTACACGGCATCGAGCTGCCTGATCGTCAGCTCGCCTGTGCTCCGATCAACAGTCCCGAGGGTCAGCATTACATTGGTTCGATGCGGGCGGCGGCGAACTTCGCCTTCTGCAATCGGCAACTGCTGATGTGGCAGACGCGCGAAGTATTCCAAGATGTCTTCGGCCGATCGTGGTCGGATATGGACATGCAATTGGTGTACGACATTGCCCACAACATCGCGAAGTTCGAGCAACATCGCGTGGATGGGAAAGTCAAGACCGTCTGCGTGCATCGCAAGGGCGCCACTCGGGCCTTTCCCCCCGGCCACCCGGAGCTGCCCCAGCGGTACCGCGAGATCGGCCAGCCCGTGATCATTCCCGGCGACATGGGGCGAGCGAGTTGGATTTTGGCCGGCGCGCCCGGGAGTATGGAGCGGAGCTTCGGGACGACCTGCCACGGGGCCGGCCGAGCCATGAGCCGCACCGCTGCCGCCAAGGACGCACGCGGACGCCGCATCGACCAGGAGCTGCTCGCGAAGGGTATTGTGGTCCGCGCGCGAAGCTGGAAGGGGCTGGCCGAGGAGCAGCCCAAAGCGTACAAGGATGTTGACCTCGTCGTTGACGTCGTGCACAAGGCCGGATTGTCCACGAAGGTTGCGCGCCTCCGGCCGATCGGGGTCATCAAGGGCTAAGCGCTCGGCTGCACTTGCGGCCTCATTTGATCGATCAAGTTACAAAGGAGAAGAATCGATGAGCAGCACATCAGGCGCCGAGGTGTCTGTTCCCATCGACGATTTCAGCCTGTCAGGAACGCTCACCATCGGCGAAAACTGCAAAGGGGTCGTTGTATTCGCCCACGGCAGCGGCAGCAGCCGGCTCAGTCCGCGCAATGTCGCGGTGGCGAACGCCTTGGTCGATCACGGCTGCGGCACGTTGCTCTTTGATCTGCTGACTGACGCTGAAGCGGCGGACCGAGGCAACGTCTTTGATATCGAGTTGCTGGGGAGTCGTGTCGTTAGCGCGACGCAATGGCTGAAGCTCCAAGATGACGCGCGCGAGCTTCCGATCGGCTATTTCGGGGCGAGCACGGGTGCAGCCGCCGCGCTCGTTGCCGCGGCCCAACTCCGCGACACCGTGGCCGCCGTGGTGTCACGCGGCGGACGACCGGACCTGGCCGGCGCGGCGCTGCCGCAGGTCACCGCGCCGACGCTGCTGATCGTCGGATCACTCGATTCCGCGGTGCTTGACCTCAATCGCGGCGCTCAGCGCAAGTTGACCTGTCAAAGCCGGCTTGTGGTCGTAGACGGTGCAACCCACCTGTTCGAAGAGCCCGGCACACTGGAGCAGGTCGCCCAGGAAGCCGGCACATGGTTCATCGAGAAGTTTACGGGCTAAGAACGACTCGATCCGTACTTATCCCCAGTTGCCGAGGAGAATGAGCAGGTCCTTGACACCGACGGAGCCGTCACCGTCCAGATCGGCTGGACAATCTTCCTTCGGCGGGCACGGTCCCCAGTCACCCAGAAGGATAAGCAGGTCCTTGACGCCGACGACGCCATCGCCGTCGAGGTCCCCGAGAATCTGCGGCGCGGACTGAGCGAAGAGGTGCCCGCGGTCGCCTGCGACATACAGCCGTCCGGACGGCGTTCGAGCCAGACCGTAGAAGGAAACAAACACATCCTCGTTCTCGAATCCCGTGACGATCTGCTGCCAGGTCTTTCCGCCGTTTTGCGTGCGATAAATGGTTCCATTGAAGCACGAGATGATCAGTTCGTCGGCGGAGAGCACATACATCTCCGAGATGTGGTCGGCCACGGGCAGATCAACGTTGAACCAGTTCAGGCCGCCGTCGAGCGTCTTGGCGACGTAGCCGAAGTTACCGACAAGGTATCCCAGATTCTCATCGACGAAGTGAATGTCCCACTTGGAGTCGGGGCCGTTCGGTGGATTCGGAATGTTGTGAACCGTCCACGACAATCCACCGTCGGTTGTGCGCATGATGGCGTCCGAGGGACCGCCAACCCAGCCGCGCTGGTCGTCGATGAAATGAACACAACTCAGCCCAAACCCGTTATCCGCAAATTGAAGGTCCCAGTTCTCGCCGCCGTCTGTGGTATGAATGATGCGCGCGGGTACTGCGACGGACCAGGCTTCGTTCTCCGAGATGAATTGGATGTCCCAGAGGTTGTCCCAGAAGCCACCAAAGAGGTTCTCGCTCGACCAGGTGCGACCGCCGTCGGTCGACTTCTGGAACAGCGCGAACTCACCCACGGCGTAGAACGTGTCGCCGAAATGCGTGACCGCACGCAGGGTGGAGCCGGGCCCGTGTATCTCGGCCGGAATCCACTTCTCCCCGTCCTCGGTGTAGAGAATCGACTCGCCGACAGCGACCCCGCGGTGCTCGTCGATCATGTGGATGTCTTCGAGGTCCCGGTTGAGGCCGCTCGAGTGGTAATCCCAACTCGAACCGCCGTCGGTAGTTTTGAGAATCTGGCCGGAAGCGCCGACGCCGTACCCCGTCATCCCATCGCTTAGAACGAAATCCAAGGTATTCGTAGCACTAGTGAACGCGCTGTTCCAGGTCGCGCCCGCATCGGTGGTGACGATCACCGCCCAGGGGACCGCGAATACAAGGGGGTGCAGCTGTATAACGGCCGTCGTGTCGTCGAGCTGCTGAACGTCCCAGATGAAAGTGAAGGGAAAGTCGACGGGCTGCCAGTTCACGCCGCCGTCGACGGTCCGAATGACACTGCTGGTGTTCCAGGCGATCGCAACCTGGTCGGTAAATGCGAGCAGCTCCTCAAAGCCGAACGCCGGGCCTTTCACGTCGCTCCAGGTCTGCCCGCCGTCCGTCGAGCGCTGGAGCTGACCGAGCAGGTTCGTTACCAGCGCGACGGATTCAGTGAGGAACAGGGGCTGGCGGAGGTCGCCGCCGGTCGTGACCACATTCCACGTCTGCCCGCCGTTGGTTGTTCGGTACAGCTCGGTATTGTCGAAATGCACGCCGAGTCCGAGCTGCTCATTGGCGAAGTGGACTTCAGCGATGGCGTCGTTCCACACCGGCGGATCGGTCAGGAAGAAGTAATTCCAACTCTGTCCACCGTCGGTCGTTGCCGCAGCCGAGCCGTTGCTCTGCGTCCATCCGAACGTCGGCGTGAGAAACTCGATTTGGTCGAACGTCCCGATGAGGTCGGTCATGGGCTGCCAGGTCTGCCCGCCGTTGATTGTGCGGTAGTTTCCGGTAAATCCGTCGCCGCCCGAACCGATGATCCATCCGTGTATGTCATCAAAGAAGAACAGCTTGCTCAGGTCAAAGCTGCTTGGAATGTCGTGGCGGCTCCAGGTCTCCCCGCCATCGTTCGTCTCGAGCAGGAAACTCTGCGAGCCGGAGATGAAACCGCGGTCCGGCGTGAAGAATGCGACCGACTCGAAGGTTTGCATCTCACTGAACGCGTAAGGGACGGGACTCTGTCGTACCCAGTCGCCTTCGGCATGGGCAATGCTGATCACCGCAACCAGTGAGAGGGCGGCTAGCGGAAGAGTCAACTTCAGATTATTGGGGGTGGTATTCATTTCGCAGTTTCTCATTTTGGAATCGGAGGCCGTGTTTCTGGCCAGTGTGGTCAAGGTGGTTGAGCGCGATCATGCGCATCGGGTTCATGATTTCGTGAATCACCCCCAGTTGCCGAGAAGAATGAGCAGGTCTTTCACGCCGACGGAGCCGTCACCGTCCAAATCGGCAGGACAATCACCCTTCGGCGGGCATGGTCCCCAGGCGCCGAGCAGAATCAGCAGGTCTTTCACGCCGACGTGTCCATCACCGTCCAGATCGCCGGGGATGCCGTCCGATCCCTGCCGACCCGCGATCACGACCACCCCGTCGCTAAGATTGGAGGGGGGCAGACCGACCACAGCGGCGATGTCCACGATCCCGTCGCCGGTAAAGTCGGCGGCGAGGGCATTAGACGTCCGCCAGCCCATGCCGTAGCGGTCCTGCGGCTGGAGCGTGCCGTCATTGTTGCCGAGGAAGATCGACACGTCCTTGGACGCGTTGTTGCTCAGGATAATGTCGGCAAACCCGTCGCCGTTGACGTCGGCGGCCTCGATCTCGTTGGAAATTCGAAAAGCCGTCTCGGCGCCGTTTGGACCGGCATAGACATTCCTGGATCCAAACGACAGATCGCCGTTGCCGAGCTGCGTGCCTACGAAGACAGTTTGGTGGAAGCCATTCATCTCCTGTAGGAGCAGGCAGAGATCCTGGTTTCCATCAAGATTGAGATCGGCGAGAACGAAATCGAACACGCCGCCTTCGCCCACCACTAAGGGCGCTGCGAACGACAGGTTGCCGTTGCCCGCAAAGACCGTCATTCCGACCGAGGCTATGGTAACGAGATCGATGTTGCCATCGTGGTCGAGGTCCGCACCGCCAATGCGCCATGGGAGTCCATCTGGTCGGATCGGCGTCACGAGTGTGAACGAAGTCCCATTCCCGTTGTTGCGAGCAATAAAGATGCGGCGGCCGGTTCCCCCGGCGCAATCGGCCGGTTCGGTCAGCACGACGTCGAGATCGCCGTCGTTGTCGAGGTCGAACGCGTCAATCTGACCACCCTGGCAGGCGCCGACGAATGTAATGACGCCTGGCGCAAACGTGCCGTCGCCGTTGCTCAGACTCACCGCAAAATTGTAAGGCGGACACATGGGGGCACTTGCCATCAGCAGATCGGGGAATCCATCGTTGTTCATGTCGCGCAGCCTGATCTCGCCTATACACATCGGCGGGGAGTACCAGACGGGCGGTGGGAACGTCCCGTCGCCGTTGTTCAGCAAGGTGAATATCTGGCCGTTCGTCGCGACCAGGTCGATATCGCCGTCGTTGTCGAGGTCGCCGTAGTCCATGTCAGTAATCATCGGGTCGAGGTGCCAGACCGTGGGAACGAAGAACGCGCCCCCGCCCAGGTTCTTATGCACCGTGATGACCGACGAATCTTTGCCGACAGTGACGACGTCGAGATCGCCGTCGGCGTCCACGTCGAACGCGGCGAGATCGGACGTCTTTTTGGCGCCATCGAAGAACAGTGGCGCCTGGTATCCGCCAATTGAGTCGGACATGAGGACGCTCCACCCGTCGAAATTCCTGCCGGTCGGATTGGAAACGAAGATGTCCAGCCAACCATCCTCGTTCAGATCAGCCACGTTGATTGAGTGAGGAGTCCACGTCCTTTCGACGAGATCGAGCACCTCCGGCACTCCGAACGTTCCCGCGCCGTCGTTGCGACGAATTGCAATCTGGCCGACGTCAATGGAATTGTCGTCATCAGCCCCGCCGGTGATCAGATCAAGATCGCCGTCATTGTCGAGATCTGCAAGCACGACCGCTGAAGAGGCGCGAAACGCGCCGGGAACGGCCACGAATGGCGCTCCGACCGAGAAATTCCCCGAACCGTCGTTGGTGAGGATGTTTATCCCGTTGGCTCCAACACCACCTATAGCGGCACGACCGACGACGAGATCGAGATCGCCGTCGCCGTCGATATCCCCTGCGGCGAGGCGCTGTGGATTTTCGCCCACGTCAGTGAGAACCGGGGCGAGGAACCCTGCCTGATTGCCGGTCTGCCCGTTGTGCCTGAGCAGCGAGACCGAGTCTCCCGTCCAGAGCCCGAGGTTTGCCGTGACAACATCGAGGAAACCATCGCCGGTGAAGTCGCCGACAACAAGACCGATCGGTCCTTCACCTGTCGTGAAGAAGATGTGAGGCGCGTAGGTGCCGTCGCCGTTGTTGCGCCACACCGCGATTCTCGTTCCGGTTCCGGCATTCCCAACGACGGAGCCGATCGCATCGAGGTCGCCATCCATGTCGAAATCAGCGAGCACGACCTCGCCCATAGAATTGTCCCAGCTGAGTTCGTAGATCTCCTCCTGGGCAAACGTGCCGTCGCCATTGCTTCGCAAGACGGAGATTCCCGCCCCACTGAACATGTAACGGGAAGCAACGACGTCGAGATCGCCGTCATCGTCGATGTCGCCCACGTCGAAGAACTCGGGGAGATACGTGGGAAAGTCGCCCGTGTCGAACGACCGCCAGGCGGCATCGAAGAGCGGGTCGTTTTCCTGGGCAAGCGCTATTGCCCCATTGAATGCCGTCATGGCCAGTAACGAAAAGATTATTGTGTTGATCCGAAGAAACATCGTTGAACTCCTTTGACTGTGCGCCGCGTGACGGGCGCGCGGGAAATCGTTCGTTACGGTTCACATCCAGCAGTGGTCTCCAAGTTGTGTCGGGGGCCACGGTGATGAACCAGCCGGCAAAGTCCGAATCCATCTGGAATTGCCACCGTACTCGTTCAGTACCTTGCGTCTGCGCGGTAGCGCTGCCCAAGTTGATCAAGGCGAGAAGCAATCCGCAGAGTGTGATAGTCGTTCGACGACTCGCCCTATATGACATTTCGATTCCTCCAAGAGAGCTGAAGACGACTGCTTTTCTTCATAAGGGAGATCACAAGATTCGATCACTCAGCCCCAGTTCCCAAGCAGAATGAGCAGGTCTTTCACGCCGACGGAGCCGTCACCGTCCAGATCGGCTGGACAATCACCTTTGGGTGGGCACGGTCCCCAGTCGCCGAGCAGAATCAGCAGGTCTTTCACGCCGACGTGTCCGTCGCCGTCCAGATCGCCGGGGATCCCTCCGGTGTCGCACTCCGGCCCCTCCAGCGTAAGCGTGAAATCGCCTTCGCTGGAGGACCATCCGGTCAAGCGGATCAGATAGGTTTGGCCGGCGGTGGCATTGAACGAAACCACGCCCCAGGTGCCTGAGCAAGTGGTGCCGTCACAGACCACCTCGTTCTCGATCGTGCCGGGGCATCCGGTGTGAACAGACACGATCGTGCTGAGTCCGGGCGTGTCGCAGGTGTCGATGGTCACGATGCCGTCGGTGGCTGGTGTATAGGCGTACCAGACATCCTTATTCAAGTTCGGGAAGTCGTTGCAGCTGGATGATCCATCATTGGTCGCACCAAGGGTGGTTCCCATAACGGTGCCCGGGCAGAGTCCGATGGCTGCGGTACAGGAATCGGAAATATCGTCGCAGGCGTCGCCTATTCCGTCGCCGTCGCCGTCGGCTTGGTCGGGATTGAACACATTCGGACAGTTGTCCTTGATGTCGGGAATGCCGTCGCCGTCACTATCTAGGTCGAGGGAAAGGTCGATGGCGTAAACGTAGCTGTTCACGTTGCCCAGGAAACATGTGGTGACGTAGGCAGTCTGGCTGTCGGGTGTGAACGTCGGCTGCTGCGAACAGACGTACTGCTCGATCCCGGCTTCGGTGGGGAGATCGAGTTGCCACAGGAACGCTCCGTCGGCAGTGTCGTAGGCACGCACCCACCCGGGCTGGCCGAACGTGTCGATGCCGCCGGCCCGAATGATTGAGCCATCGGGGGGGACGTTGAGGGCGTCGAGAATGCCTGAAGAAGCGG
>JADFNO010000111.1 GCA_022563315.1 Planctomycetota bacterium | reverse complement strand
GCGCAACATCATCGGGAACCACAAGTCGATGTTGCCGCGCAACGCCGAGATCATGATCGGCGGCGAGGATATCGACTTGCAGGTGGATGCGATTTACGACGCCGAGGGTGAGTTCATCGGCGGCATGGCCACCTGGTCCGTCATTACCGAGAAGAAGAAATCCGAGGCCGAGTCCAACAAGGTCCAGAACATGATGGAGAACATGCCGATCAACGTCATGCTCGCCGACAAGGACCTCAACGTCGTCTATATGAACGCGACTTCTACCAAGACGCTCCGGTCAATCGAGCATCAGTTGTCGGTGAAGGTCGATCAAATCATGGGTATTTGCATCGACACCTTCCATAAGGACCCCTCGTATCAGCGCAACATCATCTCCAACTTCAGGACGATGCTTCCGACCAATGCCGAGATCAAGATCGGTGAGGAAGATATCGACCTGCAAGTTGATCCAGTGACTGACAAGGACGGCGAGTTCATCGGCGCCATGGCGACCTGGACCGTGATCTCTGAGAAGAAGCGCATGGAGCGCGAGCAGGCGGAAGCCCAGGAGCGCGAGCGCAAGGCGGCGGCCGCGATGTCCGAAGTCCTGGAGAACGTCGCCACCGGCACCAACCAGATCGACGCCGGTGCTCAGCAGATCGCCAGCGCCAGCCAGTCGCTCTCAGAAGGCGCATCCGAACAGGCGTCCAACCTCGAAGAGATCAGCTCGTCGCTGGAGGAGATGTCCGCCATGACGAATCAGAATGCTGAGAACGCCAAGCAGGCGGCCGGGCTCTCCGAGGAGTCGCAGAAGTCTGCCGACAAGGGTAAGAAGGAAATGACGCAGATGGCCGAGGCGATGGACGAGATCAAGAAGTCCTCTGCCGAGATTTCCAAGATCATCAAGGTGATCGACGAGATCGCGTTCCAGACGAACCTGCTGGCGTTGAATGCGGCCGTCGAGGCGGCGCGGGCCGGCGAGGCGGGCAAGGGATTTGCCGTTGTCGCCGAGGAAGTCCGCAACCTCGCCCAACGATCCGCGGAAGCGGCCAAGAATACCTCGGCCATGATCGAGGAGTCGACCCAACGAGCCGACACCGGCGTTTCCATCGCCCAACGCGTTGGTGAAGCGCTCGAGGAGATCGTGACCTCGACCGAGAAGGTCAACACCTTGCTCGGCGAGATCGCCTCGGCGTCGCAAGAGCAAGCCGACGGCATCACCCAGGTCAACAAGGGCGTGGGCGAGCTGGACAAGCTTACCCAAGCCAGCGCCGGCAACGCCGAGGAATTGGCTTCGGCTTCGGAAGAGACGGCGGCCCAGGTTGGGGCGATGCGCGAGGTGGTCGAGCGGTTCAACGCCGGTGGTGATGCAGGTGGCGCTCCCCCGGCGACCGCGGCGCCGGCGCAAGCCCCGAGACCCGCCGCGGCAACAGCGACCCCGAAGAACGACCCCAAGAAGGCCATCCCCTTGGATGGTGACAAAAAAGGTTTCGGGTCGTTCTGATCGTTTCGTGAATCACTCCGCCGGCCTCAATCGGCCGGCGGAGTCTTGTCCGTCTTTCCTTCGTTCGTTCGTTCGATCCTCAGCTATGAACCTGAGCTAACACTGCTCGATCCTTCTTTTGAATCAATCGGGGTCGATGACACGGCTCTTTACGGGTCGCCGTTTTTTTGAGATGTTCGATGACCACGCTTGCCACGGGACAGTTTGAGCGGATCGCCGAGATCGCGATGCAGCGGTGGGGTTTGAATCTCACCGATCGCAAGCGGCAGCTCGTGTCCAATCGTCTCTCGAAGTTCCTGCGAAAATCTCGATTCGAGAACATCACCGAATATCTCGAGCACCTCGAGAGCGAAGCTGACGACGACGACATGTTGGTGTTCTTCGATCTGCTGTCGACGAACGTCACCAGTTTTTTCCGGGAGCGTCAGCACTTCGATTACCTGGAGCGAGAGTTCTACACGCCGCTGGCCCGTGGGGACGTGACGAAGCCGGGTCGGCGCATCCGAATATGGTCAGCGGCGTGTTCGACGGGACCCGAGCCGTATTCCCTGGCGATGCACGCGAAGGAGCACCTTCCCGATCTTGATTCGTGGGATTTCAAGGTTCTCGCGACCGATCTTTCCAACTCGGCGATCGAGGAAGCCCGGATCGCAATGTATCCGAAGAAGATGCTCGAGAATCTCGACGGCGCACTCGTGCGAAAGCATTTCCGGCGCGGAACGGGCTCGAACGAAGGAATGGTCAAGATCGCGCCGCACATATTCAAACTCGTCACCGTTCGACGGCTCAATTTGATGGACCCCTGGCCGTTCCGGGGCCCCTTCGACGTGATCTTTTGTCGTAACGTCATGATCTATTTCGATCAACCGACGCGCGCCCGCCTTGTGTCGCGCATGTACGACTTGCTTGGACCTGGTGGAATCCTCGCTGTGGGCAGCGCCGAGACGCTCTCCGGCTTGAACTCGAAATTTCGCACCGTTCAGCCGTCTGTGTATGTCAAGTAATTCTCAGGAGATGCGTGTGCCCCCATCACCCACGACATATCGCAGTACCGAGGTGGCCGGCAGAATTGTCGTCGGCGTCGCGGACATTGCGCTGTGCGACGATCCTTCCGCGATTGTTGTAACCTACGCGCTGGGATCGTGCATCGGCGTCTCCATATACGATCCTGTGGCGCGCGTCGGGGGCCTACTGCACTTCATGTTGCCGGAATCCAAAATCAACGTAGAGAAGGCCGGTCAAACTCCAGCGATGTTCGCCGATACGGGTGTGCCGCTTCTGTTCAAGGGCGCCTATGAGTTGGGGGCAAAGAAGGAGCGATTGATCGTCATCGCGGCCGGCGGAGCGGAGGTCCTCGCGGACGATGGGCACTTCAAGGTTGGCAGCCGCAACCGGACCATGCTTCGCAAGCTTTTTTGGAAGAACAACATACTGCTCTCGGCAGACGACACGGGCGGCTCGATCAGTCGGACCGTGATTTTGAGGATGTCGGATGGCGAGGTCACCGTCCGCACCAAGGGCAAGGAGCGCACGCTATGGCCGACATAGATCAAATCCTCGACAAGGTTGATCGCTTGCCCGCACTTCCCAGCTCGGTTGTGCGCGTGACTGACATGCTCACCAGCGGGACGACGGATCTCAGCGAGATCGAGCAGATTGTCCGCCACGACGAAGCCTTGAGTATGGCCATTCTTCGCCAGGCGAACTCGGCTCGCTACGGTCGTCCCGGGCGGATGTTCGATCTGAAGCAGAGCATCGTGAGGCTCGGGGGCAAGATCCTGATGAAGATTGTTCTTGAGCAGCAGGCAAGCGCGATGTTCGTTCGTGCCGGCGCCGCCTACGGGCTGAGGCGCGGCGCGTTGTGGCGCGGCGCGCTGGGGGGAGCGCTGGCGGCCGACCAGATCGCCCGGACCCATGACTTTGCCGACAAAGATCTTTGCTTCCTCTGTGGATTGTTGCGCGATGTCGGAAAACTCGTCATGGACATGCACTTTGGGAGCGAGTACCTCTCGCTCATCTCCAAGCACATGCAACCCGAACACACCTTCGTCGAGTGCGAGCGGGCGGCCTTTGGCTTCGATCATGCTCAGATCGGCGGAGAACTTGCGGGGCGGTGGGGATTACCGGAGCGCATTTGCAAGACGATCCGGTTCCATCACGAGCCGCCCGCGGAGGCGCCGGAGCACGATCTGCTTGTCGATATTGTTCATGCCGCCGACATCATTTGCCTGTGGGCGGGATTGGCCATCGGCTACGACGGATTGCAGTACAAACTCGCGCCTCATGTTCGAGATGGACTGGGCCTCGATCGCCGGGAGGCGGAGCTTGATGTGTCCTTGACCTGGTGTCGGTTGCACGAGATCGAGGAGTCTATGGAGAACGCTCTTGTTCAGGAGCACGACTCATGAGTTGTAACGTTTTGATCGTTGATGATTCGCTTATATTGCGCACGGCCATCAAGAAAGTCGTGAAGCTCGCCGGCGTGTCGGAGGACCACATCTTCGAGGCCGGCAACGGACAGGAAGCCATTGATCTGCTCGAGACGGTTTGGGTCGATCTGGTGCTTCTGGATCTGAACATGCCGGTCATGGACGGCGAGCAGTTCGCACAGGAGTTGCGACAACGACCGGAGCTTAACGATGTTGCCGTCGTTGTTGTGAGCACGGAAAGCAACAAGGCCCGTCTCGAACGCATGCGCGAGCTCGGCGTCGTGGACACCTTACACAAGCCCTTTGAGCCTGAAGATCTTCGAAGACTGATCTCGACCGTGCTGGGAGTGAAACTATGAGTCAGTTGACTTCTCAACGAATTGCCCAACTTGTCATTGAAGCGCTCGAACGAACTGCGTTCGTATTGGCTGAACCCGTGGACGCGGGGCGGGCCGCGGAGCTTCCCGCGGTGACGTGCTTCTCGCGAATCTTTTACACCGGCCCGGATCAAGGCCAACTGTTCCTCGCCGCGAGCGAGGGCTTCGTGCGGGAGCTCGTCTCGAGCCTCCTTGGCATGGAGCCGGAGGACGTTGACCTCGCCACGCAGGGCGAGGATGCGATCAAGGAGCTGGCCAACATCGTCGGTGGGTCCACGATCCTGGAGCTGGGCGGCGCCGACTGTCAGTACTCGCTGAAGCTGCCCGAGCTGGTCGAAGCCCCCGAGATGCCGGAACCCGGCGATTGCGGCGCCGCGTGTTTTGTAGAGTCCGAGGGCGAGCTGCTGAAGGTGATCTGGCGCCCGTCCGACTCCTCCCGGTCCGCCGCAGCATAGTTGCAGGATCAACCACGATGTCCTCCGATGTTCGGGTGCTGATTGTCGACGATTCTTCGATCGTGCGCCGAGTGCTGAGCCAGGAGCTCGGCCGGCAGCGCGGAATCGAGGTCGTTGGTACTGCGCCTGACCCCTACATCGCCCGGGACAAGATCGTGAACCTGAGACCGGACGTGGTGACGCTCGACATCGAGATGCCGCGCATGGATGGGCTCACGTTCCTGCGTAAGCTTATGAAATACCATCCGGTCCCGACGATCATCGTCAGCTCACTGACGCCGCAGGGCTGTGAGACCGCGCTGGCGTGCCTGGAAGCCGGCGCAATTGACGTCATCTGTAAGCCAGGCGAGTCGTATTCGGTTGGGGACATGGCCTTGCAGTTGGCGGAGACGATCCGCGCCGCCGCCCGGGCCAACATCAAGCAAGTCGCGCCGCAAGGGCAGGGGGACGATCAGCGGCCGAGAATTCGAATCTCCGGCAGAGCGATGATCCAGACCACGCACAAGGTCATCGCGCTCGGTGCTTCGACCGGTGGAACGGAGGCCCTGCGGCGCGTGCTCTGTGCATTACCCAAGCAAGCCCCGGGTACGATCATTACCCAACACATGCCCGCGGGTTTCACGCGGTCCTTTGCCGAGCGTCTCGACGGGATGTGTGAGATGGAGGTTCGCGAAGCGGCCGACGGTGATTGGGTCGTGCCAGGTTTGGCGCTCCTAGCGCCGGGCAATATGCACATGAAGCTTGCACGCGATGGCGCTCGTTACATCGTCCGCGTTTGCGAAGGCCCTCGCATTTGCCGACACCGACCATCCGTCGAGGTGCTTTTTGAGTCCACAGCGCAGTATGCCGGTCAAAATGCCATCGGCGTGATCATGACCGGCATGGGACACGACGGTGCTCGCGGCCTCTTGTCCCTGCGAAACGCCGGCGCCGTGACTATCGCTCAGGACGAGGCTTCGTGCGTCATTTTCGGTATGCCGCGGGAGGCCATCGCATGCGGCGCCGCCCAGATCGTCTCTCCCCTCGATCAGATCCCGGATCGGATCATCGAGTTCGCCACCGGGGAGCTTCACGCGATCGCCGCTTGACTCGGACGAGGCTCGCCCCGGCCATTGACCCTATTCGAGCCACACTTCATATCGTTTCGGTCCATCGTCGAGGCTGAAGATCGGCTGCGGTGCGTATTGACTCACCCGCGCTTTTCTCACCAGCGCATCGAGGGTAATCCCACGTGACTCGATCTTCTCCTGCACGTGCGGGTCGATGATGTTCTGCAGCTCGTCGATCGCTTCGGCGGGCAGCGTCACCTTCGCTTTGACCGTTCCACTGTCCGTCACTTTGATGCAAAGATGCTTGGCCAGGCAGGCGAAGCTCGAGCTCGGATCGGCCGGCACCGGTAGCTCCAGCCGCTTCATCGCGTCGGCATGCTTTGCGATGAGCGGCCGAAGAAATTGCGTCCAGCTCACCGGCTCCTGAAGCTCCCGCAGATAATAAACAAGCCCGTGGAATGCGCGAAGGACGAAGATGAGCCGGGCCGGCCCACTGATCCTAAAGTTCCATCGATCGTCGCCCAGGATGTCGCCGATGCGCTCTGAACGCCTCCAGAACTGAAGATCAAATTTCATCGGTGAGCTGAAGGGATCGAAGAGTACGCGACACAGCGCGGGCAGTTTGTGCCGAAGCGGTTCGAGCGTGGCGGGGTCGAAACCGAGCTTCACGAAGAACGGGTAGGGATCGGCGTCTCTAGTGTGATACGTGTCGTGTATCAATCGAAGCAGTGTCAACCGCTCTTGTTCCGGAACGACGCGCACACAGCCGAAGTCGTATAAGACGATCTGCGGCTCGCCGTCGCCGGCTCGAAACCGGTAGTTTCCCGAGTGGGGGTCGGCGTGCAGCAAGCCGCCGTCAAACAGCATGAACAGGAAGTGTTTGAGCATTTGCCGCCCAAGGGCCTTGCGCGTCTCGGCCGGCCAGTCCTTCACCTCGCGTATTGTCTGGCCGTCTTCCCAGATCGTCGTGAGCACACGCGGCCCGCTGAGTTCGTCGACGACCTGCGGGACCGTGACATTCAATTCGCCACTGGCGTCGGCATACGCCCGCTGGTGCTCGGCCTCGCGAACATAGTCCAGCTCTTCATTGAGGGAATCGCGAATGGCCCGCCGGTAGTCGGCCAGATCGAACCCACGGCTAAGGCCGCCGACCGGCTCGCTGAGCCAGCCCAGCATCTTGAGATCGGCCTCGACCGCTTCGCGAATGCCCGGGTACTGAACCTTGATCGCAACCACACGTCCATCGCGCAACGTGGCCCGATGCACTTGGCCCAGCGATGCGGCCAGACCGTGCGCGTCGATGTCGCCAAACACCGTCTCGGGTTCGCGTTTCCACTGCTCGGCCATGACCGGCAGCAGGGCCTCCAGGGGGACCGGTTCCGCCGAGTCCGTCAAAGGGGCAAAGGCGTCCGCCGTCTCCTCGTCCTCGCTCATGCTGAGAATCTGGCCCATCTTCTGGGGCAAACCGCGCAGCCGACCGAGTCGTTGAACGAGGTGCAGGCGCGCGTTGTCCCGCACGACTTCATTGGTGCTGCCGCGCAGTTTCAGTCCATGGAACCCGGCTCGCCCCAAATCCGCGGCTCGGCGCAAGGTTGACGTAGCGATGACACTTTTGGCCATGACGATGACGCTCCTGTAGCAACGCCCAAACGCGGCGCGCACCATCTGCGGCGCCGTCCTGCGATTGAGGCTTAGTAAAGAATCAAACCCCCGGAGCGTCTTGCGATCGTCCGGAGACGAGCAAGCCCCGGCCCCGGCCTATCAAGCTCCAGCTGGGCATTTCTCTTTGGTTGTCTCGCCCGCGCCGTAGATCTCGTGCTTGGGCTGAGAGGCCAACACCTCTTTCTTGCCCCAGTCCACGACGTTCTTGAAGCGATCCGACTCGATGAACGAGTTGAAGGCCGCCTCATCGGTCCATTCTGAAATGATGAGGTAGTCGTGCTCGCTGTAGACGTCGCGAAACAGGTGCGTCTCGCCGTGGCCCGCCATGTCCTTCATGATCTGTATCACTTTCGTGAACACGGCGACGAACTCTTCGTCCTTGCCGGGGATGATCTTGTAATTCATGCCGACGGTAATCATGGTCTATGCTCCAGTCTTGGGAGGGGACGGATTCGGTACCAGGTAATCTTATCGGCCGAGCGGCAGCCCTGGCTTCGTCCCGAGCCCGATAAGGTTCTACGTCGTTCTCCGATGCGTCGTGGCGCAACGGTTGCGCCTCAACTCACTCCCGCCAGTCTGCGGACCGTCATCATGAACGACCGCTTGATCATGTTGTGGGCCATGTACACGATGAAGCCGTAGACGACGGCGGCCAGGATCGCGCCGACGAGCATGCTGATCCGCCCCGTGCCGAGGCCTGATGCGACACTCCCGGAGATCGTGTCGGCGGGGTAGACCAGGGCCCAGATCAGGTTGACGGGGCTGAGGGTGGTGACGACGGCCCCGATGACGGGCATGCTGTTGCCGGTTGCCATTGCGCACAGGCCGAGCACGCCCGAAGCCGCGCCGGCCACCGCCACCGCGCCCACCACCGATCCGATCGTGCCCTTGCTCTTGATCGACCAATACAGTCCGATCATCACGCAGACCGCCACGAAAGGTACGAGGACGAGCGGCAGAAGGATCGCGCCCTCCGGCAGAACCAAGGGGACGTCGATCGTTGCGGTCGAGTCCTTGACCGGCACACCCGTCAACACCGTGCCATTGGGGTTGCCGAAGCCGTCGGCTAGTACGTACACGGCCAGGAGGGCAAGCGTAATAGTCGGCACAAGGAGCAGCGGCAACAGATACTGAATCAGGCCGCGCAACTTCCCCGCCAAGTATGGACCCGGCTGGAGCGGCGTGGTCAGAATCAGATCGAGCGTCCCGTCCTCGCGCTCGCGCGTGACTGCGGTCGCGCTCATGTTCAGGGCGATCAGGGCAATGATGACGACCTCGGCTGAGAGCACCGCGGCCACGGCCGTCTGAAGGTCCGGCTTTGTCCACACCCCTGCGTGATAGAGCCCTATGAGCGTCAGCCCGATCGTGACGCCTATGGCGACGAACCCCCAACGGGCGACGATCGCCGGCAATGTCTTGCCTCGGGCCACGGACTCCCGCCAGGCGATGGGGTTCGTTCCGACGTGCCTGGCCGGTCGCTCAACGGCCCCTGGCGCGGCGAGGCCCAGCATCCGGCGATACCAGGGGAGCGCCCCAACCTTGGCGCCGATCGCCCGGAGACGAATGGTCGAGTATCCGATCATCACCACACTCAGCCCAATGCATAGCCAGCAGAACGTGGTGATCGGCTGGGCGTACCAGATTCGCATCAGCCAGCCCACCTCGACGCCCGTGAAATCGTGCGGCACATAGGTGTTGGACTTGAGCAGGACCTCTAGGGCGAGGAATGGGTTGACCGGCGTCAGGACGGTGGTGTACGTCGCCGCCGCGCCCAGCGCGATTGGGGCTCGTAGCATCCCGTCCCCTGCATACGTCGCGTATAGAAACATCACCACGGATGCGTAGAACCAAAAGACCGCTTTGCGCCCGCCCGTTCGGGTCACGGACATCGTGACGGCGATCGCGGCCACGAGCAGGGAGCTGGCCCCGGCGATGGCATAGCTGGCGAAGATCGACTCCCCCGGCACCCCGCCGAAGTACTGCGTCACCGCGAACAGGGGCAAGGTGGAGAACAGCAGGGCCAGGATGAAGAACAGCCGCCCGAACAGATTGCCCAGCACGATCTGCAACGAGTTCAGGGGCGTCGTGAGCAGAATGTCCCATGTCCACCGGTTGGACTCCTGGGCGATCGCCCCCGCCATGAAGATCGGGGTCAGCAGACAGATCAACCCCACTTGAAGGTAACTAATGAGTACGAAAGTGTTTGCGGCGCCTGCCGCCAGTTGGCGAACCGACATCGAGCCTTGAACATTGGCCAGCATCGCGAACAGCAGGATGACGATCATCACCCCCAGATAGCCCGAGCGAAGGTACATGTGCCTGAGCCGGCACGATCCCCCCTGGACCAGCCGCATGCAGATCGGGTTCGTCGGTAGCAGCCGTAGAAGCCAGTTCAGGAAGGCAGGCATGCCAGGTCGCGCTCCGCCGCCAAGCCAGCCTCCTCGGAGGCCGTCTCACTTTTTTGCGGCCGGTCGTCTTGACAGGTCGGCTTGGGGGTACGAATAATACCGCAGTAGTTTAATCCCGGGCCTTCAGATCGTAGCACCCAGCTATCGGAGGTCCCTTTACTTACGGCCCGCCCACTGACGACACGGGTGACACCGTTTAGACCAGGCGTCCAGGCCGACGCCGGCTGCCAGCGGTCCCAGACCGCGGGCGGATAGATTCAACCTCGGAAATCAGGCGATTGAGACCGACGTGATACCCCGACCTCGTTCTACGGAGCTGACCAGACCAAGGCCTCATGCGGCAGCGATCAACGCTGTCGCACCGCGGGCTTCGTGTTTGCACCACTAGCGTCGGTTCGATCCCTACCTCCGTCCGTGTCGTGTAGTTTGGCGTGTGAGCGCATGCGGGGAGGCCCTTGCGCGCTGCGGGTCGGCAACCTGATGGGGGTGCCTGTGCCTGTTTTACTTGTTGCAGTTTCACCTTTAGCGCCGTGGCTCGCGGCGATCCTTGGGATTGTCGCCGGGTCAGTGTTGGGGTGGATCCTTCACGGGATTCTCACCAGCAACACGCTTCGACGAGCCCGCGCTGATGCCGAGCAGTTGATTCGCGCAGCCACCGTAGAGTCTGAAGCTGCCCGGCAGAGAATCGAGCTCGAAGCCGAGAAGAAAGCCCGCGAGCGACGCGAGACCATGGACCGCGAGGTGGCCCAGGCGACGGCCGAGATTCGCCAGAACCAGGCTCGCCTGGCCAAGCGCGAGGACAATCTCGACAAGAAGCTCGAGAACATCACCGAGCGTGAAGCCAGGCTCGACGGCCGCGAGAGCGAGATCAAGCGCGGTGAGGGTGAACTACAAACGGCTCAGAAGGAGGTGGAGCAGGCTGGCGCGCAGGTCAAGGAACGCCTGAAGGAAGTTTCTGGGATGACAGAGCAGCAGGCGAAGGAGCAGCTCTTTGAAGAGGTCCGAGTGGACTCAGAGCACGAAGCCGCGGTCTTGACGCAACAAATACTGGAGGAGGCCGAATCCCAGGCCCGCCAACGCAGCCGCGAGATCACCATACAGGCCATCCAGCGCTATGCCGCTGAACATGTGGCTGACTCCACCGTCCGGTCGATCCGGATTACCTCCGACGAGATGAAGGGGCGGATCATTGGACGGGAGGGACGCAACATCCGAGCCCTGGAGCGGGCGACCGGGGTGGACATTCTCGTGGATGACACGCCGGGCGTGATCGCCGTTTCCTGCTTCGATCCGATCCGCCGCGCGATTGCCGCTGAATCCCTGCAAAAACTCGTCGCCGACGGGCGCGTCCATCCCGCCCGCATCGAAGAGGTGGTTGAACAGATCAAAAAGGAGATGTCTGAACGAATCATCAAGCATGGCCAGGACGCCATTCTCGAAGCGGGCATCCGTGGACTGCATCCCAAAATCATCGAAGCGATGGGCAAGCTCCATTTCCGAACCAGCTACGGCCAGAACGTGTTGCGGCACTCGATGGAAGTTGCGTATCTCTCTCAGATTATCGCCGATCAACTCGGCCTCAACGGCGCGATCGCTCGCCGCGCTGGATTCTTGCACGACATCGGTAAAGCCATGGACCACGAGATGGAGGGCACCCACCCCGCCATCGGTCTGGAGTTCGCTCGAAAGTTCGGCGAGAAATCCGAGGCGGTCCTGAATGCGATCGCCGGGCATCACGGCGACATCGACGCCACTACGCCCTATACCCCGATCGTCATGGCCGCGGACGCCATCAGCGGCGCTCGCCCCGGCGCCCGCCGAGAGTCGATGGAGATGTACGTCAAGCGGCTCGAACACTTGGAGGCAATCGCCAAGGAGCAGCCCAACGTCAAACAGGCCCACGCGATCCAGGCCGGGCGCGAGGTGCGGGTGATCGTTGATGCCAAGAAGGCCGACGACGCCGAAGCCTTCGCCATGGCTCGCCGCATCGCCAAGCGCGTCGAGGAGGAAATGACCTTCCCCGGCGAGATCAAGGTCACCGTCCTGCGCGAGGTTCGCGCCGAGGCGACGGCGCGATGAGGCTTACGTCTGCTCCGTCAAGAACTGTTCCCCGGCGGGCTGTGCAAACTGGTTCGTTGGGGGTCCGGTCTTGACCCCCCCCGCGGCCGGCGGGTGATGACCCATGAGCGCATCGAATTTTGAGCGAATCGTGCCCTCGACTGAAACATTGAACCATGGTTCAATCTTGTTCGACGGAGTATGACCCTGGCCAAGCGATTCACC
>JADFNO010000271.1 GCA_022563315.1 Planctomycetota bacterium | reverse complement strand
ATCAGCGGTTCCAGATCCTTGGACTTGGTTGACTGACCGGTCCGCTCATAGAAACGAACCAGTGCGGCGGCAGCCAGTGCGAGGTGGTTGGGTGGGTAGTCGCTTCGTTTGAAGCCGTCAATCGCTTGCTGAAGTGCAGATTCGATTCCGGACTCGACGTCGGGGTTGACGTACAGCGCCAGCTTCGCAATCGCGTACTTGAATAAAGGATCATTGCATCCGGCCTTCCACACTTTGCGGCCTAGGACCGCGACCTCTCCCGAAAGAGGTGCGACATTTGGTGAGTTTGCATACCACCTGATCGCGTGCTCGAGGTAGGCCAGCGCGTCGTCGTACCATGATTCCGTCGCGTATCCTCTCTGCTTGAACGTCTCAATGACGTTACTTTGGTAGAACTCGAGTCGTTTCTCCGTTAGACCCGCCATCGTAAGCGCGTCCGGGCCGTTCGGAATCGGATCACCCGTCCAGGCTGAGGCGCTACTGGCCACCAACAACGCGGCGTAGATTGAACAAAGTGTACGAATGATTCGGCTACTTCCCTTCATCGCAAGCTCTCCTCAGGATGTGGACGGATGCAAAGGCCCACACGGCTAGTTCCACCGCGCCATCAGGGCAAGTCATTGTCATTGTAGCGGAACTAGATCAGGCTGTACGGCTCTTCCGGTAATCCTGGTGGACACTGACGGTACGGCAATAAAACGTGTTCGATCGCCGCCTGCTTGCGAACGTCCGACTCCAAAACTCATCTACTGAGCGAAGCGTGATCCCTCGCCAGGCCGAATCAAATGGTTTTGTCCCGTCCAGACGCCGCGGTCTCGTTCTCCACCAAATTCAACCAAGCGTTGCGCAACTGATGTGTCAACGCGCCGACTTCGCCATCGGCGATCTTCTCGCGCTCCACGCCGACGACCGGCAGGACGCCCCAGCTCGAGTTCGTGAGGAACACCTCGTCAGCGGCCAGCAGATCGTTGATGTCGAGCATCCCCTTGACCGTGTCGATGTTCATCGATTCGGCGAGCTCGATGATCGCGGCCCGAGTAATTCCCGGCAGCACGGACGACGCGATCGCCTGCTTGACCTCTTCGCCGCGCGCGATCGGCGTGTGCAGCTCGCCGTCTTTGACGAGGAAGATGTTGCTCACCGAACCGCCGGCCAGATGATTGCTGACGGTGAACCGGATCGCCTCTCCGGCCTTCTTGGACGCCGCGTTTTGCAGGGCATGGATGCGCGGCCAATAGTTCAGCGTCTTGTGCCCGGCCATGGGGTCGAACGGATTGTCTCGGCCGTCGGCGATGATCGTGGTGACACCGTCGGCAAAGAACGCCGGTGGATACACGGTCGGCGGTTGGGCGACGATCAGCACCGCCGGATCGACCTGCCCCTCGCCCTTTGCTTGAAGACGATTGAGGTTGCCGCCGGTGACGGTCAGCCGCACGCGCGCCGTCTCGAGATCGTTGTGCTGCACGACATGGTCCACCGCTTCGATAAGCGGCGCTTCGCGCAGACGATCGCTGAGGAGCAACTCGCGCGCGGACTCGATGAGCCGGTGCATATGAGCCTCAGCGCGGAATACTCTGCCGTTGCGCGCCGACATCGTCTCGAATAGTCCGACGCCGTGCTGAAAGCCCGCGTCAAAAACGGGAACGGTCGCGCTGTCGTGATCGACGAACTCTCCATTGAGCCAGACTTGCATGGGCGAATATTCTTCTTCTATTGACGCGCGCGATCCATGGGCTACGGCCACCGTATGCCGACGATCCCAAGATCACCGCCTTGGTCCTGATGGACAATGCGCAGGGCGAGTGTATCTCGATCTTTGACGCGGATCATAGCGGTGTGGGTGGCCGATCCATCGCCGAATTCCGGATCGTCACCGGAACGCACCTGAATCTCCAAACCCTCCAGACTCGGGGGCAGGTCGTTCAACGCCACGCGCAGAAAATCGACCATTTGCGTGGCGATAAACGGATCGAGTCGCCCCAATCGAGACGTCGGATCACGCCGGTTGGCGATGTCTTGACAGATAGCCAGGACATATTGACGAACATCATCCGTGCGTCGAGATTCATTTCGGGTGCCCCATACGGCCACGGCCGCCGCTGCGGCGAGGATGATCAGCGGCACGATGACGCGTCGGCGATGGCGGGAGTGTCCTAGGGGCATTGCAATAGCTCAGCCCGATCAGTGTACCCATCGCACCGGGCCTAGGGCGCGCCACGAAATTCCACTGGAACAACACAGCCGCGCTGGGTTATTTTCCGGAGTTGGCGGCGACCGTGAGCGATTCGCCGATCACTACTCGCGCTGACGGCGCGTGGTGCTCGGCTTCGACGGATCGGGCAGCGGCGCGTCTCCCTCGGCCGAGTCGGCGTACAGCACGTAGGTTGTGGACGATGAGAACGGCCGGTTCAACGCCATCGTCAGCGTTGATGTGAATGGATAGGGGACGTTCGGCCGGGCGTTGTTGATCTGAATCGTCTCGCTCCCCACCTGGTTGCCGTTCTCATCGAAGAACGTGATGGCGACGCCGACGTTGCGCACGGCATCGGCTGCGTTCAGCACGCTTCCGGAGATGGTCATCGAGGAGAAGTCCGGCCGCGCCCTTCGATACTCAGGATCGACGAAGTACCCGCTGAGGAACGGGTCATATTCGATGTCATAGTAGGTGGTGTTCTTGGCGCGGTAGTAATACGCCATCTTCCCCACATAGACGTCGAGGCCGAGCGGCGTGAAGCCGGCGCGACGATAGTCCGCGAGTCGGCGGGCCTGGGCTTCGCGCTGGGCGCGCTCGGCCCGGGCGGCTAGCCGGCGTGTTTGGCCCTCGGCCCGTTGCGCCTCGCGCTGATCTCGCACGACCGCCTGACGCCGTCCCCGGGCCTCTCGTTCAGCAATCGCCTTCACCGCTTTGTACTGCTGGAAGTCCTGTCCGAACTCATGGTGGTCATCAATGAACAGGCGCAGCTCGGCCAACTCGCGCTTCGCCTGTGACGAGGCCATCTGCGCCTGAGCCACCTGCCGTCGAAGCGTCAGTATCTCAGTATGAAGCTGTTGTATCTCGTCCAGCAGCAACTGGAGCGGATCGGCCTCGGGCTCCTTTTCGCTCGTCGCATCGG
>JADFNO010000270.1 GCA_022563315.1 Planctomycetota bacterium | reverse complement strand
CGTTTATCGAGCTCGAACCAGATATGCTTGCCGCGGCGACGAGCCGCCAGCACGCGCCGGCCGAGCAACGCCTTGCGCATCCGGGCCGGGCCGGCGTCCTCGAAGACGATCGAGTCGCGAGCACAACGCACCTTGACGATTGTGCGGCCGACGGCGACGCGCTCAACGAGTCGGCGTCCGCGCTCGACCTCCGGCAGCTCCGGCATGACAACTCATCCCTGCGCCCGGGCAATGTTGGTCATCAGCCCTCCACGGGAACAAAGGTCACGCGCCGCAAAGGTCCGGCCGAAGATCGCAGTTCAGCCGTCTCGTTCGTCGTGCTCACCGACAATGCGATCGGCTCCATCGCCGGCGAGTCGGGCAGCAGCAGCAACATCTTGTCTTCGATACGCCAGTCGCCCTGGTGCCCGGCCACCACGGCCGGCGTCGCCTGGGGCGGCGCGCTCGGCGAATACACATACCGAGAGTCGCCGGTCAGGGTCAGCGTGCCGAACTCGCCGCGCCATGTCCCGATCAGTCGATCCTCCAGTACCGTCGGCGGCTCGTCCAGCGCCTTCATCGCCTCCAGATCGCGCAGCTCGATCGTGAACCCGTCATCTGACTTGCGAATCGACACGCGCGTCGGCTCCTGCGGCCGTTCGGAATATGGTTCGAGCCAAAGTGCGGCGTAGCTCTGCTGCCACCATCGGCCGCGCTCCGCCGTCCCGCGATACCGATTCGTCCCTTGGTAGAGCCGGTAGAACCCGGTCCGATCGAGGTGAAGCAACTGCTCGTCGTTGGCCCACCATGCGGCGAGTTCGTACTTCTCGGTGGGATCAAAGGGCAACGGAGTGGAAATCACCAACTCCGTTTCCGGCGTCGGCTTTTGAGATTCACAACCGATCAACAGAACCAGAACAACAGTGAGGTATCGCATACCGAAGCTCCCCATGAGTTGCCTACCGGACGCGAGGCAGGACCGTACATCATAGCTCCACGCACCGGTGTCGGGAATGCGAACGCTATCCTTGATAGAGCTGATGCTTGCGAATGTATTCCACGATTCGCTGATCAAGCAGCTCACTGAGGTCCTGTGCCGAGACCAGCCGGTCTCGCAACGCCGTGGCGCTGATGTCCAACTGCGGCGAATCGATGATCCAATCAACCCATTGCCGGGCAGGCGCTGACGGAGGTGTGGTGCGAATCTGCTCGTGAAACTGTGCTCGATCAAGCGGGGGTCTGAGCAAAACTGCTGGTGTGGCAAGCTCCAGAATTCGCGGCCAATCCTTCCAGCGCCCGAATTCCATCGCCTGATCTGAGCCGATCAAAAGTCGAAACTCATGAGCTGAATCATATTGCCCGCGCAGCGTTTCAAGCGTATCCACCGTGAAGCTGGGACCCGGTCGGTCAAGCTCAATCGTGCAAATCTCGGCGTTGTCAATATCAGCCGTCGCTAACTGCAGCATCGCCAGGCGGTGGTGGGCCGGCGCACGTGGAGCATCTGTCTTGAGAGGATTCAGCGCCGCGGGAACGTACAGAATCCGATCACAACTTAGCGCCTCCGCAACCACAGGCGGCAAGACGCTGTGGGCGCGGTGGGGCGGGTCGAACGTGCCGCCGAAGATGAGCAGCTTGAAAGATGACATCGCGATACGGTGAAAGGGGATCAGGTTTAGCCGCGAGCCAAAGGCGAGCTCGCCTGGGGTTTAAACGGAGAGCATACTGTCGATCACCCCGGCCACGGCGTTCATGGCTTCGATGCTGTCCGCACGGAGGCGTCGCACCTCGCCGACCAGGGCGGGGCGGCGCAGAATCGCCGCGATCACGGCCGACGTTCGCGTTCGGCCCTGTTCATCGACCCATTCATCGATATCCTCCGGAAGCGCATCGTGCAGGCCGTCGCTCACCCCGCGCACGATTGCCCATCGTCGCCCAGCCGCCGACGCCGCTTCGGCGAACGCAGCCGACTCCAGGTCGACCAAGTCCGCGCCGCTTCGCTGGGCCAGGGCGTGTTTGTCCTGCGTGGTGGTGATCGTGTGCAGGGTGGAGATGATCGTTGGACCGGACGGGCCGGGGGGATCCCCTTCCGCGATGCCGGGAGGGTGCCACGCGTGGCCCGCATCATCGATCACACGGGTCGCAACGTGCGCGGATCCTTTGGCGATATCCTCTCGCAACGCTCCGGCCAGCCCGGCCAGAATGATCGGCCTATCGGTGATCGCGCTGCTTTGGACACACTGTCGGGTCGCCAATGCACCCGGTCCGCAGCAACTCACCTCACAGTACTTGCCAACGCCTGCTTGCAACAACGCTCGCCGCTCGAATTCGAGCGGACAGATAACAACCGCATAAGAGGGATCGCCGATCGACTGCACAACGCGGCACATTAGCCGATCCGGCGGCTGAGCTGTGATCCGGGCTACCCTACCAGTCGCGTTGGATCGGCTCGGCGTGCATGAGCTGCACAGGAGCGTCCGCCTGGAACTCCCCCAAGGGCAGGTCGTTGAAGTGCTGTATCACTTGCCTTATCGACAAAAGCGTGCCGATCTCCACCCCGTCAGTGTCATAGATGCTGTAGCGTGGCCCCTCGGACGTTGCGAAGATCTTCACGGCATGCCGCAGGCCTTTGATCTCACCCATCGAGTACATGCCATCATGCGCATCCGCAGAAGGGAGCGAAATACCCGGGTCGTCTGCGATCTCGGCGTTGCCGGCTCGGGACTCGTTCGGGACAAAGACACTTGCCATAAAAAGGAAGGCGAGGGATAGGCTCACAATCACGAGCAGGCGTTCGATGGTCATAGAGAAACGGGCCATAGCTGCATTATCGGCTAGGGGGCGGGCCGGCGACAGCCCAATCAACACACGCCGGGATCAGTCTGCGCCGTTCGTATGGCTTGTCCGGATCGTCCCGTGAGCTACCATCAGCCGGTCATCAGCCCGACCCCATCGTCTAGCCAGGTCTAGGACATCAGGTTTTCATCCTGAAGACAGGGGTTCAAATCCCCTTGGGGTCATTGTGTTAGGGTATCGATAGGGGGCTAGCGGCCTTGACGCTAGCGTCAAGGCCGATTTTGACAGGGGTTAATAACGGCTGCACAGGGGTTCGTAACGGCCGATCGAGGGCTAGAAGTC
>JADFNO010000269.1 GCA_022563315.1 Planctomycetota bacterium | reverse complement strand
CCGAAGAGCCGCACGACCTGGGCGACGGTGAAGGTGACGCCGAATGCGATTGCCAGCGGCATCAGCGCGCCGAGAAGCGTCCATTTGAGGCGCTTGGTTTCCTTCCACATGGTATAGATCGTCGTTGCGCAGGGGTTGTGCAGTAACGAAAAGAGCATCAGGTTGACGGCGGTGAGCAGCGTCCAGTTGTTTTGGCCGATGAAAAGTTCGCGCCAGCCTTCAGATGTTTGGAGTTCTTCGGTCATCATCGTGTTGCCGAGGTAAAGCATGAGAATTGTCGGCACGACGATTTCGTTGGCGGGGATGGCGATGACATACGCCAGCAGTATCACACCGTCCAGGCCGATGGCGTGACCAAGCGGGTCGAGAAAACTGATGCAGTGCTGAGCCATGGACTGGCCGGCGATGTCGATGTTGGCGAGCAGCCAGATGACGGCGCCCGCCGGCGCGGCGCAGAGGATCGCTCGCCACAGGACGAAGATTGTGCGGTTGATGATCGAGGTGTGAAGTGTGCGCAGAATACTGGGTCGGCGATAGGGGGGCAGCTCAAGGGTGAACGCGGAGGCTTCTCCCTTGAGAACGGTGCGCGAGAGCAGGGCGGAGACGATGAGCGTGAACATGACGCCGAGCACCACGACCATGACGACGGACCCTGCCGCGAGCACGGAGGCGACGCCGGGTGGGGCCGCGGCGGCGACGAAGACGGTCGCCAGGAGAATCAGTGTGGGCCAGCGCCCATTGCAAGGGACGAAGTTGTTGGTGAGGATGGCGATCAAGCGTTCTCGCGGCGAATCAATCGTACGACACGCGATCACGCCGGCGGCGTTGCAGCCGAAACCCATGCTCATGGTGAGGACTTGTTTTCCATGCGCCCCGGCTTTGTTGAACAGTCGATCAAGGTTGAAGGCGACGCGGGGCAAGTAACCGAGGTCTTCGAGGATGGTGAACATGGGGAAGAAGATCAGCATGGGCGGGAGCATGACGGCCACAACCCAGGCGAGGCCGCGATAGACGCCGTGCCAAATGAAACCCGTCAACCACCACGGCGCGCCCCAGTTATTGAATAGATTGCTGGCGAAATCCTCAACGGCGAAGAGTCCGACGGCCAACATTTGCGAGGGATAGTTCGCGCCGATGATAGTGATCCAGAAGATGACCGCGAGCAGCAGTAGCATCAACGGCAGGCCGAACAGCGGTGAGGTGATGAGTCGATCGATGCGCTGATCGAAATCCCATTTGTGATCGCCGGTTTGCGTGACCGCCCGATCGGCGATGAGTTTCGCGTCGTCGTAGAGCGCCTCGACGAGTTGATCGCGGAAGTTGCCGGCGAGGCCCTGGCGCAACGTCTCAGCACGCGCGAGCAGCGCTTCGGCTGAGGTGGGATCAGTTGTAGTGGGGAAGCCGGTCATTGGGCGCCCTCCAAGGCGACGGTGAGGGGAACGCGCTGGACGGGTTCGTATTGACGCTGCGCGATATCCGCCAGCTCGCCGTTGACCAGCGCCTGTTGAACGCGCAGATCGCCGTCGAGTAAACGCATGGCAACCCAGCGCGGATTCGGCAAGCCCGGCACGGATTCTTCGATGAGCGGCACGAGTTCTGAGACGGCGTGCTGGAACGCGCCATCCCGCAGCACTTGATGCGGCTTGGTATTGAGTTGGCCGGTCACAACTTGCTCGACGATTCCCAGGAGCGAGTGCAGGCCTTCGCTGGTGCGGGCGACGGTGCCGACCGCGGGCACGCCGAGGTCGCGCGACAGTGCGCGAAGGTCGATCTTGAATCCCTTGCGCTTGGCTTCGTCCATGAGGTTTACGCAAAGGACGACATGATCGGAGATTTCCAGCACTTGGAGAGTGAGGTTGAGGTTGCGTTCAAGGCACGTGGCGTCGGCGACGACGATCGTGCAATCAGGGCGCCCAAAGAGAATGAAGTTACGGGCGATCTCTTCATCCTCGGCCGTGGACAGGAGCGAATAGGTGCCGGGCAGATCGACGAGTTTGTATCGACGATCGTTGAACTTGTACCCGCCTTCGGCCCGGGTGACGGTTTTGCCGGGCCAGTTTCCGGTGTGTTGTTTGAGTCCGGTGATGGCGTTGAAGACGCTGCTCTTTCCGGTGTTGGGATTCCCCGCCAGGGCAACGACATAATCGTACTTGCCGATGTCGAGCCCCATTTGTGCGAGGTTGGCAGCGGAGGCGCAGGATGAGCAACTGGAGCATTCAGCCATGGCCGTTATCTCCGGCTACGTCGTTGGTTCGGATCAGGATGTGCCGAGCCTGCTGCCGGCGCAGCGCGATGAGAGAACCGCGCACGCGAAAGGCCATTGGATCGCCGAGGAAGCTTGAATACTCAGCGGTGATTTCAGCGCCGGGCGTGAGGCCGAGGTCGAGCAAGCGCCTCCGGGTGAAGCCTTGCAACACATCATCGAGCTTGTGTACGATCGCGGAAGCGCCGGGCACAAGCGAAGTGAGCAGCTCAATGGCAGGGGCGACGGCGATGGGGTCGGCGGCGGCCACGAAGATGTTTCCAGCCACCACCGGCGCCAGCACGTGTGTTTCGGAATCGTCCGCGAAGACGATGCGCGTATCGTCCGCTTCGAGCACCCGAATCCGTTGACCCGGCCGTAATCCTTCCGCGGCAATTTGGGAGAAGACGGCTTCGGGCTCGTCTTCGAGGTGTACGATCACGGCCGGCTCGCCGATCGGCCATTGGGTCAGCGGTTGGGCGGAGGATCGGGGCAGCTCTCCCTCAGCCGTAGGGATCGGGTCGCCGTGCGGGTCGGTCTGGGGATATCCCATGGCGGCGTCGAGCGCTTGAATCGCGCGTCCATCACGATTGTGTTCCCGGCGATCGGCCTCGGCATGAACATCTGCTAACGGCATGCGCGCTTCGTCCGCGAGGTATCGCTCCCAAAGACGGTGAGCGCGAATGACTTGCAGCGCCAGCTTCGCTCCGGCCGGGGTGAGGTGCAATTCGCCGTCGGCGGGCTGCAGCCAGCCTTGCGATTGCATGCGCGCACAGAGTTTGAACACCGCGCGCGGCCTCAGCTCGAGCGCACCAGCAAGAGAGGCCGTCGTGGCGCGGCGGCCTTGCCACTGTGATTCGTGCAAATGCTTGAGGGC
>JADFNO010000268.1 GCA_022563315.1 Planctomycetota bacterium | reverse complement strand
GCCTGATTCGATCCAATCGGCGATCACCAAGCTGCCGATCAGCAAGATGTGGGGCGTCGGGCCTGCCACCGAACAGAAACTTCTCAGCCTGGGCATCCGCACCTTCGGCGATCTTCAACCGTGGCCGTGCAACGTGCTCGAGTCACACTTCGGATCGCTCGGCTCAAAGCTCCATCGCCTGTGTCGCGGTGAAGATGATCGCCCGGTTCTCACCGACCAAACTATAAAAAGCATCAGTCAGGAACAGACGTTCGATGAGGATCGAGCTGATCCTGATGAAGTACGCAACGTGCTGCGAGGTCAAGCTGAGAAAGTGGCGATGCGCTTGCGCAAGGGTGATCTTCGAGGGAGAACGATCACGGTGAAGATTCGATTCGGCGATTTCCAAACTATCACGCGATCGACGACGCTTCACACTCCGACCGATGGCACGAATCTGATCTGCGCCGAAGCACGCGATCTGTTTGACGCTTGGGCCGCGACAGGATTCCAGCCCGTGCGATTGATCGGCGTAGGGATAAGCCAATTCACCGACGAAGCGGAGCAGTTCAATCTGTTCACGCAGCGAACGGATGATCGTCACCGCCGATTGGACGCCGTCACCGATACGATCAAAAGCAAGTTCGGCGCGGACGCGATTCATCGGGGCCGCTGACAGCGCAGAAAAAGTCGCCGCAGCCTTGGCTGCGACGACTGGCCGAAGATGGCGATGTCGAACGTATCAGTTCAGCGATCGATCAGGTCTCGGTACGTTCGCTGTACGTTCAAACTGTGAAGTCCTTGCAGGAAGGGAATCAACGCCGCCTGGGGCGCATCTCGCGGAGGCAAGTACTCTGCACTCAACAGCAGCGAGGCGATCGCTGCATCGGCGGTCTTGCCGGCATCAATCGCGCCGCGCACGGATATCTTCAGGTCATTCAGATAACGCAGGTAGCGTCCAAGGAGAAGGCCTGTTGCCGGTGCGCCGTGGCCGGGGATGATCGTTGTTACTTCCAGCGTCTGGGCGAATTGCGAAATCGTCTGGAGGTAGTCATCCACGCCGCCTTCAAACATCGGAGGGATCGTTCCTTCACCGATGATGAGGTTCCCCGTCCAGGCGGTTCGCGTGTGCGGTTCAAAGACGACCGTATCGCCCGGCGTGTTGCCGTGGCCGAAGTAATGCAGCTCGACGAATCGTCCGCCCAAGTCGAGTCGCAAATACTTGTCAAACGCAATATCCGGCAGGCGAAGCTCGGCAGCGCTATACACCGAACGATCGTTATTCACCGCCGGCAGGAGGAACTCCTTTTCATACTCAAAGTAGCGCATGTGCTCAGCCGTGTTGCGGTGCGCAACGATCAGCGTCTCCTTGGGGAACGCGTAGTTGCCGAACGTGTGATCGCCGTGGTAGTTGGTATTGATCAAGTAAAGGATGGGCTTGTCGGTGACTCGGCGGACGGCATCTTGGATTTGGCCCGCCATTTCGGCGTTGACGTGTGCGTCGATGACAAGGACGCCGCGCTCGCCCACGATGAAGCCGCTGTTGTCGACGGCGGGAAGACCTGAAAGAAGTGCGTACACGCCCTCGCCAAGCTGCTTGGTTTGGAGCTGGGCGCCGGCCGGATGGATCGGCGGTGGGATGAAATTTGCCGGCGCGTCGGCCAGGAACGACTCGATCGGCGGCTCGGCGAATGTATTCGCCGAGCTGAGCCCGACAATGGCCGCGGCGAACATACGGCTGACGGTGTGAACGCCGTTCGTGGATTTTGTGGTTCTGCGATTCATGGGGTTACTCCTGTGTGGTTGTGGTTGTATATACAACCATGTGGTGAAATAAGAGAGAAAACAGGGTCTAGTGTTGATTAGGGTGAGCCTCCGGCCATGAGCTTGTCTCCCACGCGCTGCAAGGTCGCTGCGCCTTGCTCACCCAGGAGCGTTCTCGCCCGTCGCTGGGCGGTCTGCCAGGCCGGAGCGACTTTCTCCACGAGCCTCGCGCCCTTGGGTGTCGTGCGCAGTCGCTGTGATCGTTCATCGTCGCCCGCGACAATCTCAAGCCAACCGTGATCGATCATCCGGTCGAGATTACGGCTGAGCGTGGATTTCTCGAGACAGAGGGTCTTTGCGACATCGCTTGAGCGTGGCTGACCCAAGGCGGTGACCGCCGCCAGGATTCCCATTTGGGCCGTGGTGATGCCGTGCGGCCGCAAGGCGTCGTCATAGATACTGCTCACCGCCCGACTGATCAGGCGAGCCCGTCCCGCCAGGCATTCACTGGCGATCCGCCGGGCTGTCGTTGTGGATTTGGAGGTCATGGGTCGAGGGCTCATCGTCAGATTCCGGTTCAGTATGTTGTATATACAACTCAATCGGCTCAATGTCAAGTTGATTTCCAGAAAAGAGCGGATTTCTCAACAAAATGTCTATGACCGGATAGCCCTAATCGATACGACATCAGCGGCCAACGACCGCCGGGCACGGTTTCGCCGGTGAGTTATCGAGCGGGATCACGACTGCCGGTCCAGCCACTCCTGGGGTGCAAAGGGCGCCTCATCATGGAGAGCGGCTAGCTGCATCGACGAATCGAAGGTGTAGGCCATGAATGTCCGCTCGGGGGCGGATTGCCGGGGTCCGAAGATGAACAACCAATTCGAGTTCGGCACACGATGAATTCGCTCGCCCAGTCGATGGATCTCGCTCTGCAATCTTGTGAGCGGATCCTCAGACTTCGTGTAGTCGTGGTAGGCGACGAGGACTCGCAAGTCTGCGACTACATGCGCCAGCTTGCACAGTTCATCGTTCCAGTTGTCGCCGTTCTCATGCTCAAAGGCGATCCGCAGGTGCCAGTCGTACCAAGTGCCGGGCCGCGTCTGGTGATATCCCATCACGTCGAGTCGAAGGTACTCACGGTCTGCGGCCAGCCCAAACTCCCTGCATGCTTCAATCGCAGCTTCGGTGGCAATCTTCGTCCATTCACTACTTGTCTGGTATGCCGCCCAGGAGCCGAGCGCTCGGAGCTGGTCGCGATAGGCCTCCCAGAACGTGATCGGTTCTACGAACGACATTCTTAGCCGCCGATCCGGTCCGCGAGGTATGACCCGACCTGATCGATGTTGATCCGCTCCTGAGTCAGCGTGTCACGCTCGCGCACGGTGACGGTCTGATCCTCAAGCGTT
>JADFNO010000267.1 GCA_022563315.1 Planctomycetota bacterium | reverse complement strand
TGACGGCCCGATTGGGCAATAAGCCCGGCAGCTCGCTGATCTGCTCCGGCAACAGCACCCGTCCGCCCGTCTCGGCCGCCAAGGAGGCCAACAGGCGGTGATCCGTCTCCGGCCGACGCAGCTCGTCATCCGGGGCATACACCTCTACCGGCACCCGATCGTCCAAGCCCGGCAGCGTTGCATCGTTCACGCGAACGCGGAGCCGGCCGGTGATGCCGGGGAGATGGCTGGCGGCGTAGCGCTGTCGATCGTCATCAACGCGTCTCAACTCGATCTCCGCGACAGGTTGGCCGTCCTCGGTTTCCAGTTGGACGGTGACGGTGACGCGCGATTCGTCGACGAGGCGGGCGTCGAGCAACTCCAGATCGATACGCATCGCCTGTTCAGTGGTGAGTCGGCGCGGCGTGACCTCCAGACGGACCGGGCTATCAGAGGTGGTCAGGCTCTCGCGCCCGAGCATGCGAATCAGTTGCACCCAGAACCGCTCGGGGTACAGCTCGCCCCGGCCATACCGCCAGCGCCAGATCTCGTCCGTCGCGATGTAAATGCTCTGGCCTGCGCCGTAGCGCAGGTGCATCACCAGCGGCAGCGGCGTGCCTTGGAACAGGCGTGCCGTCGTCGTAAGCACTTCAGCCGTCGGCTTGAGTCGCCCAGGCTCGATACGTTGGGCATAGTGGAGCTTGGACCACCCGAAGTTCGGATCAACCAGATCGCGCGGCCAGCTCTGCTGGGGTTCCGACGACAAGCGCAGCACGCCGAGGCGGTCGGCCAAGGGCGTGGGCACCATGTTCACCGGCACGCCGATCGGCGGCAGCGCCAGCGATCCGCGCATGGGCAGCAGATCCGCCAATACCGTTCCCGAATAGGTGCTCGGTGTGTACCGCGGCCCGCCGATCCAAAGGAGGCCGGCGCCGCGCTGCGCGACGTGATCCCGCATCATCTCCAACTGATCGGGGGAGAAGAACGACCCCGGCACGTCCCCGATCACGATCACGTCGAACTGGGCAAACTCCTCGGGTGAGCGAGGCAGCCGAGTAATCGGCTGATTGCCCTCCTGGGCGAAGTCACGGTCCGCGGAGATCAGCATCACCGAACTCTCGATCGACTTCTCTCGGATCAGCAACTCCTTGAGGTAGCGATATTCCCAGCGCGGATAGCCCTCCACGTACAGGACGCGCAGCGGGCGATCGATCAGCTCGATGACGAACGTGGCGACGTTATTGTCGGGGATGAGGTCGGGCTTGACGGTCTCGATCACGACGCGCCAGGTGGCTTCGCCGGCCAGGGTAGGCTTCGCCGTCAGCGTGACTTGGTCACGATCATCGCCCGCGGGCAGCTCAACCCGATCGAGTTCTTCGCCGGTGGAGTCGTCGATCAATTTGATCAGCGCCGCGACGCCTTGTGTGGCCGACCCCAGTTGATCGAGCTCAACAACCACGGGGACCTGATCTCGAACGAAGGCCCGCCGCGGCGCTTCGACGTGCCGAATCGCCAGGTCGCCCAACGGTTCATCAGATCCCAGCGGCACGGTGAAGATGGGAACCGCCTGGGTGCGAAACCGCCTCAGCACACTTCGGTCGGGCGCGTCGGTGGTTCGGCCATCGGTGAACAGGACCACGCCGCTGACGGCGCGCGCCGCCGCGCGCTGCATCGCCTGCTCCAGCGCCGAGCCGAGCCGGGTTCGCTGCCCGGTCGGCTCGTCAAGTTGCACCGGGGAGATCGGTTCGGCCTCGGGCGGCAAGACTGGGGCCGCGGGCAAATTGAACGCGCCGTCATGAAACCCCAGCCACACGACTTGGCGGCTCTCGGCAAGGTCCTTCCACACGGCTGCATGTTCATCGAGCAATGACCGCAACTGTTGTTCGCGCGTGATTCGCCGTGGCCCCGCGTCAACGTCGGCGATCGTCATCGACGCGCTGCGATCCACGAGCATCAACACCCAGTCGCGCTCGACCGTCTCGCGCGGCAGTTCGAGCATGGGGCCGCTGATGAGCACAAGCACCAACGCGATGATGAGGAAACGCGCCGCCGCCAGCACGACTCGGGCCCCGCGCCGCCCCGCCAGTCGCGCATAGCTCCAACCCGCCAGCGCCGCCGCCGCCAGCAGCAGCCAGGTCCAGACCCAGCCCGGCCACGGATGCTCCCACGCCACGCGCAGACCTTCGGCGTTCTTAGGGATTACATCGATATCCAGTAACCAGCGGATCCAGTCGCTGCTCATCGGATACTCCCTCGTGCGGCGGCGATGGCCCCGGAGGGCGCATGCAGGACCGGGCTCGCGATCGCCGGCGGCTGGCCTGAAACTGAAGCATGGGAGAACCAGCGCGCCGCCGCCGTCTCCAGCACGATCAACACGAGAACCGCTATGAGCAGCAACCCAACGATCGGCGAACCTGACTCGATGGAGCGTAGTGCGGCGGCCGGATCGTCCGCGTCAAAGACCTCCCACGGGCCGAGCTTCGCCAACCAGTCACTGACGGCCGATTGCGGCTGTGTGTCGGTGCGGCTCGAAGCGGGATCAATGTTGACCGCGATCGTTCCAAGGCGTTGCGCCGCGGCGTCGAGCACGTGGTACAGACCGGCTCGCTTCAACGGCTGGCGGAGGCGGCCGTCCTCACCAATGGACAACGTCGCCCCCTCCGGACCGACGAGCGTGGCCGCGGTCGCCCCGAGTGCGATCGTCGGCTGCTCCCCCACGCTATACCGCGGCGCGGCGCGGACCGACCCCACGGCCTGTCGCAGTAGCTCGTGGAACAACGGAACCATCAAGGGTTTGGTCGGCAAGTTCGTCCAGTCGAGATCCAACGCCACCGCGACGTAGATGACCGTGCCGATCGAGACCGGTCCCGAAGCGCCGGCGTCGTCAGAACCTCGAGGCCGCGGCGTCCCCGCGATGATCATCGGCGTACCGTCGGAGAAGACGAGCACGTCTTGGGCTCGGGTTGAATCGCGGTCAATCGGCAGGACTCGGTTCACCAACACCGGGCCGAGAAGTTGCGCCAGATCGCCCGACAACATTCGCAGCAATTCGGACGATGGTTGCTCATCCGCGAGACCCATGCTCGTCTCGTGATCGACGACCTCCAGGGCGATGCGCCAGGGCAGCCGAAGGTCCGCTGACAAACGGTCGGTCCATTGATGCACGTTGACCTGGGCGGGCGGTGAGACGACCAATACGCCCCCACTGTCTACGAATGCGCTA
>JADFNO010000266.1 GCA_022563315.1 Planctomycetota bacterium | reverse complement strand
TTGGCGATCGTCGAGGCGATCGACATGCGAGGCTCACAAGCACTGCTGCGTGGATGCGTTGGCGGCACGGGCTTGCCGATCCGCCTTCACTGAAGCGTGCGGACATTTATTATACAGGAATCAGTAAGCGCCGCAGGATGGACGTCTCACGCTCCGACAGCTCACGCCGAGTTCCATCGGCAAGGACCACCTCCCGCCGCTGGAGGTCGATGGTCACGCCGTCGGCGCGCAGTGTGTTGACATCATCGGGGCGCTCCGGCGAACGTCGCAGCACTGCCTCGACCCGTGCCAGTAGTTCTTTAGCGCTGAACGGCTTCACGACGTAATCGTCCGCGCCGCCTCTGAGACCATGCACGCGATCGTCTTCGGCGCCGCGGGCCGTCACCATGATGACCGGCAGGGTCGGCTTCGCCTGGCGCAGCTGCTTGAGAATCGCAAACCCGTCCACGCCGGGCAGCATCACGTCCAGCAGCACGAGATCGATCGGCATTTCCAGCGCCAACTGAACCGCGTCTGAACCGTCACGAGATTCGGTCACCGAGTAACCTGCAAACGACAGCGCATCGACGAGGCCACGGCGGATCGCCGAATCATCTTCCACAACCAGGACCGAACCACGAGCCACGTGCCGCTCCGATCCGCTAATGAGTCCTGTGAATGCAATGTTCGATGTCTGGCTTGAGTCCACGCCTATCTCTGCCAGCCGCACATGAATATGTGCGGGTGCCCGCGGATATGCATCCGCGGCTAGTACAACCGACCTCGCTGAACATTACCAACACAGGACGTAATAATCGACGCACAACCTAAGGATAACGCCCCGAAGGCGACTCGTCTCGCCGAGACACGCAACGCCTTCTTACTCGATTAATACGCCCGAATCGTCGGCTACTTCGTCACAGGAATGTAACAACGGCGCGTCTACAATCTCGGCCGGTAATATCCGGCGAAGCGGCGACCGGCGGCGGCGGTTCGCAACTGATTCGAATCCCAAGTGATTCTCGCGCGTGTCCGGGTTGTGTCAACCTTAGCGAGCCGGGTTGTGTCAACCCGGTGGACGCCCGACCTCACTGTGCATCCGAGCGCCGTCTTTATGCCGCGTCCACCGGCCCGACACGGGCCGGCTCGCCGGGGGTCCGGGGCGCCGTGCTTCATCCCCGGTCCGCCGGGGTGAAGCATGCTGTACGGCACCGTTCGTACACTCTCCAAAAAGTACGATACCAGTGCGACAAGCGGGGTTGAGGGCCGGAGCCACTAGGGCCACCCCCGGAATCCCGCCTTTTTTGACCACTACTTCCTCACTGGGGCGGTGGCGCGGCAGCATGGTAGCCCGGCTCGCTGTGGACTGGGCGGTGTGGGTTTCGATCCAAACCGACACCAGTCGTGGAAAACACTCTTGCGACCGCCCAAGGCGCTACAGATAATGCTCCAGGAGTGCGGGCGAAGCCAGTTGCCAGGCACGGCACGGAACCGCGCCTCCTGATATCCTTGGCAGCGGGAGGTCTTCTCATGCGGAATCACAACATCACGACCATGAATCGTCCAACGCGCGGCACGAGTGCTGCGTTCGTTCTTGGGACGGTATTACTGTTGGGCAACTGCATCGCCGTGGCTCAGCCGGGTGATGCAGCCGACCAACGGCCCGTTCGGCTGTGGGCTGAAGCGGCTGTTCAGACTGATGTGCCTCCGATGAGCGATGCGGTGATCCGCAGTCGATCGGTACGTGTCGATCCCGCGATGCTCGCCGACATGTCGCAGGGTGGGCGCGTGATATTCGACCTTTTCGACGATCTGTCGCTTGTCGGCCTTGTGAACCGGCGTATCGAGCGCACGAGCGATCGTTACACATTGTCCGGTCGAATCGAAGGGACGGCAAACGGCGAATTCATTCTGGCCGTCAATCACGACGTGCTGGCTGGGATCATTCGCACCGGTGTCTTGGGGACCTATCACATTCGATTCGGCCCGGACGGCCTGCACGTTGTAGACCAGATCGACGCGAGCCTGTCATTCACGTGTACGACCGGCGAGATTCAGTTCGTCGCAAATCAAAACGGCATCGCCGGCGGCGGCGCGGCGGCAGACGGTGCGTGTGACGACGGGTCCGTCATCGACTTGCTGGTGGTTTATACGCAGGAGGCCCGTGATGAAGCCGGCGGCGTCTTGGCCATCGAAGCCGAGATCGATCTTATGGTCCAAGACAACAACCTCGCCTATATGAACGGCCTCGTTGAGACGCAGATGAATCTCGTCTTTGTCTGGCCGGTCTATCTCGACGAGTCCGAGATTACGCTCGCACGATTGACGAATCCCGATGATGGGTACATGGATGACGTCCACACCCTTCGCAACGCGTATGGCGCGGATCAGGTTGCCCTTATACGAAGCGGCGGCGGGGGTGTGGCCAACGGCCTGTGGAACTTGAATCCGGAGTCCGAGGCCCGCGCGTTCTGCATAAACGGGCTGGCCTCCGCGCCCATCATGGTCTTGGCCCACGAGGTCGGCCACAACATGGGTTGCTGCCACGCGATCGGTGACGGCGGCGGTTGCCCACCCGGAGGAGGACTGCTGTTCCCATTCTCCAACGGCTACCGATTCTTTGGCGACAGCGGAACACAGTGGCGCACCGTGATGGCCTACTCGCCCGGCAACCTTGTTGCGCACATCTCCAATCCGGATGTACTGTTCGATGGTCAGCCGACGGGTGTGCCTGAAGGAGAGCCCGACGCTGCCGACAACGCGCAAACCATTAACCTCTCCGCCTTCACGGTCTCGAACTGGAGATGCAACGACGGAATCTGTGAAGGCCTGGACCTTCCCAGCGACGCAGAGGACTGTAACGAGAATGGGCTGCCCGATGCGTGCGAAGTCGCCCTCGGATGGAGCCTTGACGTCAACCGCAATGGTATCCCTGACGAATGCGAGTGCCTCGGGGACCTCGACGGCAGCGGCGACGTTGGTGTTAAGGATCTGCTCTTCTTGCTGGGCAACTGGGGGCCGTGCCCGCCGAAGGGTGATTGTCTCGCCGACCTCGACGCCAGCGGCGACGTTGGTGTGAAGGATCTGCTCGTCTTGCTCGGCAACTGGGGGCCGTGTCCGTGAGGAAGAAGGCTTGAGGCTTGAGGCTTGAGGCTTGAGGCTTGAGGCTTGAGGCTTGAGGCTTGAGCGATGACGAAGAAGGACGCTGCGCGTCGCCCGCTAAACGGCGATCT
>JADFNO010000265.1 GCA_022563315.1 Planctomycetota bacterium | reverse complement strand
CTTCGGACTTTTCTTCCTCCCCGGGGGCCCCGACGATGGCTCTAGCGCCGCTGATCGCGACGGAGTGGCCGAACCAGTCGCCCGCCGCGCCGTCGTCGGGCAGGAGCTTGAAGAGTTGATCGCCGAGGTCGGCGTGGGCCGCACCGGTGCTCAGGAGCGTTACTCCGGCGGCAAGAAGTGGCATGACGAGATGTCGCATGTTGGTCCTCTCTGCTTGAACCGAGATTCCCGATATGGCTTCGTCAGGGGTCGATCGCCCAGCTATTCGCATACCAGTATAATAACGCGCCCCCACGCTATTCAAGCCAAAATTCCAGCTCTCTTCGCGCTTGGAGTGAGTAGGTCAGGTGCGATAGTAACTCGGCAGGCTCAGAGCCTGTCCTACGCCTGGGCGAACCCTCGCCATCGAGGCTCGGGTTCGACTCCGTGGCGAGACGCCGCGGCTCTGAAACCTGCTTGCGGGCGCTGCTGGTAGCGACGATTGATCGTGTTTGGAAGTAACCGCTCGCGAGGACGCGGCGGCTCGCTGAAGATGCCTCGATGCCATCGGCGAAACGGCACGTCGCTCCCGTCCCCCCGGCGGGTCAAGCCCGCCGGCGAAACACCGCCCTCACTGTCTTGCCTAATGCCTAATGCCTAGTGCCTTCTTTCCCCCTCGATGCCTTGATCCCTTCTTCACTACCCCCAATTGCCAAGGAGCGCGAGCAGATCGGGCACGCCGACGGAGAAGTCGCCGTTGATGTCGGCCGGACACGCGTCACAGGCGCCCCAAGCCCCGAGTAAGATCAGCAAATCGACAACACCCACAACGCCGTCGCCGTCGATATCCCCGAGCACGCCGTCAACGTAGCGAATGCGGTAGATCGACGATGTAAATCGCGAGACGTAATAGAGGTCGTCGTTGAGGGGATGTGCCCCGAGATCGATAACACCGGTGATCGTGCTAGCGAAGTCGTGCAGGGCGACGAACTCGTCACGCTCATCGACTTGAAGGACCTTGAGCCAGGAGCCGGAGACGAAGTCGGCGACGAAGAACCCGTTGTCGAACGGCGGCGGATAGAACGGGCCGGTGTAGAAGCTCCCGGCGGTCGCGGCCCTGCCGACATAACCCGGTGGGAACGAGAGGTTGGGGTTTGAGTGATGCCAGTTGATGACCGGCTCGGTCAGCGGACCGGGGTTGGCCGGCGTCTGGATCGTGTCGCACCCGCTGTGGGCTGGATCGGCGTCGGGATAGTTCGGTGCGGGAAGCTTGCCCTCGAAGCACGGCCAACCAAAGTTCTCCCCGCCGTGGGCGACGTTCGTCTCTTCGTAACGATTCCAGCCTACATCGCAAATGAAGATCGTCCCGGGTAAACCCGAATCGGGCTTGATGGCGAAACGGTAGGGATTGCGCAAGCCGTTCACCCAAATCTTGGACTGTTTATCCTGACCGTTGCCGGTCCAATGCGGATTGGACGGTAGGCCCATGCCGGTCTCGGCGTCGATGCGCAGAACCTTGCCCGCTAAGGAGCCGAGGTATTGGGAGCGGAAAGCGCCGATATCTTCGTCTTCGCCGAACATCCCATCACCGAAACATTCCGGATCAAGGCCACCATCGTCGGTGGTTTCAAAATGGGCCCCGTCGCCGGCGGAAACAAACAGTGTTCCGTCGGCAGCAATCCGAACGGAGCCGATCGCATGTGAGCGGTCACAGACGGGGAAGCCGTCGCCGGGTTGTTCTCCGATCAGTACAAGGCGCGAATTCGGATCGGCAACGTTGCCATCACTTTTGATCGTGCCCGTGTATCGTGCAAGCCGGGCGAACGTTCCCACCTGCGGATTCTCGTCGGGCTCACCGAATTTCGGATCGACCACGTAGAGCAGGTAGACGTAGCGGTTCGTCATGAAGTCTGGATCGAGCGCAATACCCAGCAAGCCGCGGTCCCATTGCCCATTCACCTCATCACCCAGATCGATGAACGGCTGGGCCAGCATCTCGCCGAATTGAATGACGCGCACGGCGCCGGCCTGATCGGCAACAAAGATTCTCCCATCCGGCGCGAAGGCGATCCCAACCGGCTGGCCCAGATCGGCGGCGATGAGCTGCTGCCCAAAACCGGGCGCGAAGTTGGGCTGGGCGGCCCCAAGCTGACCCAAGTGCAGCGCAATCAAAACAGGGATGCAAAGTAGTCTCCCCTCAGATCGTGAACTCAGTCGTTTGGAGCCGGTGATGATCGAATCGATGGGCCGCATCGCGCTGGAGTCACTCCACAGTCTCGATGAATGTTTGATTCAAGGTACCATCTTAGGCCGCCATATCAAGACCGAAGCGATGCAGCGGCCCGACGGTTGGTGCGGAAGCGTGTTTATCGGCCGCCTTCGCAAACCCGCTGCGCAAACGGCACAATGAAGTTCTGATAGCCTGTCGAACCCGTGTAAACGAGACTGCACAGGAGGCGGGGGGTGTCGATGGGCGAGAAAGCGACAAAGCCGACGTTCGATCTGTTGTGCCATCGGTGCTGCGCGTTGTTGACACCGGGTGAGGGCAGTTTCTATGTGGTGCAGATCGAGGCGTTCGCTGATCCAACGCCTCCGAGATTGGAGACGGACGAACCGCTCGCCGAGATATCCGCGGATATTGATGCGCTGATTGAACAGATGCGCGATCTATCGGAGCAGGAGTTGATGGACCAAGTGTATCGCCGCGTGGTGGTGCTGCTTTGTCGGCCGTGCTATGAACATTGGATCGAGGATCCGACGGCGTCTTGAGGCCATGATGCCTTGATGCCACCTTCATAAGATTCACCACGGAGACACTGAGGCACGGAGAAGAATGAGTATGGAATTGCGAAATATCGGAGAGGTGACAGAGATCACTGACAACTGACGACTGATAACCGACAACCGAAAACTGATCCCATGATGCCATCTTCTACGGACACGGCCCCCAGTTGCCGAGCAAGATGAGCAGGTCCTTCACGCCAACGTCGCCGCTGTTGTCGAAGTCGGCGGGACAATCTCCCTTCTTCGGGCACGGCCCCCAGGCGCCCAGCAAGAAGAGCAGATCCTTCACGCCAACGTCGCCGGTGTTGTCGAGGTCCGCCGGGCAGGAAGAAGCATCAAAGAGGTATGCCGAGCCGGAGGCGTAGCCGTTGTCCTGGTCATATAGGGCCCCGACGATGGCAGTGCGGCCGCTGATCGCGACAGACCAGCCGAAGAAGTCGAGCGCCTCGCCG
>JADFNO010000264.1 GCA_022563315.1 Planctomycetota bacterium | reverse complement strand
GGATATGGTCCTCCTTGGTGAACAGCTTTATCCCGTCGGCCAGGGGTTGCAGCAATCCGTGCCAGCCGACGCGCATGGGGCCCAGCCGCTGCTGGATGTGGCCGGCGATCTTGCGCTCGATCCAGGTGAGCGGGATGGGCAGGGCAAACAGGACCCCGATGACGACGGCCATCTTGACCACGATCAGGCCGAAGGCGAGAAAGGTTTCCATGGCTATCCCTTGCCGCGAACGCAGGGAACCTTACAACGTTTGCAGGGAACCCTACAACATTAACAGTTTGGCTGCCGAGGCCCTGGTTTCAACAAATCCCAGCCCGGCTTTCTCATGGGTTGGGGCAAAGGGTTTCACCGACCCAGCTTCTGCACAGCTTTAGTTCTACCAGGTAGACGAAGCAAAAGCCCCGCCAAATTAGACGGGCAAAATAGCTGCGGGCCTTGCTTGACGCCAAAATGACCCCAAGCATTCATCGAGGAACCATTCCGTCGCTTCATCACCTTCGGCCCAGGCCCGCCCCGGCATTTCGGCGGGTATACAGTCCTGTGCTTTCTGGGGCAAGCCTGTCGATGCGCCCGCCGCTGCTTGGCAGCTGAGTGTCCAAGCGTTTCTTGGCCGCCTCCAAAATCCTCAGCCACGCCCAGGCGGGCGCGGGGTTAAGCGCCTGAAACGTAGACGCGCAACCAGTTCCTCTCGCTTTCTATCTCGTCGAGCTGGACTATCACCATGTCGCCTATGCTCAAGATGCCGCACAGTGCGCCATTCTCTATCACCGGAAGATGGCGGAACCGCCGGGCGGTCATTTTCGCCATCAGCTGGCCGGTCCAATCCGTTGGGACGCAGGTCGATACCTCCCGGGTCATCAGCTCATCCACTCTCATGTCCAGAAGATCAAGGCCGTGATCCGCGAGTGCTCCAACGATATCCCGTTCCGAGATGATGCCGAGAACCTTGATGTCGTCCTCGCTGATGACCAGGACTCCGATTCGCTCGTCCCTCAATTTACGGACGATCTCGGCAATCTTGGCGTCGGGTCGCGCGGTAACGACGTTTTTGCCCTTGAATTTCAGTATCGCCGCAACATGCATGACCTCCTCCAGCATGCGCACCGTACACGCCGACGGCCGTCGGCGCCGAGGTACGCCTTCCTTGACGGCGCCAATACCCGGCCTCGTCGTCTGGGAACAGTACCGGTGCATCCCCGGAACTAAGCTCCGCCTTGACAACGTCCTCACTTGCGGCGCGCCGGAAGTATAGCACCGTGCCGGCCCAACCGGACCTCGCATGACTCAAGTGTACCGACATTTCCCAGATAAGCTCCAAGTTCGCGGAAATCGTACTTCGATTCAGCCGCCAAGGGAACAGCATTCCCTCGGCAGCCATCTGATGGCCCGACTTTTTCGGTTTGACCGTTTTCGAAAGGCCATTCGGTCAAATTTCTCGTCATGCAGACATATCTCGCGTGTCGTTTTGACGTGCCGTCGATGTCCCCGGCCGACGCTGGAGTGGGGCTTGGTCGCAGATCATCGATCAGCCGCAGGTGTGTGAAACTGACGCTCGTATAGACTTCGGTCACCGTTTAGCCGCTCGCCAGACCGACTTCGGCCTTCACGAACCCACGGACGCCCCTGAGACTCGATTTGCTCCGAAAAAGGGATCAGCCTATGTGACGAAGTGGAATCTATCCGCCAAGGCAGCGGGACGAATACGGCCGACGGGGCTAGTGAGTCATCACCCCTTTGCGATCGTCGTCGGAGTCCGACTCAGGGATCCCTTCCACTTCCGCCGGCTCGATCCATTCGACGGGAGTCAGCGGCTTGGTCAAGGCGTGCTTGAGAATCTCGTCGACGGTAGCCACCGGGATGATCTTGAGGCCGCGCTTGACGTTATCCGGAATCTCCTCGAGGTCCTTCTCGTTCTCGGCGGGTATCAGCACCGTCTTGAATCTGCCGCGCAGGGCAGCGAGGAGCTTTTCCTTCAACCCGCCGATCGGCAGAACGGTGCCGCGCAAGGTGATCTCGCCGGTCATGGCGAGGTCCTTACGCACCGCGATCCCGGTCAGTACCGAGACGATCGATGTGACCATGGCGACGCCCGCCGAAGGCCCGTCCTTGGGTGTCGCGCCCTCCGGCACATGGATGTGGATATCCCGCTTCTCGAACAACGGCGGCTTGATGCCGAACTCGACCGCGCGGAACCGCACGTAGCTGGCCGCCGCCTGCACCGATTCCTGCATGACGTCGCCGAGCTTACCGGTAATCATCATCTTGCCCTTGCCGCGCATCATCACCGCTTCGATGGAAAGCAGCTCGCCGCCGACCTCGGTCCAGGCCAGCCCCGTGGTCACGCCGACCAGATCATCGGCCTCGACCGCGCCGTAGCGATAGCGACGGACGCCGGCGAATTTCTTGAGGTTGCGGTGAGTCACCTTGACCTTGTCGGCCTTGCGGGAGACGATTTCCTTGATCGCCTTGCGCGACAGGTTGGCGATCTCGCGCTCCAGATTCCGCACGCCGGCCTCGCGGGTGTAGTAACGGATCAGATCGAGGATCGCTTTGTCGGAAATCGACCATTCTTCCTTCTTCAGCCCATGGGCCTTCATCTGCTTGTGGATGAGGTGGCGCTTGGCGATCTGGACTTTCTCGTCCTCGGTGTAACCGGGCAGGCGGATGACCTCCATCCGGTCCAACAACGGCTGCAAGATGCGCAACGTATTGGCGGTGGTGATGAACATCACGTCCGAAAGGTCGTAATCGACCTCGAGGTAATGGTCGTTGAAGGTCGAGTTCTGCTCGGGATCGAGAACCTCGAGCAACGCCGAAGACGGATCGCCGCGCCAATCGGCGCCGACCTTGTCGATCTCGTCGAGCAGGAACAGCGGATTCGATGTCTTGGCCTTCTTCATCCCCTGGATGATCCTGCCGGGCATCGAACCGATATAGGTGCGCCGGTGTCCGCGGATTTCCGCCTCGTCCCTGATGCCGCCGAGCGACATGCGCACGAAGCTCCGCCCCGTCGCCCGGGCGATCGACTTGCCGAGCGATGTCTTTCCCACGCCCGGCGGGCCGACGAAGCAAAGAATCGGGCTCTTCATCTTCGTGACCCGCAGCTGGACGGCGAGATATTCGAGGATGCGTTCCTTGACCTTCTCCAGTCCGTAGTGATCGGCGTTGAGGACCCGCTCGGCGTTGCCGAGGTCACGCTTGATCCGCTTGCGCTTGTGCCACGGGATGTTC
>JADFNO010000263.1 GCA_022563315.1 Planctomycetota bacterium | reverse complement strand
CGATCGCTGCCGACCGATTCAACGGCGCCAACCACGCCCACGCCGTCGATATGACCCTGGACCACGTGCCCCCCGAGCAGCGTCGTTGGGGTAACCGCCGGCTCAAGATTGACCGGGTCGCCGACCCCAAGCTCGCCCAGCGTGGTCAAGCCGAGCGTCTGATGGATGACATCGAAGCGAAGCAGATCATCGCTACGAGCGGGTTCTCGGTGCTCGGTTGGGGCGGTGATCGTCAGGCAGCACCCGTTGACCGCGATTGACTCGCCGGCGGCCGGCTGATGCGGCCAGCCACGGCTGTCAATGCCCAGGCGCCGCCCGAAATCGGTGGTCTGAATTTCGCCTAATACGCCAAGCTGTTGGACAATCCCAGTGAACATCGCATCAGCCTAGGCGGTCCGGACGTACCGCTCCCTGCCAGGCCAGTGTCTTGACGCGGCCCGAGGCCTGCTGGATACTGGCTGGTTCGTGCCGCCGGTGGGTCAAACGGCGATTTCGGAAGCTAAAAAGCCAGGGAGACTGTGAAGGATGAACAGCCACATACACGGCCTGAGGCGGTCTGGAGCGGGTGGGAAGGCGGGCCGCAGCCGCCGTGGATTTTGGATGAGGGGCTTGGCAACCACCACATTGTGCGGCGGCGTGGTATTGGCCGGGGGCTGCAACGGGCCGCCCAGCAGTGCACCGACGGCCGGACGAACCGTCGCCGCCACAACCCTCGGCGGGTCGTCTGCTCAACGCGTCGCGGACGACTACTACCTCATCAGACCGCTGGCGGCGCGCGATCTGGGCTACCGCATCGACTGGCAGCGGCGCACGTTGATCAGTGCGAACTCCGGGCTCAAGACCATCACCGTCCAAGGGGAATCCATCTTCGTGCTGGACGGCCGAAACTTCCTGTCTCGGCTGCGAAGGGAGGACGGCGAACAACTATGGCGCGTCCCCGTCGCCGACGCGTTGGACGAAATCCACGGGATCACGTTCATGCCCCGTATGGAGCGGGTGTTCATCACGTCCGGCGGTGTGGTGCTCGTGCTCGACTCCGATACGGGCTCGCAGATCGCCAAGCAGCGCCTGAGCCAAATCGCCAATACTGAGCCGATCGTCTTTGGGCAATTCTTCCTGTACGGCGCCCGCAATGGTCAGCTCTGTTGGCATTCGTATCTGGTCGGCCACCAATGGCGGGGATATCAGGTCTCGCAGTCAATTCAGCTCGCTCCGCTGCTGGTGGACGGGGCGGTGATCGTGGTGGGATCGGACGGGCGGATCATGGTTCTCGACGCCGGCTCCGCGGCGCAGATTTGGTCCAAGAGACTGCTGGACGTGGTGACCGCTCCCCCCGCCGCTGGGTCACGACAGGTCTATGTGGCCGGACAGGACCAGCACCTTTGGGCGTTCGATCTCGACACCGGGCGCAACACCTGGCGATACCTCACCGAAGATCCGCTGTCCGAAGGGCCGGTTCTCCTGGGTGATCACGTGTATCAACAGATTCCCAGCGAAGGATTGGTTTGCTTTGAGGCCGAACCCGTAAACGCCCCGGACGGCGTGGTTGTGTGGAAAGCCCCAAAGGTGCGCGGCAGCGTCGTCGCGCGCATCGGAGGCAACCTGCTGGTTTGGGATCAAGAACAGCGCCGCCTCGAGCTCGTCACCGCCGACCAAGGCGCCGCGGCGTTGAGTCTCGACCTGCCCGGGATCAAGTTCCTCTTGACGAACACGCGCCAAAGCACCGACCTGTTCGCCGCCAGCGACGATGGCCGGGTGGTTCGCCTCGTCCCGCGCAACTAGGTCATCTGCCGATCGTCAATCCGTGTCTCACCGCACGAGGCCCTCGCTTCAGCGCTGCGCGCTCTTGGCCAATCCGTCTGCTACCTGTTATACGAATCGCAATTGATCCGCAGGCGGGTGCCATGCTTTGACCCCTTAGGGCAAAGCATGCTTCACCGCTGCGCGGATGAAGCATGGCACCCGGGCAACGCCTGAGAATCAATTGGGATCCGTATTATTCTCCACCGCACCCGGCCGATGACGCACACCGCCGTGTGGGGCTATGCTCCTTCGTATGACCGACCTGTCGCGTATCCGCCGAGCGTTGATCTCCGTCAGCGATAAGCGCGGGCTGGTCGAGTTCGCGAAATCACTTTCCCAACACGGCGTCGAGCTCATCTCCACCGGCGGCACCGCCCGGACGCTCACCGAGGCCGGCCTGGCGATCACGCCCGTCGAAGAAGTCACCGGTTTCCCCGAAATGATGGACGGCCGCGTCAAGACGCTGCACCCGGCGATACACGGCGCTATCTTGGCCAAGCGTGACGAACCGAGCCATCTCCAAGCCATGCAACAGCACGACATCAACCCGATCGATCTGGTCTGCGTGAACCTCTATCCGTTTGAAGAAACGATCAAACGCACTGGTGTCACCACGAACGAAGCGATCGAGCAAATCGACATCGGCGGCCCGGCGCTGGTGAGATCGGCGGCGAAGAACCATGAGTTTGTGACCATCGTCACGTCACCCGACCAATACGATCGTGTTGCCAACGAGTTGCGCGACAACGACGGTTCGACCACGCTCGCGCTGCGGCGCGAGCTTGCGGCTGTAGCATTCCAGCACACCTCAAACTACGACGCGGCCATCTGCGCGTGGATGGCATCGGCCGAAGCTGACGGAATACCAACTCAACTGCTCCTTGCCTTACAACTACGGCAGGAGCTTCGTTACGGTGAGAATCCCCATCAAAGTGCCGCGCTCTACACATTCGCCGAGTCGTCCGGATCGAGTGTAGCAACCGCGCGCATCCTTCACGGCAAGCCGCTGAGTTACAACAACCTGCACGATGCGGCGGCGGCACTGCAACTGATCCAAGACCTTGACCAATTGGAGCCGAACTGCACCGCCGCGGCGATCATCAAGCACACTAATCCGTGCGGGGCTGCGGTCGCCGCCTCTACGGCCGAGGCATTCGAGCAGGCGTATGAGGGAGACCCCCTTGCCGCGTACGGTGGGGTCCTGGCCGTCAGTCAACGTGTAGACCACGCGGCGGCGCAGTGCATCTGCGACGGGCAACGGTTCCTCGAGGTCATCGTTGCGCCGGGTTTCGACGAACAGGCTGAACAAGCGCTCGCCCAGCGCTGGAAGAATGTCCGCTTGCTGGCTGTGGGTGAATTGAGCGAACCGTCAGGTGAACCGCTGGATCTCAAGTCGATACCAGGCGGAATCCTTGCCCAGTCGCGCGACAGACTCGTG
>JADFNO010000110.1 GCA_022563315.1 Planctomycetota bacterium | reverse complement strand
TAACTCCTAACTCCTAACTCCTAACTCCTTACTTCAACATCCTAACACATGACCCCTGACCCCTGACCTCTCCCTCTCCTCTCTGCGTTCTCTGCGCCTCTGCGGTGATTCTTCTGAAGATGGCACCAAGGCATCAAGGGGGAAGAAGAAGGCACATAGGCACGAAGGGAAGAAAGAAGAGGGGTGAGCAAGAGCGCGATAGCCGAGGGTGGTAACCCGCGGATTCCCCGCCACGATCAGTCGTAAGCCTGCGTCGCCCTTTCGAGTCAAAGCATGGCGCGCCCGCGTATCGATCGATGGCCATGCGTATGAGAACCAACCGCCATCAGTCAGTTGGGCCCCGGGGGGCCGGCTGCACCTCCATCGAGGCGAGCGTAGTGTCGTCGGCGAGCACAAGCTTGCCCAAGTATTCTTGAAGTGACGCCAGCGCATGGGATACGTCTTCTGACGGCGTGGTCGATTCGGTGATCGCGCTCAGCAGCCGATCAACCCCGAAGTCCTCGCCGGACGGAGCCCTGTGCTCGACGACGCCATCGCTGTAGAGAATGAAGCGATCGCCGGGGGCAAGCTTCAGCGTTTGAGCCACGTAACGAAACTCCGGATCGATCCCGACGAGAATGCCTTGGGGGCGCGGCGCGGTCGCGGGCGGCTCGCCGTGGGGTTTGATGATCCAATGGCCGTGCCCCGCATCAACGTAGTGCAACACCTGTTCGCGATCGTCGAACACGCCGATCCACAACGAGACGAACATGTTGGCCGGCGATCGCTCGGACGTATACCGGTTCACGGCGTTGGCGGCCTCGGTCGGGTCCGTGAGTCGCACCATCGCGGCCCGCAGATACGACAGGACGGCGGTCATGAGAATCGCCGCGCCCATGCCTTGGCCGGACACGTCGCCGAAACAGAGTCCGACTCGATGATCATCCAGCGGAAAGATGTCGAAGAGATCGCCGGCGACAATTCTACCCGGCGTCATGCGCATGGCGTACTTCAGAGCGCCGACCTCGCCTTCCTCGCTGGGCCAGAGGAACGCTTGAGCCTGGCGGGCCGCATTCAAATCCTGATCGAGTCGCTCGTGGCGGCGTTGAAGCTCCGTCCGTTTGATATTGGCCAAGGCAAGCCCGGCAATTCGAGATACTGCGCGGCAGAATCCAGCGGCGTCGTCATAGCCGGGCTGCTCGGCTTCGCGCGAATCAAGATAGATGTAGCTCACCACCGAGCCGTCCAGGGTAATCGGCGCACACACGGCACACAGGATGCCGAGCTGTTGGATACTCTGTCCCAGCAGCGCATCCGTCGATCGCGAGAGGCGGGCGACATGGCCGGAGGCGGCCTCGCGCAGCAGCGACCGGCTGAAGCTGAAGTCGGCAGGGCGATCCATGTTCAGGTCGCGCGCCGCAAGGACCTCGACCTGATCGCCGGAGCCGGCGGGACGCAGCACGGCGGCCCGGCGGAAACCGCTTCCCGCCAGGACGAGGCCAACCACCGCCGCCGCCAGCCCGGTTTCCGTGGACGTCTGATGGAGGATGCTGGCCCCTTCGATCAACAGCTCCAAGCGACGCTGGGCCAGCGATTCGAGTTCGCGATTGGAGATTCGTTCAACGATCGTGCCGGGAGCGACGTGTTCGTCCACGGCCGCCAGCGTTTGCGAATCGCTGCCGCCACCGCCGTTAACACGAAACGTGTACGGACCGAAGCGGACGAAATCGCCCGAAGCGATCAGCGTCGGCGTTCCGGGCCGAAGCAACACGCCGTTGAGGTAGGTGCCGTGTCGGCTACCCAGATCGGTCAGCACCCACTCGTGTTTGCGCCTCGCCACCGACGCATGTCGTCTGGACACCACGGCATCGGCCAGGCACAGGTCGCACTCCTGTGCCCGTCCGACCAAGATCTCCGCCTGGTCCCGAACGGACAACGACGGCGCATCGGTCCCCGCGACGGGCTCCAGCCTCAACTGGTCCGTGCTCGGCGCGGGCGTCATTACATCCTTGCCTCCCGTCACTCCAGATCATCTCCTTAGGGCCCCACGACGCCCCAACCGCCGATCATCATACCTTACCCGGTGCGCCGATGACCCACCCGGTGTTTACGGATGCGTCGACCGAAGGTTACGTTCCATCGAGCGAGGCAATAGCGCTGAACTGCGCCGCCAGAGCCGGATACAACGCGCGGTACCGCTCGTAGTACCGGCCATAGACCGCTGCATCCACCCCCGGCCGGAGCGAGTCAGTTTCACGAACGGTGCTCTTAGCGGCTTGCTGCACATTCTCAAAGACACGAATCCCGACGCCCGCCAGAAGAGCTGCCCCATAGGCGGCGCCTTGGGTGATGTTGACGGTGGCAACCTCAGCATTGAACACATCCGCCATCATCTGCCGCCACAGTTCGCTGCGAGCGCCGCCGCCGGACACGCGCACCTTCGATACGTCAAACCCCATATCGCGCACGAGCTGGATCGAATCCATCAGACCGAAGGTGACACCTTCCATGACGGCGCGCGTCATGTGCCATTTGTTGTGCCGCAGGGTAAGACCAATGAAAGCGCCGCGGGCGTTGGGGTCGGCGTGCGGCGTGCGCTCGCCGGTCAGGTACGGCAGGAAGAACAACCCTTCACAGCCGGGCCGAACCTCCGAAGCGCCTTCGATCAATACTTCATACGCATCGATTTCGCGGACGGCGGCCTGCATCATCTCCTCACCGCCAAGCTTGTCGCGGAACCACCGCAAGCTCCCGCCCCCGGAGAGCATCACGCCCATCACATGCCACATTCCCGGGACGGCGTGGCAATAGGCGTGCAGTTTCCCGTTTCGATCGAGCTCACATTCAGCGGTCGCGGCAAAGGTGACGCCGGAGGTGCCGATCGTGACCGACACCGCGCCGTCATCGACGATGCCGCATCCGATCGCCTCCGCCGCCTGATCGCCTGCCCCGGCAATAACCGGCGTATCTTGCAACAGGCCCGTCGCCGTGGCCGCTTCGCCGGACAGCTTCGCACTCGCCACGGGTGACTCGGTAACATGCGCAAGCCAATGTCGTGGCACCTCCAAAGCGTCGATCAATTCATCCGACCATTGACGCGCTGCGACATCAAATAACGATGTACCCGAAGCATCGGTCACGTCGCTTAGAAACTCACCGGTCAGCCGAAAGCGGATGTAATCCTTGGGGAGCAGGATTTTCGCAATCCGTTCGTAGATATCAGGCTCGTGTTGCTTGACCCAAAGGATCTTGGGCGCGGTGAAACCGGTCGAGGCCGGCTTTCCTGTGATGCGAAGAACAGTGTCAGCGCCGATACGATCGTGAATTTCATCACATTGCGCTGCGGTCCGTTGATCATTCCACAAGATGGCGGGGCGCAGGACTTCGCCTTTTGCATCGAGCAGCACCAAGCCGTGCATTTGGCCGGTGAGACCGATCGCCGCAACATGTTTCGGATCGACCTCGGCCTGATCGAGCGCTTTGCGAATGCTGGCGACCGTTGCGTTATACCAATCCTGTGGAGATTGCTCGGACCACAACGGCTTGGGCGTCGACAGCGGATATTCCGTCGTGACGTTGGCGGCGACATTGCCCTGCTCATCAATGAGCAGCGCCTTGCTCCCGCCGGTTCCGATGTCAATACCGAGAAGGTACGTAGTCATACGATGATCAAAGATTCACCACGGAGACACTGAGACACGGAGATGGGGAAAGGGTAGGAGCATCGAATGAGCAATCCTAGAGTACGCGACGGATGATCCCATCCTTCAGAACAGGTACAAAGAAGCTCAAGAGTAGGCCGACCGGTTTCCTAAGGAGCCGAAGGTAGGTCAGCAGTTGGGCTTCATGTATCGGAAGGACCTTCTCGACCGCCTTCAGTTCGACAATGACCTTGTCATCTATCAATAGATCTATGCGATAGCCCACATCGAGTTGAACCCCCTTGTAGGTAAGGGGTAGATCGAGCTGGCTGACAAAGAGAATACCCCGAAGAGAGAGTTCGTGGGCCAAACATGCCTGGTACGCCGATTCGAGAAGACCCGGGCCGAGCTGTCGATGAATCTCGATCGCCGCTCCGATCACTTGATCGCTCAGTTCCTTGTGCAGTAGATTTCCCGTAGCGCTATGGCTTAGCATTCTAACGATTCCATTCTTCCCTCTCTGTGTCTCCGTGTCTCCGTGGTGAATCTTCCTAACTCGGCCGAGGCAACGACATTAGTCGATCCGGATGCGGCGCCCGCGCGCGGATGAGGTGCGCTTCCAGCCAGCCGCGGGCCTTGTCGGGGTGTTCGTGCGCGAACATGATCGCTTCGTGATCGAGTTCATTGACACGATCGTTGGCGGCGCGGATGGCGTCCATCGAAATGCGGATGGCGGTATCGACGGGCATACGTTCAGGGTTGATGTCGATGCCGAAGTATCCGCCGTAGCCGTGCATCTTCAAGGTGTACAGCAGCGCTTCGAGCTGCTCGGGTGAGACGACGCCGACGTTCAGATCCTGGTCGTAGTTTCCCAACGGCTGGCTGTTCCAATGCGAATGCGCAAGGCGGCCTTGCGACAGCGGCCAACTGAACGCGTAGGCGAGATCCTCAAAGCCCATCAGCACGTGTCCGACTTCTGGATTCAAACAGCACAACGCATGTCCTTCATCAAGCAATGCGCGGTTCGTCGTATCGGTAAGAAGTGATTCCACTTGATGTCCGAGCAGCACGCCTTCGGGTGTGGTGCCGAAGAGGATGCGTCCACGCGGCTCGTACGGCTTGGGCTCAAAGGCGATGCGAACCCCCGGGACGGCGTCCATTGCTTCGGCCAAACCCTCAGCGAATCGATCGCGCATGGCGGCAAAATTGACACCCATCGGGTTTTCATAGCCGTCGATCCCCGGCCAAACGATCGCAAAATCAGTGTCCAACTCCCCGTTCAGTTGAAGCGCTTGCTTGGTGCGCTCGATCGCCGCCTGACGATGCTTTGGGATCGGATTGGAAAGCGAGCCCCATTCGAATTGCTCATCCCAAAATAGCTGCGGGATGATCGTGATGAGCTTGATACCGGTGTCGGCCGTGAACGATTTCCATAGATCGAGATTGTCTTCGTTGACTTCGTTGGGGTAGTGCGCTTCGAGACCCTCAAGGCCGGCCTCGGCCAGGGTTGCGGCGATATCCAGACGTTGCTCGATCGTCAGGTCCGGCTGATACTTGGCGTGGAACCGACTCAACGGCGGCGTGAAATACCATATCCCAGCGGAGAACTTCAGCTCCAGCTCGAATGACTTCAGGTGCGCCAGCAATTCATCGCCTAAGCGGCGCGTCGATTGATCACGAAGATCGGGTAACGCCATGGTCCAACACCTCCTTATTCATCAGGAGGCGGCATCATCGTGTAACGAAGCAGGGTTGTCGAGGAGGCCTTGCCGTCCAACTTTCAGTGATCGTGAGCAGACTCGCGTGGTTGATCCTCATGACCGGTCGCGACGCCTTGGCCGTGGAATTCGAGCCAGTTGAGTTTCAGTGGAGAGACGTCATCACCATCAGCACGATAGACCACGAACAGCTCGTTCGTTGAACCAAACTTGACAGGGATCGTCACATCCGCCCAAGTTAGACCTGCGGACTTCTCAGTCATCGCGTGCACACCGTCATTATTCACGATGAGATCGTCGCCGATATAGAACTTCGACCCGTCGTCGGATTCCAAATAAAACGTATAGAAATCCGATTGAGGCACGGTGATGTACCCGAGAAACACAGCGCCGACGTCGTCGCTCCTGCCCGACCCGGCGAACGCGCTGTTGGTCGACGCGTAGGCGATCGATTCCACGATCTCGCTGTCGATCGCTGTCAGCGAGCGGAACTCTGGAAGCGTCGTCGGGTCGTCCAACTCGTAATAGATCGCTTCAAGGCCGGGCTGAGGATTCGCAAGCGTCCAAGCCGGGCGTAGATCACCGTGCGCTTCATTTGGAACGGCGGAGGCGGCGTGCAAGAGCATCGAAGCATCGACGACTTGTTTGGATAGTCCGCCACCCTTTATGCGCAGGATCAATCCAGCGCCGCCGCCTCGTTCAAAGAACTCTACCCGCACAGGATGCGCACCGGCCTCGAGACCGATCTTCCCGCTTGGTTCAACGACAATCTCAGCGATGACCACTCCGGATGGTGAATCAATACGAAACTCAAGTGTCCCGCCGTCCGCTCCTGCCGCAATACGCGCCGTCACGGAGTCGATCCCAACAAGATTCACCGGTGAATAGGAAACATAATCGCCATCACGTGTGAACACCACCGCCTGTCCGGCGCCCTGGGGATCGTCTGCTTTCTCGATGCGCACGCCCTGCTGTGCGGTGAGATACTCAGCTTGCTTGCGCTTCGGTTGAAGAATGACTTGTGCGCTTGCCGTCAGCGGCGTCACGCCGGGACTGCCGTGATCGGAATACGTCGCCCGGAGCACGGTAAACAGATCCGCCCGTGGACCGTGACCGTCGTCGCGCAACGTCTGAATTACGCCTTGCAAACCGTGATACTGCTGAAGCGGATGAGCGTGCGTGTCGTGACCAAGGAATAGTTGAACACGTACTTCGTCCGGATTGATCTGCGATTCTTCGGCGTCAACAACCGATACGCGATACTCGATCCACTCGCCAAACTCGACGAACCCCCCATTGGGAGGCCAGTCGATGACAACCGAGGGGCGAGTGTTGCCAACGGAGATGGGAATGTTGGCGGCGGAGGTCAAGCCGCTGCGGTCCGTCACCACGAGTTGGGCGTTGTAGTTACCGCGCTGATTGTACGAATGCGTAGGATTCGGCGTGCGTGAATCAACGACGCCGTCGCCGTTGAAGTCCCAAGCGAAGCGCAGCTCGCCATCGGCGCAACTCCGGGACTTGTCGCCGGTAAACTGCACTTGAAGCGGCGCCGAACCGGACGTGGGATCAGCCGTTGCATCTGCAATCGGCGGTCGATCGCCCCCGCGGTAATACTCGATGCGAACGATCCGGGCATCAGGATTGCCGCCGCCGAAACCGGTCCCCCACTCGATGACGTACAGACAGCCATCCGGCCCCAACTCCATATCCATCGGGCGCGTTAGTTTGACATCAGCGGCGAACCGGTTGATCTTCAAGACGTCGCCGTTCTCATCGAGCTTGACCTCCATGATCCAGTCGCGCGCCCACTCGTAGATGAAAAGCGTGTTGTCGAAGTAGGCTGGGAGCTTGCGATCACTCAAGAGCGTGGGGTCGTAGTGATACACAGGCCCGGCCATGGCGCAGCGACCACCCGTGCCAAACTCGGGAAACTCCGCTGAATCTCCGTACGGATAAAACATCCACGCGGGCTGCGCTGGGGGAAGCACCTGCCAACCGGTGTTGTTGGGCGAATCGTTGATGGGCAGGCTGGGATCAAAGGCGGGGCCGGGTTGGTTCGTCTGGAAGTCGTAGTTGTAATAGGGCTTGTTGTTGCCGACGAAATACGGCCAGCCGAAGTTCCCGGGCCCGCGCGCCTGGTTGAACTCGTCATGCCCAGCCGGTCCGCGGTTGGCTGTGGGATCACCGGCGTCCGGACCGATCTCCCCCCAATAAACGAAGCCGGTCGCAGGATCAACTGAGATCCGAAACGGATTACGACACCCCATCGCGTATATTTCCGGCCGCCCCTGCAAACCGTCGCGCGCAAAGAGGTTGCCCGCTGGGATTGTGTACGAGCCGTCAGGCTGCGGCGTAATGCGCAGGACCTTCCCGCGCAGATCATGTGTGTTCGCTGAGGATTTCTGTGCGTCGAACGGCGAACGTCCTTCGCGCTCGTCAATCGGCGAATAGCCGTCGGAGGCGAAGGGGCTCGTGTTGTCGCCGGTTGATAAATAAAGATTGCCATCGGCGTCGAACGTCAACGACCCGCCGCTGTGACAACATTCCTCGCGCTGGGTGACGACTTCCAACATCGCGATCTCACTTGAAAGATCGAAGGCGTCGTCAACCAGCGTCAAGCGCGAGAGGACATTCTTGGCTTCGTCTCCGGCCGGGGAGTAATAAACGTAGAACCAGCCGGTGTCGGAGAAACTCGGATCAAGGGTGACGCCAAGCAGGCCGTCCTCGATCGCGGTAAACACGTCGAGAAAGCCGGCCGTCACCGTCGAGCGCGTATTGGGTTTCCATATCTTCACAGCCCCGCCGCGCTCGACAAAGATCACTCGGCCGTCAGGGGCGACCGTAAGTTCCATCGGATCGGTGACAAAATCATCGAGCACGACTTTGTCGAAATTGTGGTCAAGCGTTGCCCCGGTGTCTGCCTTTTCGATGCCGGCGGTCCAGAGGATGCCGCCGAGAAGATGCTGCAAGAACGCGGGTTCGGCGAAACTCTCGTTGGTGTGCCCACCGCCGGTATAGAACGCTCGTCCACCGTCGAACTCGTGACACCAAGCGATCGGGTGATCGTGCCCCATGCCGCCGCCCTCGTAGGTGCGTTCATCGAGGGTCGCCAGTACATGGACCTTTCCCCGGGGATTGCTGCGGTATGCATACCACTCATCACGTCGCTGCCAGCGCATCGGCAGATGCCTGGTCGATGGATGCACGCGATCGGCGACAACGACGGTCGCGTCCTGAATAGCCGGATGCGTCTTGAAGTATGCGCCGACAAGCCGGCCGTACCACGGCCAATCGTATTCGGTGTCGGCCGCAGCGTGAATACCCAGGAATCCGCCGCCGCTTCGAATGTAACGCTCGAACGCTGCTTGCTGATCGTCGTTGAGGATGTCGCCGGTCGTGTTCAGAAATACGACTGTACTGAAGCGGGCGAGATTGGTATCCGTAAACGCACTGGAGTCTTCGGTCGCCTCGACGGTCAACCCGTTTTTCTCGCCGAGGGTCTTGAGCGCCTCAACGCCGGTTGGGATCGACGCGTGGCGGAACCCAGCCGTCTTGCTGAAGACGAGCACGTGCAGCGGCGGCGATTCTTGAACGGGCGGCGCGGAGACAACGGATTCTACCGGGAACGATGTCGAGCAACCGGTGAGGGCGACCATCTGCGCGACGACCAAATATGACATCAACCTCATCATGCTCTGCTCCGGGCTGCGCGCGTAGGGTCATAAGCCGGACAAGCTATAAAGGATACCGGATCGCCGGGCGTCGTTACAGATCGCCGGTCGAGTTCATTGAAGCCGATGTGTCAGACTTGCTCTAGCGGGCGGCGGGCTGGCCGTTGGCAGCAATCTGGGTCACGAAGCGGAGCACCCTGCAAAAGACTTCTTCACTGCCCTCACCCCGGACGATGACGTGTCGATCCGAGGGGAGTTGGGCTAGCACCTTCCGCTTGGAGCCGAGGCGGTTGATAAAGAGCTTCGCGCTGTGGGGCGCCACAAGCGGGTCGTCATCGGCCTGCACGACCAGCGCTGGAGCGCGCACGCGGCCCAGGCTCCGTCGGCAGGCGCGGACGGCGCTGCGCAGCTCCTTGACGCCGCAAAAGTAGTCAACTTCGTACGTCGTCTCCGGGTGCTCGGCGCCATAGTTCGGCCGGCAGTAATGCCCGTTGCTGACCCCGAGCTTCCGCATCGCCCGGTTGAGATTGACGATCAGGGGAATCAACGGCGCTCGCCGATCGCGCAGCTGCAGCGGGGCGTTGATGCTGAACACGCCGTCGATCAGAATTTGCGGTTGGGCAGCGGCGATCATGGCCAGCGTGCCGCCGAGCGAGAATCCGCCGATCACGAGCCTTCGGCAGTGCTGCTGGAGGATCGCATGGCCGCGCAGCACGGAGTCCATCCAGTCCCGCCACGTCACGTCGATCATGTGCTGTGGGGACGTGCCGTGCCCTTGGAGTCGAACGCCGTACACGGAACAACCGCGGGTGTGAAGGTAGTCCGCCAGCGGACGAAGCTGCTCGGGGGACGCGAGATACCCGTGCACGAGCACAACGCCGATCTCGTCGCTTCGGTTCTGAAGCAGGAACGGCTCGCCAACCTCGCGTGGTTTGGCCAGCTCCGGCTCGACTTCGTCGGCATGGTCGTGCTCGAAACGGCGGATGTCGGTACGTTGAAGCCGCGCGGCGACCTGCTCTCTAAGCTTGGCCGGCGACAGGTTCACGCACTGTTGAACGGCTTGCACGGCGGGTTTCAACGGCTCCAGCTCGTTGGCAATGACCTGAACCATCCCTTTGAGGCGGATGTCGTGGAAATCGTGCTCTACGAGTAAAGCGGCCCGATCGATGACGTAGCTATCTGCGTCCACCCGAACGATGCGCTCCTTGCGCGCCAAGCGTAGAACGTTATTCAGTGGGGCAAAGGAATCTCCGGTGAGCAGCGCCGCGATCCCATTACGAAGCGATGGATGAAGGCGGACCGTGTCCAGCTCCCCAAGGCGTACCGCCGCCAAGTACAACGATCGGTGGAAGTCCGCCGCGCAAACACGATCGCGCTGCAGCGCGCGCAGACCGTAACAGAAGAGGTGATCCAGGTTCACTTCCAGACGGTTGTAGATCGATCGCACGCAGTCCTCGGTCAGACGCTTCGCCTGACGCCCCAGCATCAGCTCAACCCGGCGCGGCTCGGAGAAGAGACCCATGACTTTGCGGGCGACCTCGGGCGCCGCGCCGAGGTAGTCTTGTACCTCAATGGGCTCGCCGAAGTGGATGGATATCTCGGTGCCCGCCAGCAGTATCCGCCCGTCCACTTGCAGCTCTTCGTCCAGACGCGGGTCGATGTCGCGGGTCAGGAGCCTCACCAGGCGATTGAGCAGGTTCCATCCCGGGCGAAGCGGATAGAACGTGATGGTGATCGGAACGATGACGACGCCGTCCGTGGAGACCTCATCCGGGTCAATCAAACCGTAGGAGTCGGTGTAGTACGCGATGCGCCGTGTGTCGTTGAATTTGCAAGCGTCGCGGAAGCGGTGCTTGCTCATCTGGGCCTTGAGCGCAAGCATCGCGGCCCCGGTGTGCGGAGGCCCCTGTCGATCCGGACGCTCCAACCGCAGCCGTCCCCGCCTCACCGTCTTCTTGTTCTTGATCAATCCACCTTCCGGATAGATCAACCAGTCGTGGCCGCCCGTGATCAAATCGCGGATGATGGTTCGGTTTCGGCGGGGATCTCTCGTCGATATCACGCCCATCGCCGCAAGGTATCGACCAAGGATTCCTTTGAACAACGTATGCGTGCCGAGGTTGCGCACCGGCCGGCGGGCGTGCTGGTAGATCGCATAGGGGATCAGGAAGGTTTCGATGCGGGTGAAGTGGTTCGCGACGAACAGTGTCGGCCGATCGATCAGATTCTCAACGCCGGTGACGCGCATGTCGATGCCGAGCAGGTTCTTCAGCACGGTCAGCCATCTGCCCGTCGATTTGTACAGGGTCAGTCTCATTCACGTCACCTGCGATCGAGTCGAGGCCTTGGTTTCGCCGCGGGCAGGATTGTCTTGCGGCCGCGCGCCGTTCATGCGGGACCATCCCGGAGTGGAATGACGCCCTTTTCCAGCCAGTGGAATTGTCCGTCGAGCACGCCCTCGGCCAGCGCGCAGCCGGCGGTTGCGCGATCGGTGCGCACGGCGCGGAAATACCGGCCTATCCGTTGACGGGCCTGGCGGCAAAAGAGGTCAGCCAATTGCACTGCGTCGTCGCCGACATCGTCCTCGGTTTCCAGGGATTGTGCATAAGCGCACGCGGCGGCCATGGCGAACAGCTCCGTGCCAATGTCCATGAGGCGCGCCAGCAACAACTGCCGCCGCTCGAGTTTCTGTTGGTGACGAGCCATCGCCTGGAACAACACTCTGGCCAAGCGATGCGAGGTCCGATCCATGTAACGGTAATGACGGGCGAGGGACCCCATTGACCGGTAGCGTCGCGGCCAGACCTGCCCCCATACTTGGACGAAGTACCATTTAGAGTAGAAACCGGCGAGACCGGCGGCGGCGCGCAGCTTGCCGGGCCAGGCGGTGTCCGGGTCGAGCAGTTTCATAGCGCGCTTCAGATGCGGATCGAGCGCCTCGCGGGCCAGGAACAGCCGCATGATCTCCGAGGTGCCTTCGATGATCGTGTTGATTCGGGCGTCGCGCATCATGCGCTCCACGGGGTAGGCCGTCTCACCACGGGCCCGCAGCGACAGCGCGCGCTCGTAGCCTCTCCCGGCCCGGAACTGCATGGTCTGGTCGATGATGCGCCATGATGCTTCAGAGCAAAAGAGCTTGGCCATCGCCGCTTCGATGCGAATGTTGCGCGATTGGTCGGCCCAGTGCGACGTGAGCCACGTTATCGCTTCCATCGCGAACGTGGTGCAAGCGATGTACGCGATCTTCTGGCTCCCCACTTCGTGCTTGCCGATGGGACGCCCCCACTGCACGCGCTCGTTGCCCCACCGCCGGGCGATCGACAGGCATTGCTTGGCGAGTCCCGTGCACGCGGCGGGCAATGTCAGACGTCCGATGTTCAGCGTTTTCAGCGCCAGCTTCAAACCGAGCCCCTCGCCCCAAAGCACGTTCTGAACCGGGACCTTGACGTTGTCAAAGCGAATGACGCCGTTGGAAATCGCCCGCAGTCCCATGAAGTCACAGCGGTGAATGACCTCAACCCCGGGCCAATCCGCTTCAACGATAAACGCCGTGATCTGCGACCGCTCCTTGCCGCGATACACCTTCGGGGCCGTCTTCGCCATGACGACGAGCAAATCTGCGATGGGCCCGTTGGTCGTCCACTGCTTGACGCCGTTGAGAATGTAATGCTTGCCGTCTTCCGTGAGCGTGGCCGTCGTGCTCATTCGCGCGGGGTCGGATCCGGCCTCCGACTCGGTGAGGGCAAAGGCTGACAAAG
>JADFNO010000109.1 GCA_022563315.1 Planctomycetota bacterium | reverse complement strand
ACTGTGTTCAGGAGCCGGGAGCGTGGCCACCGCAGCGAGCCGGGTGGTGTCAACGCGGTTCGCGCCTGAACACGAAACGCCCTTCGCCGCGCACCGCACCGCCAATCCCGATTCCATCGGGGTCCCTCACGTGAACCGGGGCGATCGCGAGCAAAGCAGAGCGGAGCAGACCCTCACCCCTAACCCCTCTCCCGGGGGGGAGAGGGGAATAAGACCCGTGGAATCGGGAGCTCGCTCTCCGTGCTTTCGTGCCTTGATGCCTTCTCTAAAGACACCCGGACCTTCGCAAAGCCTCAGGTCCGGCTTCCCGGTTCCATCCGTGTCCATCTGTGGTTAAGTAGATCAGCTATCAGCGGTCAGGGTTCGATCCCTTCCTTCTCTCTCCGTGGTCCTCCGTGGCCCTCCGTGTTTCAATCCGTATCTCTGCGTTCTCTGCGACTCTGCGGTGAGTCCTCTCCGGCGCGCGTCCGAACGACCGACCCTCGTTTGCGCGTGCGCAAATGGGGTGGTTGAATGAGGTCGTTTGGGCTTTTTGACCTTCGCGCGCGCCCGCATAACATGGTCCCGATCCTTTGTTGACGGACGTTTTTCGAGCGGTGCTAGATGCGTGCGGCGATCATCTCAATCGGCGATGAGCTGATGTTGGGTCAGACAATCGACACCAATGCTGCGTGGTTGAGCGCGGAGCTGGCAGCGCGGGGCATTGTGACGATCGAGCATCGAACGATCGGCGATGATCGGGCTGCGCTCGGTGAAACAGTGCGCCGGCTGGCGTCGAAGGTGGACCTGCTGATCCTGACGGGCGGGTTGGGGCCGACGGCTGACGATCTGACGCGCGAGGCCTTGGCGGATGCGCTGACGCCCGGGCAAGCGTTGGTGCGGGATGCGGCGGCGGTCGCGCAGCTGGAACGGTGGTTTTCGACGCACGGGAGCGGTATGCCCAAGTCCAATCTCAAGCAGGCCGATCATCCACAGGGGACGCAGTTGCTCGCCAATCCACACGGCACGGCGCTAGGTATCGCCGGACGGCTCGGTGCGTGCCAAGTTTTTGCGTTGCCGGGTCCGCCCGCCGAGATGATGCCGATGCTGCTGGAGCAGGTGCTGCCGGCACTGGAGCGGCCTGCGTCCAGCGACGTGGTGCTCACCGAGGCGGTGCATGCCTACGGCTTGGGTGAATCAGCGGGCGCGGAGCGGCTCGGGTCACTTATGGATCGTGGCCGCGAACCTCTGGTCGGGACGACCGTCAGCGAATCAATCCTTACCGCACGGATTGTCGCGCGCGGTCCGCAAGCCTCCGCGCGCCGTGAGCTCGATCGAACGATCGCCGTTGTCAAACAAAAGTGGCATCCCTATGTGTTTGGATGCGCGAACGGCTCGCTTGCGTCAGCCGTCGGCGAGCTGCTTCGTGCAGGGGGTCGGACGTTGACCACAGCGGAATCATGCACGGGCGGGCTGCTGGGCAAGATGATTGTGGATGTTGCCGGCTCCAGCGACTACTACCTGGGCGGTTGGGTGACCTACACCAACGAACTGAAACAATCATGCCTGGCGGTGCCGGAGGCCGTGTTGACGGAGCACGGCGCGGTCTCGGAGCCGACAGCCCGGGCGATGGCGGAAGGAGCGCTGCAAGCCAGTGGGGCGGATTACAGTCTCGCCATCACCGGAATCGCCGGGCCGGATGGTGAAACGCCGGACAAGCGGCTCGGCACGGTGTTCATTGGTCTCGGTCAGGTCATCGAAGGCAACGTGCGCGTTGCGGTACGGCAGTTCGCGTTTCCCGGAGACCGTTGGGCGGTCCGCGATCGGTCCGCCAAGTCGGCGCTACAGATGTTGCGGTTTACGCTGCTCGGCGTGTTGGACGACACGCATCTACTCTGGGCGGTGCATCCATGACGCCGCATGACCCGATCGCCTACATCGGACTTGGCTCGAACCTTGGGGATCGTCGCCGAAACCTGGAATCAGCCCTCGATGCGTTGCGCGAGACGACCGGCATCGAACTGGTGGCGGTGAGCACGCTGATCGAAACGGAACCTGAAGGTCCGCCCGGCCAGGACCGATATCTCAATGGGGCAGCTACGATCCGTACGAAACTGTCGCCGCAAGGATTACTGCAAGTGATGTTGGAGATCGAGTCGGCTCATGGCCGCGACCGTACGAAGGAGGGTCGATGGGGGCCGCGCCGGCTCGACCTGGATCTGCTGATGTATGCCGATCGCATCATCGATGAGCCGGAACTCGTGGCGCCGCATCCTCGAATGCATCGGCGGACGTTTGTTCTGGGACCGCTGGCCGAGATCGCGCCGGATGCGGTGCATCCTGTACTGGGTGTGACGATTCGGGCGTTGCACGAGCAGTTGATCGCAGGCCAGGCGACGGAATAGCGGCCCTAGAATACGTGTTGTTTGAGATGGCAGGCTCACGCGGCCTGTCCAAGGCGTGTCAGGAGATCGAACGACGCGCGACCATGAAGGAGCCCTGCGCATGAAGTGGATTCTCGGAATCCTTTGCCTCGCCGCCGCGGTGGCGCTGCCTTTGCTGCTGACGGCGTGTCAGTCTGAGAACGAGGCGGCGGCGCCATCGAACATCGATACGCCGCAGGGGTTGTTCGAGGCGGTGGCCCGGACCTATCAAAGCGCGCCGGCCTTTACGGATACGGTGACGGTCAACCTGCCTGGGCAGGGCGGTGAGCAGACGATGACGTTCGAACTGTTAGCCGGGGCCAATGGTAACGCACGGTTGACCGCTCTGGGGCACAACTTCCTCGCCGTCGACGGACAACTGTATCTCAGTCGGGAATCACGACCGAACAAGGTCGTCCGTTTACCGCTGGCGGACGGCCGGCTCCTGGCGACGGACCCGATTGGAACCTTGCGGCTGCCTCAACTGGCGCTTCGGTACGGAACGTCCTCAGAGGATTACCTTAAGGGCATAGGAATGGGCCTGGTTGAGGACCTGCACCTAACTGGCCGCGAATCAGTGCAGATCGACGGCACGGCACTGGATGCGCTTCTGTTCAACAACAACGATGCGACCGTCCGTGTTCTTATCGACCCGCGAACGAAGTTGATCAAATCAGTGACGGTTGACGGTCAGCAGGGCGCTTTTGAGTTTCAGATGAACCCTGCGGTTTACGCCGAGGCGCCGCGCGAGATTGTCTACGATCCGAGCGCGTACAGGGAGGTTCCAACGCTGGCGCAGCTTGCGTTGGGTGAGGGCGATGCAGCGCCGGACTTCACGCTCTCGACGCTGGACGATCAAGCGGTGACACTGAGTGATCTGGGCGGATCGGTCGTTGTGCTGGACTTCTGGGCCACGTGGTGCGGTCCCTGCCGAATGTCGCTCCCCAAGCTTCAAGAGTTCGCCACTTGGGCCGAGCAGGAAGGCGTGGCCGTGAAGGTGTTCGCGGTGGATATGGGGGAGCGGGTGCGGACGAATGAGGAGAAACGCCGCAAGGTGCGACAGTTCTGGCAGCGTCAGCGCTTCACAATGCCGACCCTGATGGACTACGACAGCAAGGTAGCCAAAGCGTTTGAGGTCGGATCGATCCCGCACACGGTGGTGATCGGACCGGACGGAAAGCTCTGGAAGGTCCATATCGGATTCAATCCCGGTATGGTCGAGGTGCTCAAGCGGGAGACGGCCCAGGCGCTGGCCGAGGCGGACTGAGCCGCCACGATCGTTTCGGCCCCGGACCCGATACGACCAGCGGATGGGCGATATCATCTGTGTACGGGGATTTGGCACCGTACACACGACGGAGGCTTCAGAACATGACTATGAAACTGAGTCGGTCATTGACGATGGCAACCGTGATGCTGCTGAGCGCCGCGACGAGTTACGCCCAGAACGATGGGATGTTCGACGCCGACCCGGCAGCGGCGAAGGCGTTCAAGCAACTCGTCACGTCGTACCGCAACCGTCCCGCGTTGACGGTCAAGACCAAGATGAAAGTGGAACTGTTCCAGGGCGATATCTCCTCCGACACGGACGAGGTTGAAGCCCAGTTCACGTACTCGCGCGGCGGGGCGGGCATCATCAAGCTGCGCGGCTTCACCTGCTACTTCAAAGACGGCGTGTTCTGGGCGGTCCACGAAGGCACCGACCACTCCTATTACACCGAGGAATACGAGGACACGCCGTACTGGACGTTCCTGTTGAGCTTTCTGGATATTCCCTTCCCGCATCTGGGGCTGCTATGGGGTGAGCCGGATATCCAGGACGTGTATATGCAACTCCATCCGCGGACCGACTCGATCGTCCCGACCTCGGTTGAGCTTCGAGACGTTGACGGCAAACAGATGCAGCGCCTCGTTCTTTCCAGCCCGAACGCTTCGATGCGAATCGACATCGATCCGAAGTCCAAGCTCATCGCGTCCATCAAACACGAAATCACGGGCGGCGACTTCGTGCAGCAAGGCGCGAGGATCATCACTGAGTATTCGTACGAGTACGAGACGTATGACGAACCGCTGGACGAGGCGACGTTGCGCTTCGACCCGGGGTCGCGCCAGAGCGTGGATATGCTGGCGATGCTGATGCCACCGCCCCCGGCCCCGGAAGCACCGGTTGGTCCGGCGGGTGGAGGCATGGGTGGCGGCCCGTTGATTGGCAAGCCGGCGCCGGCGTTCGTTTTGGAGACCGCCGACGGGCAGGTGGTGGACCTTGCGAAGCTGCGTGGGCAGGTGGTGGTGCTGGACTTCTGGGCGACGTGGTGCGGGCCGTGTCGGATCGGTTTGCCGCTGTTGCATGATGTTGCCCAATGGACCAAGCAGCAGAATCTGCCGGTGCAAATCTATACCGTGAACATTCTCGAAAGTGCGGGTGCACCGCAGGAGCGACTTGAGACGGTGAACGAGTTCTGGAAGAAACAGGGATTCACGCTGCCGGTGATCATGGATTACAAGGACGAAACCGCGGGTACGTATAGCGTGACCGGGATTCCAACCACGGTGATCATTCGTGCGGACGGCGTTGTCCACGCGTATCACAGCGGTCTCATGCCGGTGGAGGCGATCAAGGCCGACATCACGGCGGCGATCGAGGCGCTGCAAGGCGACGATTGACCCCAAGCGCGTAACCAGCGTATGTCGGATCTTCCTCTGGAAGTCGTTTCGTCACCGCGCCCCACGGCGAGCGACATCGCAGATCACGCGGGCATTGCGCGCGAACTCGCAGAATTGATTGACGGCGATGTCCGCTTCGGTCACCACGACCGGATGCTCTACGCGACGGACGCAAGCATTTATCAGGTCGAGCCGATCGGCGTGGTGATTCCACGACATGTCGAGGATGTGAAGACTGTTGTTGCGTATTGCGCGAAGCACGATCTGCCGATCCTTCCCCGGGGGAGCGGAACCTCGCTGGCGGGACAAGCGGTCAACCGGGCGGTGGTGCTCGATTTCTCGCCGTATTGTTGCCGTATCCTGGCGATCGATCCGCAGCGGCGAACGGCCAGCGTCGAACCCGGCGTCGTGCTGGACGAACTGAACCGCCAGGCGGCGCCACATGGCTTGATGTTCGGCCCGGACGTCGCGACTTCGACCCACGCCACGCTGGGGGGGATGATCGGCAACAACTCGGCCGGCGCGCACTCGATCCTGTACAACCGCACGGTCGAGCACGTCGAGGCGCTGACGGTGTTGCTGGCGGATGGTGCGCAGATCGAGTTGGGTGAAGGCTCCGCCGCGCGTGACGAGCGAGTCGCGGACCTAACACGGCGGGTGGCTGAGGTCGTTATGCCGCTCGCCAAGGAGATTCGCAGTCGCTACCCCAAGACGCTGCGGCGTGTCAACGGTTACAACCTTGATCTGCTGCTCGATCAGTTCGAGCGATCGCAGCCCGGCCGATTCGATCAGGTGAACCTGGCGCATCTTTTGTGCGGAGCTGAGGGGACGCTGGGGATCACGCTCAGGGCGACCGTGCGCCTCGTGGCGACGCCGAAGCTCAAGGGACTCGTGATTGTTGCGTTCGCCGAGATCGATGACGCACTGAGCGCGGTGAATTCGATCCTCCAAACCAAACCGGCGGCGGTGGAGTTGATCGACCATCTGATCATCGATCTGGCGCGGAAGAACGTTGAGTATCGCCGGTATGTCGATCTTTTGCCGACGGTGAACGGCGAGACACTGCAGGCGGTGTTGTACGTCGAGTACTTTGCGGACGAGGCGTCGGATCTTCGAGCGAAGCTGGACGCGCTAGTGTCGCAGTTTCCGGCGGGACGGACGGCGCAGTACACCGAAGCGCCCGCGATGACAAGCGCGTGGAAGCTTCGTCAGGCGGGCGAGCCGTTGCTGCACGGGATTCCCGGGCAGCGCAAGCCGCTGACGTTCATCGAGGACGCCGCGGTTGAGCCGGGGCGGCTGGGGGAGTTTGTGCGTGAGTTCCGCCGGATCGTGGCGGCTCACGGAACCGAAGCGGCGTACTACGCGCATGCATCGGTTGGATGTCTACACATGCGGCCGTTGATCTGCCTGCGTGATCCGAAGGACATGAAGGCGATGGCCGCGATTGCGACTGAAGTGACCGACCTGATCAAGCAATTCGGCGGCGCGCTGTCGGGCGAGCATGGGGACGGCCGAGCGCGATCGGGATTGCTGCGGCGATTTTACGGTGAAGCGCTGTGCGATGGGTTCGGTGCTATCAAGAGAATCTTCGATCCGCACAACCGGATGAATCCCGGCAACATCGTCGATCCGCAGCCGATGACGGAGGCGCTTCGCGTTCGTCCCAAAAAGGCGACCGTCGAGATCCCGGCCGTAAAAACCTACTTCCGGTACGACCGGGAACACGGGTTTGGGGCCGCGGTGGAGATGTGTAACGGCGCCGGCGTGTGCCGGAAGCTCGTCGGCGGAACCATGTGCCCGTCGTATCGCGCGCTGCGCGATGAGCGCCACGCCACCAGAGGCCGCGGCAACGCCCTTCGACTGGCGATCAGCGGCCAACTGTCGGGCGATGGTCAAACGCCGGCGTGGGATGATCCCGAAACGATCAAAACCCTGGACTTGTGTCTTTCGTGCAAGGCGTGCAAAACGGAATGTCCCAGCAACGTGGATATCGCCAAGCTCAAGGCCGAGTACACCGCCCAGCGCTACGCCGGTTCGGGTGGGGCGCCGGCTCACATTCGTCGATTCGGGGATGTTCGGCGGATCAGCCGGATTGCATCCGCTTTGTATCCGTTGGTGAACGCAATGGGTCGGTTCGCTCCGACCGCGTCGATCATCAGGCGAGCGCTGGGTATCGCGCCGCAGCGCAGTCTGCCACGGTTCGGGCCCTCGCTCTATCGGTGGTTTACAGCGCGGGAAACTGGGGCAACGGATGGGCCGGTCGTGGTTCTGGTGCCGGACTGCTTCACAATCTACGGCGAGCCGCGCATCGGAAGGGCGGCGGTCGTGGTGCTGGAGGCGCTGGGATATCGGGTCGTACTACCCAGGATGGGATGCTGCGGTCGAGCCGCGATCAGCACCGGGCTGCTGGATCAGGCACAAGACGTGTGTCGAGACGCTGCGGAAGCGTTGCTCGGCTGGATGGATACGAACGAGGTTCAGGCGATCGTCGGGTGCGAGCCCGGCTGTATCTCGGCAATCAAGGACGAGTGGCAGGAACTTGAGATGGGCGTTGATCCGGCGGACCTGCGCCGAATCGCTGATGGCTGCGAGCTGATAGAGGATTTCATTGAGATCAAATGGGATGAGCATCCCAAACGGCCGTCAATCGAGGTCGATGGCGGTGGTGGACCCGTCTTGTTTCACGGGCACTGCCATCAGAAAGCATTGTGGGGCATTGAACGCTCCACCGCGCTGCTGGGCCGGCTTTTCGGCGACCGGCTGCGCGTGCTCGATTCCGGTTGCTGCGGCATGGCGGGATCGTTCGGGTATACCGTGGATCACTACGAGCTGGCGATGCGGATCGGAGAGCTGTCGCTGTTTGGGGCCATACGAGCCGAACCACAGGCGACCGTGGTCGCGCCGGGGACGAGCTGTCGACACCAGATACTCGACGGCACGGGGCGACGGGCCGTGCACCCGATCGAATCCGTCGCCGCCGCGTTGGATTTGGTGTACTAGAAGCGCCTCACCCAATGGACCTCCTGACGGTGGCAAAGTGGCACGTGCATCTTGCCCGTGCAAGGGTCCAGTGGCACGGGCATCTTGCCCGTGCAAATGTCCTGCCCGTGTAGACCGAACGCCTAAGACGGCCGTTCCGCCATTTATGTTCGGCGGTCTGAGCGCCGCGGTGTATGAGATTGTGTGGCTGGTGGCGCGGTCGGCTCGTCGCCTCAGCCCCAGTTGCCAAGAAGGATCAGCAGATCTGGAACGCCCACCACGCAGTCGCCGTCGAGGTCGGCCGGGCAGTCTTTGCAATCTCCGCATGCACCCCAACTGCCCAGGAGAATGAGCAGGTCGGCCACGCCGACCGAGCCGTCGCAGTTGACGTCGCCAAGGACGGGGGTCAGGTTGAACACGTACGCGAAACCCGAATCGAGCCCCTGATCGTCACCACGTGGCGCGCCGATTATAGCGGTTGAAGCATCGGCGGACATGGCGACGGCGTTGCCGAAAGCATCGAACTGCTCCGGATCGGAGGCCGTGATTCTCACCTGCTCGCTCCATATCGAGCCCCGTCGTACGAAGAGGTATGCTGAGCCGGAATTAGGAATCTCGCCGTCATCAGTTCGAGCGCCTATCAATGCAGTCTCGCCGTCGGGGGATAGGGTCAGTGCATAGCCAAGAGAGGCCGCCCCCACAGGTTTTGACGCAGTAAGCTTTGCTTGCTCGATCCACACTAGGCCCTGCCTGGCGAAGATGTATGCGGCTCCGGCTCTACATGCGCCCGGCATGTCGGCTTCGGCCGCGCCGACCAAAACGCTGCTGCCGTCCGCCGACAGATCACACGCCTTTCCGAAACGGTCGCCGATTCCTCCATCGGAAGGTGTGAGCTTCTGGGTTGCCGTCCAGGTTGCACCGTTCTTGACAAACAGATACGCAGCGCCGGAAGACCCGGAACCCATCGCACCGATCACGATCGTGTTGCTATCGCCTGAGACTGCGCTGGATGAGCCGAAGAAGTCGTTTGATGCGCCGTCGCTTGGAATGAGCTTGGCCTGTTCGACCCATATCTTACCGCGGCGTACGAAAACGTAGGCCGAGCCTGAGTCGCAATGTCGATCATCCTCACATGCATCATCATCCCAGACGGCCCCTACCACAACCAAATCACCCTTGGCCGAGATCCCCACAGACTGTCCGAAGTGATCTTCCTCGGCCGCATCTGAGGCCCTGAGCTTGGCCTCCTGGCTCCAGACCGAGCCCCGTCGGCTGAACACGTAGGCCGAACCGGCATGTTCGCCGGCTTCATTATCATCGGTCGTGGCTCCGACGACGGCAATATTGCCATCTGCGGACAATGCCACCGAGTCGCCGAACTGATCGCCACTCGCCGCATCGGCGCCGAGGAGCATTGCTTGCTGTTTCCAGGTCGAACCTTCGCGCACAAAGACGTAGGCCGCGCCGGAAAAGGCGCCGGCTGCCTCGTCCCAGATAGCACCGACCAATGCGGTGTTGCCATCGGCCGACATGTCGGCGGCCCACCCGAAATACGCCATCGGCGCGCCCGGCGTCGAAAGTACCTTGACGAATTCACACTGCCCTGATGCGCCGGCCGCCAGGAGCAGCGGCCCGGCCGCGACCAGGTTTTTTACAGCCCATTTGGTCAACTTCTTGACCAACAATACTGATGCTTTCTTGACCAACTTCATGTCAGATCACCTCTAATGCGTTGTATGGCAGCCGGTTAGCGCATCCCAAAGGAATCCGAGAATCTGAGGTCTTCTAAAGGGCGACCTTTATGATTTGAGATCCAACGCACAGCAGATTCGCAATTTCGCTTTGGCAACTCTAACCACTTGTAGAAAGGAAGACCAGGGAGCGGGCGAGGCTCCGTGCCACCGCAAGTGGGGTTTTGAGATAGTCTCTAGTTACCCAAAGCGCGATGCGGTACTCTCACTCACCGCCGACTTGGACGACGGCGGTTGCCATATCAAAGGCGATGGCGGAGACGATGCGCTCCTGCATCTTCTTGGCGTGGCTGACGGCATCAGGTTCGGTGAGACCGTTGACAAGGATGCTGAAGGATCGCGCCCGGCCGTCGGGCCTGATCACGTAGCCGCTGAGGCAACTGACATGCTTGATATAGCCTGACTTGGCGCGGACGACGGCGCCTTGCAGGTCGATGTTCTTGAACCGGTTCTTCAACGTACCGGATTGACCACCCAGGGCGAGGCTCTGCACGAAGACCGTCCCCGTCGGGTCGTCGCTGAGGAAGGTGTGGAGCCAGGCCGTCAAGGTTTCGGCCGCGACACGGTTTGTTCGGCTCAGGCCGGAGCCGTCGGCCACGACGATGAGCCGGGCAAGATTGGGGTCGCCGATCCGCTCGTGGACGATAAGCCGAACGATCGCCGCGCCGTTGAGCCACGAGCCCGGTTCGTTCGTCACCTCGTAGCCGACACGTTTGATCAGCGCCTCGGCGTAAAGGTTCTTGCTGTCGCGATTGCAGCGGGTGACGATCGTGCTGATCGGCGTGGTGATGATCGGCCCGATCGGCCGGCCGGTGCTTTGGGGCTCGTGCACTTCTGCGGTGCGGTACAGGCTCACCTCGACGCCGGCTTTGGCCAGCCGATCCGCTAGCAGCCGAGCGAAGAACGTCGGCATGTCGTGCAGCGTGACCGGCACCGGCTCTCTGTACGTCCCCTTGACGTTCCCGTGAAACGTGAGATCGTTGGTTCCGAGCTTGCGGGCCACCCACGCGCTGTCGCGCTCGGCCGGGCCTTGGCGGGTCGTCCCACGATTGTTTATTTCCAGCCACGTCGCATGTGGGCGGAAGATCCTGATGTCCGGGCGCACACTTTGATTGTGCCGGGGGTAGAAGTGCAACAAGTTGCGATGGAAATTAAGGCCGGCCACTTCGGCGCAGTACCGCCGGTTCAACTGATCGATCGGCCAGTCCTTGTGGACGAACTCTCGGTCGAAGATGCGGTCGTCAACGACGACTTCGCTGATATGCTCAATCCCAGCCTGGACGACCGGTTTGATCCAGAGATCGAGGAACTGCTCGATGTCGAGGCCGTCGTAGTCTTCCGACTGCATCAACTCTAAGAGGTCGGGGTCGCCGAACGCGGGATCGCCGTCGCCAAGAACGATCAATCGCTCGCCCTCGCGCAGCAGCTTGGTGGTGAACTCGAAGTCCGGCCCCAGAACGTGCAGCGCGGTTCCGGTCGTGAGCAGTTTCATGTTGCTGGCCGGGATCATCAGCTCGTCGGCCTCGATCGCGACGATCGCCTCGCCGGTCCCGGCCTCGCGCACGCTCACCGCGACCATCGCCTTCTGAAAGTTGGCGATCCGAATCGCCAGGCCGACATCATCCTGTAGATCACCAACCGCGGGCGCGGCCACGCCGTAGGCGACGAGCATGAGGATCGCAGCGCCCCAGCGCCGGCGCACACAGATTCCGTTGGATTGGGCCGTGTTCATCAGATGGTCATGCTATCGGTTCGCCGGCGTCTCCTACTTCAGCCGACCCGTGCAAGTCGACCGTCGGAGCCCATGGCGATGGCGTGCCCGGCGGCGGTACACTGACACCATGCTCAACCGAGAAGCGTGCGAACGGCGGGTGTACCGGCTGGCCACGCTGCTGACCGGAAACCCGGTGGCGGCGACGCGGGTCATCGAGTCGGTGGTGGACGCGCAGCCTGACCTTCGCCGACTCGATAACACGCACATGGATCGCCTGACGGTGCTTCGAAGCCGCGAGCTGACGCCGGGCCGTCTGGTGGTTGAGACCGTGCCGCCGGCCGCCGCCGAAGCGTTGGCGCTGCTGACCTCCCAACAGCGCGAGGCATGGGTGTTCACGCACGTGTATCGAATCGAGATGCGGGACGCTGCCCGGGCAATGGATTGCTCGGTGACGGCGACCAGCCGGCACCTCCAAGTGGCCGAAGAGACGGTGGCCGAGCGGCTCGGGACGGCGGTCGAGCAAGCCGCCGAGGCGTTGTTGTCCTATTCCATGGCCCTGGACGTGCCGGCGTTCTATCGGGCCGCTCGACGTCGACGTCGGCGGCGACGCTTGCTGATGATGATCGGTGCGGCCGGCGCGGCACTGCTCGCTATCATCGCAGGACTGTTCTGGCTGGGCGGGTTGCTGAGCAGTCGCTAGGTTCGGCTGCGGTCACGACGTCTGTGATGAGCGCTGCCGGTGGAGACTTCAAGAGGAATGCCGTGACGGCAACGCCAAACCGTACATCATTACTGTCGTGGTTGGGGATGGTGGGCGCGGTGGTCGTCACCATCATCGTTGCGATCGTCATCTTCCGCGCCGCCCCGACGCAGCCCGTGCCTTCAGCCAGCACAGGTCGGGGTAACTTCGACGAGACGACGCCGCGTCCGCTGGGGGTTCAACTCGTAGCCACGGCTGGACCGACGACGGTGCATCGTCGCTTGACCACCGCCGCCTTCGCGTTGTCCGAAAACCAGACACTGGACGCGCGGCTGCCGACGGGGCCCTTCGAAGCTGAGATTACCGTGACGTTTCACCCCGGCGCGGTGCGGCGGGCGGCGATCGGCGCCGAAGTGCTCGGCGGCACGCTGGAAATCAAGCGCCGGGGCGAGCTTCTGAGGTCCGACTACGGTGGCCGCGAGGTGCGAACCATCCTGGCCGACGACCAATACCTTCCGTCCCGCCCGGTTACGTTCACGTTCCTGTTCAGCCGAGACGCCACGGGCCCCGCGCAGTTCCGAGCCGTTTGGCAACCAGAGGGCTCGGCGGTTCCGCTGCCATTGCCTGC
>JADFNO010000009.1 GCA_022563315.1 Planctomycetota bacterium | reverse complement strand
CCTGCTACTTGGTCGGTTTTCGCAAGCGTGGTCGGACTGGCGCTGGTTATCCTCCTGTTTGTCGGCGCCGTGAGACTACTGCGCCGTCAGGCTTCTGGTGCGAGACTTTGCGCACTCTGGTCGTGGTTAACAATTCCTTGGACGATCATCGCGACGGTGATCACGCTTGTCTTGCATTTCGATGCGCCTGTACCGAGCGGCGGCCAAGGGGAGCAGATAGGCACTGCGATTGTAACTGTCATCGTCGCGTTGATCGAGCTTGTCTTGCCGGTGTTCATGGTGATCTGGTTCGCACGGGCGACGATCAAGTCACAAGTGGCACAGTGGCGGCGGCGCTCGGATGAGTCTGCGCTATAGTCAATTGCTGTGCGTAATGAGGGAGCCTGAATGATGACGACCACTGGACCCCCGATGCCGCCGCCAACACCCATGACGCCGCCGACGGACGCCGGGGCAATCCCACCGAAGCCGTCGTCTTGGCCGATGGTGATCGGCGTCATCGCGACGATCTTAGGTTCGCTGGCGGTTTTAGGGGGTTGTTTCGGCCTGGTCTCGTCGCTGTTCCTTGACCAATTCATGTCGCTCGTGCCGCAAGGCGAGGCTGCGGAGATGACGAGCGCACTGGACGGCCTTAAACCCGCATTGATCATCTCTGGGGCGCTCACGATGGTCTTGGCGATCGTTTTGCTGATCGGAGGGATCGGCCTGCTGCGGCGCCGCGCATGGGGCCGCAGTACTTGCCTGACCTGGGCAGGTCTCAAGATGGTACTGGTCGTTGGTAACAGCGTATTGAGTTACATTGTTCAACAGGCTCAGTTTCAAGCCATGGCGGAGGATCCGAACATGGCCGGGAACATGCCTGGATTCCTGCCCGCACTTATGCAGGCGATGGGTGCAGTGGGCCTCGTCATCGGTTTGATTTGGGGGTGGGCGCTGCCGATCTTCATGCTCATCTGGTTCTCGCGGCGCAAAATCAAGGCTGAGGTAGCCCAGTGGGGGCGGCCGGCAAATGCGCCGGGCTGATCGAGGGAATTCGCGGTATTCTGGTGGGACGGCGCTCGCGGTGGTCGTGGGCCGGCTTTATGAGACGGAAGTTTGAATCGGAGATCAATCATGCGAAACTCAGTTCTTTTGACCGCGGTAGTGGCAGGCGCTGTCGGCTCGATGTTCCTGGCGGCGATTCGTCCGGTTGCGGTGGCGCACTGTCAGGTGCCCTGCGGCATCTACGACGACCACGCCCGGATCACGGCCATGCTCGAGGACACGACGACGATCGCCAAGGCGATGGATCAGATCAACGCGTTGGCGGGCAAGCAAGATGCGCAGAGCTTCAATCAAGCGACGCGCTGGGTCATGACCAAGGAGCAGCACGCCGAGAGAATCCAAACGACGATCGCGCAATATTACTTGGCCCAGCGCGTGAAAGCGGCGGAGCCGGGCACCGATGCGTACGATGCGTACCTTCAGAAGCTCGCCGCGCACCATGCAGTGATCGTGGCGGCGATGAAAGCCAAGCAGACGGTGGACCCGAAGGCGGCGGTCGCGCTACGCAAGGCAATCGAGGCGATCAGCGCTTACTATCCGCCGCACGATCACTAACATTGTTGCGACCGAACTGCGATGTCTCGGACGAAGACCGAACAGACGATGAGCTTCCTGGACGAACTTGCCTGGCGCGGTTTGTTGCACCAGCGTACGGCGGGGGTGGAGCTTGACGAGCACCTGGCCACGCCGGGGCGTGTCGCCTACGTCGGCTTCGATCCGACCAGCGACAGCCTGCACATCGGCAACCTCATCCCCATCAAGCTGCTGATGCACTGGCAGCGGGCCGGTCACAAGCCCATCGCCCTGATGGGCGGCGGCACCGGGTTGATCGGCGATCCCTCCGGTCGGGATGATGAACGCGCACTGCTTGGACGAGAACAAGTTGAGGCGAACGTAGCCAGTCAGCGCCGGATCCTTGAGCGCCTGCTCGACTTCGACCCGGCCCTGCCCAACGCCGCCGTCCTGGTCAACAACGTCGATTGGCTGGACAAGCTGGGGTTTATCGAGGTGCTTCGCGATGTAGGTAAACACTTCTCCGTCAATGAGATGATCCAGCGGGAGTCGATCAAATGGCGGTTGGAGCAGCGCGAGCAAGGCATCAGCTACACCGAGTTCAGCTACATGATCCTCCAGGCCTACGACTTCCTGCACTTACGCCGAGCGTTCGACTGTACGGTGCAGATGTCGGGTTCAGATCAGTATGGCAATATCGTGGCGGGGATGGACTTGATACGGCGGGAGTTTGGGGCCGAACCGGGCCAGGTGTTTGGCGTCACAGCCCCGCTGGTCACGCGGTCGGATGGGAAGAAGATGAGCAAGTCCGAGGGAAGCGCGATTTGGCTTTCCGCCGACACGAAGGAGCGCACCAGCCCGTATGCGTTCTATCAATATTGGATCAACCTGCCTGATGCAGATGTCGTGCAGTGGCTCAAGTGGTACACGGTGTTGAGCCGAGACCGGATCGAAGCGCTGGCAGCGGAGCACGAAAAGGCCCCCCAAGACCGTGTCGCCCAACGCGCGCTCGCGTCCCACATGACCGAGATGTTGCACGGCGAGCAGGAGCTGAAGAAGGTCCAGAGCGCTTCGCAAGCGCTGTTCAGCGGCGACGTGCGCGGGCTCGAGGAGTCGATGCTGGAAGAAGTCTTCGCCGACGTACCGCATTCAACGCACGATAAGTCGCTCTTGGAAGGGGACGGCGTGTCGACGGTGGGCGTGCTCGTGCAGACATCCCTGGCCGGTTCGAAACGAGAAGCCCGCGAATTCCTCGGCAACGGCGCGATCGCTATCAACGGGACACGAGCCGAGGCCGATCACTGTCTGACCACGGCCGATCTGCTGCACGCCCACACGATCCTCTTGCGCCGAGGCAAGAAGCGATGGCACGCGACACGGTGGGAGTGATACGAATCGCAATTGATCCACAGGCGGGTGCCATGCTTTGACCCTTTTAGGGCAAAGCATGCTTCATTCCGACGCGTCGGGAATGAAGCATGGCACCTGCGAAACGCACGAGAATTATTTGGGATTCTTCGTATGATACGCTGGGTTAGTTCTCGTCGTACTTGCGCACGATGCGCTGGGCGAGGTCTTGAACAACCTGGCGCAGCTCCGGCGGCTCACGCACCAACGCTTCGTCTCCATACCCCAACACCCACCACTTGATCTCCTGCAGGCCGTTGACGTGGAACCGAAGCTGACACGAGCCGTCAGCGTGAATCGTTTTCTGTTGGGTGCGATGCCACTGGACTTCGGTCACGTTCGACGTCACGCGCTTCGAGAAATCGATCACAACGTCGTACTTGCGATCGCCGGGGATGATGCCCCAGGCGTCGTCCAGGTAATCCTCGATTGAGAACGCAAACCCAGCGAAGTTTTCTTCGGTGGGTTCCAGCTCGACGATCCGAGCCAGCTTGAACATCCGGACCTCATCGTGCTGTTCGCTGAAGGCCAGCACATAGCACGAACGCTTGTAGAAATGCAGATGGAGCGGTCGGATTTTCGTGTTCAATCGCTTCTTGGGATCGACCTGGTCATAGAGGACTCGGCAGACCTTTCGTTCCTCGATGCAGTATTGAAGCGAGCGATAATGCTGGTCGTCGTCGTGGGAGAAGTCCACCGCGCCGGGGGAGATGCTCACGCTCGACATCAAGTCTTCGTACACGGTTCGAGCGGGTGCGGGAAGCTGGGCCAGTACAGTGTGAATGGCTGAGACGGCGGGGCCAAATAGCGGCTGGTTGGGGGCGGCGTCGGCCAGCTTTTCCAGCAGCATCAGCCCCAGCACCTCAACTGGACCGAGATCCAAGCGAGCGGTAAATGCGTCGTTGTCGATTCGATAGCCTTGTCCGGAGACCGACGTATAGGCGACACCGGCTTGCTGCATCAGCTTCAGATCGCGAAAGATGGTTCGGCGACTCACGCCGAGTTGAACGGCGAGCTGGTCCACAGTCAGGGGCTGGTTCGTGCTGCGAAGCAGGCCGATGAGGCGAATGAGCCTGGTGACCCGTCCGACGAAGATCGTCGGTGGATCGGACGGTGTGCGACTTTGCAAGTACGATTGCGTCGATTCCATCGGACTTCTTTTTTCACGATTCCGCGCTGCGCCTCGGGCGGTCAGATCATTGCGGCCTGGCCCGTTCGCTGATGCGCAGGTGAATCAGCGGCGGTTGTGACGATCCGTCAAGTTCAGCGGTAACGGTGGTGGATTCGCCTTCCGAGATCAGAGCGAGGAAACATGTAACGGGCTTGGCTTCGATGCCCTGCTCTTTTTCCGTGCTGCTGATGTGCACGAGCGCAAAAACTTTGACATCGCCCGCTGCGATCCGATCAATGAGGGCCGCGTCAGCCGTGATCGTAACGTTTTCGAGGAATCGATCGGCTTCAGCCACCTCCACGATGTATTCCTCGTGGTCCTTCCACGGTCCCATGATGTGGACAGGAACGGTCGGCAGCGTCACTTCCTTGATATTGGAGCGAACCGTGAATGAAACCGTGACCGCGGCCGGCGTCACCCTGACCGATGCTTGCGTCGCTAATGACTCGGGAAGCTCGACGCGCGCGGTCAGCCGGGCCGGTTCCCCGGGATTCAGCCGCCCCAGTTGCGCCGGATCGACGAGCGCCTTCACACTCACGCCCGCGCCGAGTCGACCCAGCAGGCGCCGCGGTAGGCGAACCGTCACCTGCGACGGGTCGATCAGGATCGCGCCGTCAGTCTGCAAACGTCCAAGGTCGGGAACTTCGACACGCACGGTGGCTGAGACCAGCTTGTCGATCGTGACCTCTTGCGAGGGAGGATCGGTCGAGATGACGCTGACTCGCGCGTCGCGCAACTCGGGGTGGTCGTTGAGGAGCTGGACCAGATCCACGGCATGATCGCCCAGCCCTGCATCGAGCGTCAACACAATGGGCGACCCCATCGCTGGGGCAGATCGCAAGGCGGACCTCGAGCCTTCAATCTCCACGCTTATAGTCGTCTCGCTCGGGGTGACGATGTGATCGGCGGGAAACTGGGTGGTGAACTGGACGTGAAACGTGCGCTCGCCCGTCTCGCGCGTCTCGCCGGCCGCCCACAACCAGATCAGCACCGCCACCACGGTGACAATCAAATAGGTAGGCAGTTGACTACGCGATCCCATGTTCACGCCTCCTTGGCCAAGGCCGCGGGGTGATCGTCCGTGGACGGTTGTTGATCGGCTGGGCGATCGTGAGGCCCGGCGTCGGGCGTCTCAGGCTGGGGGGTCGTCTCGTCGGGAAGCGCTTCGAGTCGCTGAGCCAGCAACTCCCGAAGCTGATCCCGTGGCACATCGAGCTGGAGGATCCCATGCTCCGCGATCGAGATCGCTCCACTTTGTTCACTGACGAGGACCACCAGGCAATCGGCTTCCAGCGTGAGACCGGCCGCGGCGCGATGGCGCGAGCCCAGCTCCGGCGCTATCGACCCTTCCTCAGCGAGGGGGAACTGAACGCTCGCCGCCAGAACGCGGTCACCGCGGATCACGACCCCCAGATCATGGAGCGGACTGTTGGGCCAGAAGATCGACTCCAGCAACCGCGCACTGACCTTCGCGTCCACTTTGACGCCGCCCTCCACCAGCCCCCCGAGCCCGACGGTGCGTTCGATGGCGATCAACGCCCCGAATTGACTCTTGCTGAGGAAGCTGATCGCTTCGCTGACGGCATCCACCACGCGACCGACCTGACGCCGCGATCCGCCCAGCCACCGCGTGTGTCCCAGCCGGATCATCGCCTGCCTCAGCTCCGGCTGGAAGACGACGATCAGAAGCAAGGCCACTAGGCCGAGGAACCGATCGTAGATGAACTTCAAGCGCCCAAAGACGTCCGATCCCTGTCCTAGCACCTGAATGGCCAGGGTCACCAGCACCAGCAGGATCGCGAAGCCTTTGATAACGCCCGCGCCCCGCGTGCCCTTGAGAAAGCGAACGACCAGGTAGACGCACAGCCAGATGACCGCCACTTCGAGGATGATCTCATACCAGTCGTAGCTGCGTAGGATCTTTTCGATGGTTCGAAGCATGGGACGTTCAAGGGGACGCGAATCGCCAGGCAAGTATACCGCCTGGCCGCGCACCCGCCGGTTTCCGGGGCCGTTCCAAGGATGACGACTCCCCGGCGAGGTCGTAAGATTGAGCCTGTGTCGAGGTATGGCGCTGAGTATCGTGTGGCCCGTTCGACGGGGCTGTGTGCGGCAACCGGCCGGCCGTTGGAGCCGGGCTCGGCGTGTGTCGCGACGCTCTGCGAGCGACCCGAGGACGAAGGCTTCGACCGGTTCGACTTCTGCCTGGAGGCGTGGGAAGGCGGAGCCCGCCCCGACGGTTTGTTCAGTTATTGGCGGACGATCGTCCCCCAACCTGACGCCAAGCAGAAGATACTGGTCGATGACGACGTGTTGCTGGATCTGTTCGACCGGCTGGCCGATGACGTGCGACCCCAACGTGCCGCGTTCCGCTTCATCCTTGCCCTTATTCTGATGCGCAAGCGTCGGCTGCGATACGTCGGCCGAAGCGGGGACGGCGACGACGAACGGTGGCTGATGCTGCCCAGAGGCGCCGACCCCAACTCGCCGCCCATTGAGGTGCCCAACCCACAACTGAGTGAAGAGGACATTCGCGAGCTTTCCGATCAGCTCACCGAGATCTTGCGCGGCGAGTTCTAGTGGATTGCGTCGCGGGGACCCAGAGACCGATGAACTCACGCCAGCGCGACAACAATCTCCACGAGACACCCAGGCGGTGTCGGCTCGATCGTGCGCTCAGAACTCGATGCGCGGTGCTGCTGGGGTGTGCAATGACTTGCACCGCGACACTGACTTCCTGTCAGACGATGCCGCACCCCGGCGCCGACGGCAGCGAACTTCAAGTGCCTTCATATGAGACCATCGCCGCTCGACATAACGACCGCCTCGATCGGCTGACGTCCGTGAACGCGGCGGGCGTCATCGAGCTTCGGTGGACCGACGACCAAGGCCGACACTTCGAGAGCGGTCGCGCCGAGGTCTGGATCGTCTTGCCCGATCGGACTGCAATAGACGTGCAAAAGCTCGGCGAGCGGCTGATGTGGATAGGCTCCAACGGCTCGGACACATGGACGATCGACTTCCGCGGCGACGAGACCGTTCTGTATCTGCACGATGCGAGCGGCGAGAACCAACCCGAGGCGGCGGCCGGGGTTCCGATCGAGCCGATCATACTGCTGAAGCTCTTGGGCTTGGGGCGACTTCCGGCTGAGGCCGAGACGGATTCGTCGCCGGTGACATACGACGCTGGGCGGGAAGCATGGGTCGTGACGATTCGCGAGGCGGACGATCGGCTGCGCCTGTTTTTCGATCGGGAGTCGTTTCTGCCGATCCGCGTGGAATTGCTCGCACCGGACCATGAAATCCTGAGGCACAGTACTTTGTCTTTACGGCGGTACGACTTGGTTCAGATGGCCGGCGCAGTGCCGGGGACCCAGCCCCGGTTCCCGACGCTCGCAGAAGTGTTCAATGCCGACGGGTCCGGGTCGATCAAGCTGGCGCTGCGTGGTCCGACGGATGCGGTGAAGGACAAGTATTTCGAGTTGGATTGGTTACGGCGCGCGTTTCGTCCCGATCGGATCGAAGGCCAGCTCGAGATGTCGTCAACGCCGTAGCCGGACGAGGGTATCATCCGAGCATGCGCCGGCTCCGAGAAAATTACCGGTTGGCTGCACTGGCGGCTGGGTGGTCAGCAGTCCTGGTGAGTTCGGCCAGCGCCGGGGGTTTGGTTGGGGCGTCGAGCGACGATCATCTGTGGTTTGTTGCACCGTCCAGCGGGGCGAACGATGCGCTCATGCTGTACCACCACGCGATTGAGATGGACGGTGCACACTACAGCCGAGGCCAGCCGTTGCAGGAGCGGCCGGAGGTGATGGCAGCGTGGGCAAACCGATTGTGGCTTATCTTCGCGCCCAAGATCAGCGCTGATCAGCCGGACCGAGAGACATTCACCGTCGAGGTCCAGCGCCACCCGGCCATCGGCGTGTATTCCTTCGACCCGCCTGATCGACTGAGCGTCGTCGCCTCGTTGGACGGGTTGGGGAACCTGGCGGGATTCGTGGGGACGCCACAGGGCCCGGTCGCCCTGCGGGTGCCAACACAGCGTGCCGGGGCGGGCGTGCAAGCCGGCGAGGATTCCATCGCCGCCGAACCCGTCCTCGCCGAACCGGTGCTTGAGCAGCTCCGAGGCGCGCGATGGGAACGACTGGAGCTTCCGGAGGACCTTCCGATCGGGGGGCGGTATCGGCTGGCGGTTGGATCGGCCCCGGGGAACCTTCTTCTGCTTGTCGCGTCGCCCGGTGATCACAGCCGGACCGTGCTCCATCAACGACACGCCCAAGGGGCGTGGACGCCGGTCGAGGTACCGGTCGATCTTCGGTCGGTTGCGGCGGTGACCCGATGTGAGGCCCAGGTCGCCCTCGTCCTGCAAGGCGCCAGGCCCGGCCGGGTGGAGATCGCCTATCTGCGCCCGGGCTCGTTGGTCTCGCTCGGCGAGTTTGCCGCGCCGAGCGGGCGGTGGGGGCTGTTCGGTCTTCGCGACGGGATGCGTTTGGTCGAGCAGTCCACCCAAGGGGGCTTGCGGCTGCGCCGTATCGATCCAATCACCGGGAAGCTGAGTCCATCCGAGGCGATGACAAGTCAAGGCCTGCTGCCGCTGCGGACGCTGCATATGCCTCTGCTGTTCGCGGTTGCGATCACTGTTCTGCTGCTCGTGTTGATATTCAAGCCGGCGAGCCAAGCGGCGGCGCCGACGCTGCCGGCGACCATGGCCGTGCTCGGGCTGACGCCGCGGATGCTCGCGTTGGCCATTGATCTCGCCCTCGGAGGTGTAGCCACAATTTTGCTGCTTGGTTGCACACCCGCGGAGTTGCTGCGGTTGCCGATGTGGACACCCGACATCGCCGATGCCGCGCCGTCGCTCTGGCTGATCGGAATCACCATGATGCACTGCACACTCGGGGAGATCGTGGCGGGGCGGTCGGTGGGTAAAGCCCTGCTGGGCGCGCGGGTCGTCGCGGCGCATGGGGTGCGACCTGCCCTGGGGTCGATTCTCGTTCGCAATGCCTTCAAGATCATTGTGCTGCTCATACCAGTGCTAGCGGTGTTCGGGCTACTGAACCACCACCTCCAGGGGCTTGGGGATCTCATGGCCCGAACCCTTGTGGTGCATACCGTATCACCTAAAAATTGAAGCCTCAGAACGACCGATAACCTGAGTCGGCACCCGTTTCTGAATGCTGAAGTCCGCTTGAGGCTGCGACCGATAAGCGAGGCGACGGTGAATGGATTCACCGCTGGACGCGATCGGCGGACCCGATTGCGAGGCGCGATCGGAAACGGCAGCGAGAGGATCTCCAGTGGCCGACGATCAAGAACTGGAGCGCGGCAAGAAGAGGCCACGCGACGATGCCTCCGCGGACGACGCGGAGTCGGGTGACGCACGCAGTGACGATTGGTCGGCGTGGGGCAACCTCTGGCAGGTCCCGGCGATCGTGCTCAGCGCAGCCCTGATCTTTCTGGGCATCTCGATTGCGACTCATCGACAGCCGGACAACGATTTCAGAGGCGCGTTGGACCAGGTCGAGCAACTGCTCACCGGCGGTCAGCTGAATCTCGCGGCTTCACAGCTCAATGACGTGATCGAGCCGAAGCTCTACCTGGCCAGCCAGCCCGAGCAGGCACGCTTTCACGCCCTGGTGGGTGACTGGATTGCGGCTTCACAGGCCGATCAGGAGATCGATGTCCTGGAGAACCATCGCCGCGTGGCGGAACGATACGCCACGGCTGAGGACCTCGGCGCGCGGATGGGCCCGGCTCGCCTGGAGCGATTCGCCCTGGCGCTCATCGCCGTCGGCGACCGGGAGGAGGCGCAGCGTCTTCTGGCCGAGTTGGACGGCTTGGCCGCGGCCGGGGGCGATACTGCCCTGGATATCCAACGCCGCCGCAACCATGTCCTGCGCCGATTCGTGGACGACAGCCTTCGACAGTCCGATCTGCCGTTCGAGTCACTCATGAAGCTTTTGGAGCGGTACCGCCATGACCCCCTGCTGAGGGCCGCGGACGCCGTGTGGGCGGTCGCGCGAATGGCTGAGCTTCGCTTGGAGAAGGGGTTCACACAAGAGGCGGTCGATCGACTCCTTGTTGACATGCGGCGGTTCGAGATCGACCAGCCCCAAAGCGAGGGCGTCAACTTCGGCGAGCTGTATACCTTGCTCGCCCGCGGATATTACGACCTCGGTGAGCATGCCGACGCCGAGTTCAACCTCCATTTAGCGATGGGTCAATTCATTGGCCCGGAGTCGCAGCGCGGTGACACGCTTGTGCTGCTGGGGCAGGTTGACGTCGCCAACGGCCGGTGGCGCGAGGCGTTCGAGCGATTCGACGAGGTCGTGCGCGACTTTGTCTCCACCCGCAGCTATTTGCCTGGGTTGCTGGGGCGAGCCGAGGTGCACAGCGTGCTCGGAGATCACAACCTGAGCCTGGCCGACTATCAGCAGATTCACGATCTCCTGCCCGAGGCCGGTCCGCGCCGCGACGTGACCGCCCTGCGCGTTGCCCACAGTCTGACCGACCGACACGAGGCAACGCTGATGGCAGGGAAGCTGGAGGTCGCGTTGCAATTCGTCACCCTCGCCAAGGCGATGTTTGAGCCCGGCCAGGTGCCGGTGGGGATACTTCTTCGAGTCGCCTACACGAGCCGCCAACGCGCTGACGATCTCCTTCGTTCGGCGCTGGGTACCGATGAGGTGGTTTTGTCCCGGCTCACCGAGGTCGATCCCGCGACGCGCCACGAGGCCATGCAGCACTACCGCCGCGCCGGCGACTACTACGTTCGCCACGCCCGCGGCATCGCCGGCGCTTCCGACCAGGATGAGACGTGGGCCGATTCCTTGTGGCTCGCCGCGGACAGCTACGACCTGGCGGGGTACCGTGAGTTCGCGGCTACCCACTTCACCGAGTACATCGCCGGCCGCTCCGAGGCTGATCCGCGCCGCCCGGAGGCGATCTTCCGGCTCGGCCAATGCTATCAGGCGGAATCGGACTTCCAGATGGCGGTGAAGTACTACGAGCAGGTGCTGGTCGACCACCCGCGCAGCCCGTACGCCGCCGGCGCCCATGTCCCGCTGGCCAGATGCTTCCTGGAGCTCGGCCGTCGGCATGAGGCCCAGCAGCGACTCGAGCAGGTGCTGCAGGGCAATGTCCAGCTTGATCCCAATGCGCCGGAGTATCGTGAGGCGCTGTTCGAACTCGGCGCGCTGTTCTACGACGCGGGCGAGTACGTTCCGGCCATCGAGAATCTCAGTAAGGCATACCAGCGCTATCCCGAAGATGCGCGTTCCAACGAGATTCTCTTTCAGTTGGCGGACAGCCACCGGCGCCATGCCAACGACCTGCGTGATCAGCATGAGGACCCGGTTCTTGCGCCCTCGGAGCGACAGCGGCTGGGAACGCTCCGCGCGCAACAGCTTGAGCAAGCGCTTGAGCTCTATTCCGAACTGTCTCGCCGGGACGATCCCTCGGGCCCGCCCCCAACCGATCACGCGCAACGGCGTTTCATCCGTGACGCCTACTTGTACCAGGGCGATTGTGCGTTCGAGCTGGAGCTCTTCGACCAAGCCGTTCAGTTTTATGACGCGACCGCTCAGCGCTTCCCTGAGCATCATTCGTCGCTGACCGCCCTGATCCAGATCGTGAACTGCTACTACAAACTTGGCGACCCCAACCGCGCCCGCGTGGCGCATAATCGCGCGCTGGTGCGGCTTCGCCAGCTCCCCGAAAGCGTCTTCGAGGCCCCGGACTCGCTGCTGGATCGTGATGCGTGGGCCCGCTGGCTCCAGAACATTCCGCTGAATTGATGCCCGGCCAGAGCCGGTGCGCTTATCGACGATGACGAACGCTGACCAAAACTCGACAGAACGCCTGATCCGGGTGTTGCAAGAGCAGGAATCGCTCGTGGAGCAGCTCGCGAAACTGGCGACTCAGCAATCCGAGCTTGTTGAGTCCGGCAAGACGGAAGCGTTGCTGTCCGTACTCGGGCGCCGCCAGGAGCTCATCGATCGAGTCATCGCCAGTCAGGGCGATCTGACGACGCTTCTGGAGGAACTGCGGTGCGATCGCAGCAACGTTTCCGAAGCCTCCAAGCGGCAGATCGGGGGCCTGGTCGAGACGATCAATCATCAACTCGCCCAAGTCATGAAGCGCGACAGCGAAGATCAACAGCGCCTCGAATCAAGACGCGATCGTACGAGAGAAGAACTGGCCGGGGTGGGGAACGCAAAGAAAGCGCATCAGGCGTATTTCAAGTCGCATCCGGTCATGAATCGGTTCGCGGACCGCCAAGGATAAGCATGAGCACTGTTGCCCTTCCCAACATCGCGCTTCCGCCGGACGTCGGCCTCGATGATCTTGAGCGACTGATGCGCTCGGTCAACGAGACGACGCACCGATTGCAGCAAACGCATGTCGCTTTGCGGGGCGAGGTGGCCCATCTCCAGCGCGAGCTGGCCGAGGCCAATGCGCAGCTTCGCCGGTCGCGATCACTGGCGGCCCTGGGAGAGATGGCCGCGGGGATCGCTCACGAGGTCCGCAATCCCCTCGCTTCGATCCAACTGTACGTGCAAATGCTGGCGGAGGATCTGGCCGAGCGACCCGAGCAGGCCGAACTCTGCGAAAAGATCGCACACGCCATCGATAGTCTCGATGCCGTCGTCCGGGACGTGCTGCTGTTCGCCCGCGACACGACGGTTCACACGGCGCCGATTTCGGCGGCGGCGCTGATCGACCGGGCGCTAAGAACGTGCGAACCACTGCTGGCCGACGGTGACATCACCGTGGTGCGGGAAGACGTTCGATGTTCCCAGTTCAATATCGAGGTCGATGCAGGGCTGTTCGTCCTGGCTTTGAGCAATGTCATGCGTAACGCTGCGGACGCGATGATCGAATCAGGTTCCGCTCGGCGCGAGCTCGGGGCCGGGGTGTCGCGGGGTACGCACCGGCGTCCCGATGGTAGCCGTGTGGAAATGGCGGTATTCAGCGTCGCGGACACCGGGCCGGGCATTGACGAGCACGTCGTCAAGCGCATGTTCAATCCGTTTTTTACGACCCGCAAGACCGGCACCGGGCTCGGGCTGGCCATCGTCCACCGCATTGTTGATGCCCACGGAGGCCAGGTGTCGGTCGAGAACCGTCCCGACGGCGGCGCCGAGGTGAGGCTGTACCTCCCGTTGGGCGGACCGGGCGATACCGAGCTGCCCCCACTGAACGGCCGCGGCCAGCTGGACGCTGAGCCGATCACTGACAACTTCTCGTCAATGGAGCACGGAGCATGAGCAGGATACTCGTCGTCGATGACAAAGAGATGATGCGCGACAGCGTGGCCGCCACACTCGCACGCAAGGGGCACAACGTGGTCGCGGCCTCGACCGGACAGGCGGCCCTGCAGCGGCTTGGGCAACGATCGTTTGACGCGATCATCACCGATCTTCAGATGCCGGAGATGGACGGACTGGAACTCCTGCAGGAGATTCGCCGGATCGACGAGCAGCTTCCGGTCATCTTCATGACGGCGTATGGCACGGTTCAGACCGCTGTTGCGGCCATGAAGCAAGGCGCGTTTGACTACATCACCAAGCCGTTCAGCGGTGACGAACTGCTGGTGGCGATCGATCGCGCGATCAAACACGCCAAGCTGCTGAAGGAGAACCAGATCCTCCGCGCCGCCGCCACCCCGGGTGGGAGTCGTCAGGCCCAAACGACGCACAAGATGATCAGCAATGGGCGGACGATGGGCGAGCTCAAGGAGCGCCTGGCCCGGATCGCCGACAGTCACAGCACCGTGATGATCAGCGGAGAATCAGGCACCGGCAAGGAGATCGCGGCGCGATGGATTCACCAACGCAGCTCGCGCGAGAAGATGCCGTTCCTGGCGATCAACTGCGCCGCCCTCTCCACAAGCCTGCTGGAGTCGGAGCTGTTCGGGCACGAAAAGGGCGCTTTCACCGGCGCGGATCGACTCCGCAAGGGCCGCTTCGAGCTGGCCGACGGGGGAACACTGCTGTTGGATGAAATCAGCGAGATATCGTCCGCTATCCAGGCCAAGCTTCTGCGCGTGCTCCAGGAGCGATCGTTCGAGCGCGTCGGCTCGAGCACGAGCCGAACCGTCGACGTGCGCGTCATCGCCACCACGAACCGCGACCTCCCCGCTGAGGTTGCCCGGGGGACGTTCCGCCAGGATCTGTATTTCCGTCTCAACGTCCTGCCCGTACAGATGCCGCCGCTTCGCGACATCATCGAGGAGCTGCCCGAGCTGGCCGAGCACTTCGTCCGACTGGTCGCGACCCGTGAGGGAAAGCCGGTCAAGACGATCGAGCCGGAGGTGCTCCAACTGATGCGTCACTATCCCTGGCCGGGCAACGTGCGCGAGCTACAGAACATCTGCGAGCGGGCGGTCGTCCTGACGTGCGGCGAGGTGATCGAAGCGTCAATGATCGCGCCGTGGCTTTCCAGTCCGGACGTAGTACCGGGCCTCCCCGCCGCGATGATCGAGGTCGCCCCGTTGACGGGAGAGACGAGAATCTGTCCGGGGATCGTTTGCGACGGTCGTCTGACCCTCGACGACGTTGAACGCGAGGCGATTGTCGCCACCCTCAAACACAACAAGAGCCATCGACAGCGCAGCGCCACCGCCCTGGGGATTGGCGTTCGCACGCTCGGCTTGAAGCTCAAGAAGTGGAAGGAGCAGCAGATTGTCGCCGAAACGCTCTGAATCACCGCGCAAATGTTTCGCGTCGCGCAAGAACTGCGCCCTGAATCGCATACGGGTGCTTGGCGGGCCGGGGATCGGCCTACGGCCTGCGTTTTGCTGGCAATTCGATGTAGCCTTGCGCTTCGGGAGCGTGCAAACATGATCGACGGCGTCACCAATGCAGGTGCCCTGCCCGTACTGGAGAGAATGGTGCAGTTCGCCGGTCAACGGCACCGGCTCATCGTTAACAACATTGCGAATTTCTCCACCCCCGGCTACCGCGCGATGGACGTCTCCGTTGACGCCTTCCAAGCCCAATTGGGCGAGGCCGTCGATGCCCGCCGTGAGAATCATGGTGCCAGAGGCGGCGAGCTGGAGCTTCGCGATTCACCGATGGTTGAGTTCAATTCGACCGGCATAACGCTGCATCCGAAGCCGATCGCGAACAACATTCTCTTCCACGACCGCAACGACCGGAATCTGGAACGAACCATGCAGGACCTGGCCGAGAACTTCATGACCTTCCGCCTGGCTGCGGAACTGCTTCGCGGCCGCATGGCTCTACTCAACACGGCTATCCGCGAACGACTCTAACCCCCACCCCTGCCCTAATCCCTAACTCCTAACTCCTGACTCCTGACCCCTCATCCCCATGTACGGCGCTCTTGACATCTCGACTTCAGCCCTCGTCGCCCAGCGAATACGTCTGGATGTTATCGCCGCAAATATTGCAAACCAACGAACGATCCTGAATGAGAACGATGAATACGAGCCGTATCGCCGACGAACGGTCGTCTTCAGCGAGGGTGATCCGGCTCGCGGCCGAACGGAAGGCGTGCATGTCGCGTCGATCGAGATTGACTACGGCCCCTTGAACCAAAAATACGAACCGGGCTCGCCCTTTGCCGACGCCGATGGATACGTGTCGTATCCCAACGTCAACTCCGTGATCGAAACCATGAACGCGATGGACGCCGCTCGAGCCTACGAGGCGAACATCACGGCGATCGAAGCGACAAAATCAATGCTGTCGGCCGCCCTGAAAATCATCGCGTAGATCCTGATCGATTGACTTCGTGAACCACCGAACTCCGGACGCCTTCTCCTGCCATGACTGATCCTGTTGGACTTATTGGAAACAGCGGCGCGTTGAATCGCGAGTTTCTGCTGGGGCCGAACCTTGTCCCGCCCAAGGCGGGAGGCGCCAACTTCGCGGACATGCTTCAGGATCAGTTGAATACGGTCAACGAACTCCAGCGCGACGCGAAGGAGGCGATCGAGGATTTCATGACCGGGCGACGGAATGATGTCGAGAGCGTCATGATCGCCACCGAAAAGGCCGACACGGCGTTTCGACTGCTGCTCCAGGTTCGCAACAAGGTTATGGCCGCTTATGACGAGCTGAAACAAATACGAGTTTGATCGAAGAAGAGTGAGCCGGTGATCGCCCTGGCCGGAGGCTGAAGGGGCGGGCACGACGGTGGGGGACGGCTCAACGCTGAGCACTCAAGGCATGGAGGCCGACGCATGCAGGCGTTGCAACGGATTCTCGACAACATTGTCGCCCAGATGAAAGGGCTGCCGCCCACGGCGCGGCTTCTGATCGGGTCGCTGATGGCGATCGTGGTGTTGTCGCTTTTTCTGGTGGCGCAACTCACCGGTCAGCCATCGATGATGCCGTTGCCGGTCACGCTGGCGGACGAAGGCGCCCGGGCGCGGGCGATCGCCTATCTGGACTCGGCTGGGATCCCCCATGAGCAGCGCGGGAGTGAGCTGCTCGTGCCGAGCGAACGACGCTACGACATCGTCGCCAAGCTTCTCGATACTGATGTGATGGACCCGGATCAGGTCAACTTCGACAAGCTGATTGAGCAGGACAGCCCGTTCCTGACACGGCAGCAACACGACCGGCGCTGGCTGATCGCGAAGATGAACGTGCTTGGCAAAATGATCAGCCGGCTGCGCGGCATCAAGCAAGCCACGGTTGTGATCGATCCGTCGAATCGAAGTGGAATTGGTCGCAACTTCGCGCCGGCGACGGCTTCGGTGATCGTCTTCACGCGCGGCGGCCCCCTGTCACAGGCTCAGGTCGAGGCGATCGCCCAACTCGTGGCGGGATCGGAGGCGGGCCTGGACGCCAGCAACATCGCCATCATCGATGGAACGACCGGGCGGTCTCATAATGCCCGCGACGAGGATGATGTCAATTCCGGCGTCTACCTGGAGCGGAAGCTTGCCCTGGAGAAGGAAGTGAAGAACACGCTCCTTACGGCCTTGGAATACATCCCCGGCGTTCGCGTGGCCGTGAACGTGATGGTCAACGCCACGAGCCAATCGACGCGCATCGACAAGTACCAGGAACCCGTGAGTGCTCCAACGAGCGAGAGCATCGAATCGGAGACTGAAACCAACCAACGCCAAGCCGGTGAACCGGGCGTTCGATCAAACATAGGCGTTGAGATCGCTTCCATCGGGCCGATCGGCTCGGATCGCACGTTGGATCGATCGGAAAGCGAGTTGGAACCGCGGTTTCCCAGCGAAAGAACATTAGAGCAGGACCCGAAGGGGTATGCCCTGAAGATCAACTCGACCGTGCTGATCCCGCGCTCCTATTTCATCGGGATGTATCAACAGGATCAGAACGATCCGACGGCGGAGCCGGACGCTGCGGCACTGCAAGCGGTAGTCGACGCGGAGATCGCTCGAATCAAGAGCGACATCGAGCCGTTGATCGACACCGGCCCGTTCGACGATGCAGTGCCGGGCGTGGTGGTGGTGAGTTCGTATCCGGACTTCGCAATGCCGCCGTTGCTGCTCGCACCCGGGGGTGTCGAGGTCGTGCCGGAGAGCTGGACGGGGGCTATGGTGGGCGGACCGATGGTCAGATACGTCGGTCTCGGAAGCCTGGCATTCATCAGTTTGGCGATGATGTTTCTGATGGTGCGAAAAGCGAGCGTTCGCGAGGAGCTGCCGTCGCCGGCGGAGATCGTGGGCCTGCCTCCGGCGCTTGAGATCGACGACTCGGACTTGGTCGGTGAAGCGGAGGAGTCATCGTTGGCCCTGGAAGGGGTCGAGCTGGACGACACGGAGCTGCGTCGAGGACAGCTCCTGGAGCAGATCAACGAGACGATCAAGACGAGCCCGGAGGAGGCAGCCAACCTCGTGCGCCGCTGGGCGAAGGCTGAGGTTTAGGGGGAAACGGCGCCGCGCATGTCCATTCACCAGCGAAAATTGCCAAAAAACGTTTCCGAGTTGGACGGTGTGATCAAGGCCGCCATTTTGCTGTTGTCGCTGGACGACGAGGTGGCCACGACGCTGCTCCAGCATCTTCCGACCGTCATGGTCGAAGAGGTTACCCGCGCGCTGGCATCGCTCGGGGAAGTTCCGGCCGAGCTGAGCGATCAGGTCATCGACGAGTTCTATGCGATGCGGATGGCCAGTCAATACGCCAAGGAGGGCGGACTGGACTACGCCAAGAAGCTCTTGGAGAAATCGCTCGATCCGAAGCTGGCGGATCGGATGATCCAGCAGATTCAGACTCAGGTTCAGCGAACGCCGTTCTCCTTCCTCCAGAAGGCCGAGAGCGAGAACCTCCTGACGTTCATCCAGGACGAGCATCCCCAAACCATCGCGCTGATCATTAGTCATCTTGCGCATCACAAGGCGTCGGAAATCCTGATGGGACTTCCGGTCGAGAAGCAGATCGAGGTGGTTCGTCGTGTCGCGCACATGGAGCAGACCAGCCCGGAAGTGATCCGCGAGGTGGAGCACGGTTTGGAGTCGCGTCTGTCGAACATGCTCATGCATTCGATGGAGAAGGTGGGCGGCGTAGAGACGGTCGCTGAGGTGTTGAACCTGTGTGACCGATCCACGGAAAAAGCGATTATGGAGGGCGTCGAGGCGGAGGACCCCGATCTTGTCGAAGACATTCGTCGGCTGATGTTTGTCTTCGACGACATCCTCAAGGTCAACGACAAGGGCATCCAGGCGGTGCTCAAGGAAATCGACAATGATGAGCTTTGCCTCGCCTTGAAGACGGCGAGTGATGAGCTGAAAGAGAAGATATTCTCCAACATGTCCGCCCGCGCTGCCGATCTGATCAAGGAAGACATGGAGTACATGGGGCCGGTGCGACTGAGCGACGTCGAAGCCGCGCAACAGCGCATCGTCGATGTGGTTCGACGCCTCGAGGATGCCGGGGACATCATCATCTCCGGCCGGGGTGACGACGATCTCGTGGTCTGACCCGCGTCACGAATCATTGGCTTTCGTTTATATGGCATTGATCAAGAACACAACGGCCGGTCCGCTCCCCAAGGGCACCTCGGTGTTTAACCTGGGCGATCTGGCTCGTGAGTCCAAGCACGTGCTGCAAGAGGCGAAACAGAAAGCGCAGCAGATCATGGAGCGGGCCGAAGAGGAGGCGGCGAAGCTGGTCGATTCCGCCACCGATCGCGGCTTTGCTGAGGGCAAGGATCAAGGCCTGGCCCAAGGACGCGAGGAAGGCCGGCAAGCTGGTCGCGCGGAGGCGATCGCCGAGTTCACGCCGCAGCTCACGGATCTTCAGGTCGCCTTCAACGCGGCTCTGGCGCATTGGGAAACCGATCGCAACAGCATGCTTCTGGCGGCCCGCGAGGACGTGCTGCGCCTCGCGCTCGCCGTGGCCGAGAAGGTCACGTACCGCATCATTCAGACTGATTCGACGGTCATCGGGGATCAGCTCGCCGAGGCATTGGCGCTGCTCGTGGCGCCGAGGGCGGTGACGGTGGCGGTCGCTCCGCAGGATCGGGCTCTGGTGGAGGCGATGTTGCCGGATCTGATCGACAAGATCAGCACCTGCACGCACGCCGCCATTCGCGACGACCCATCGGTGACGCCCGGCGGCTGTGTGATCAGCACGGGCGCCGGCCGCATCGACGCCACGATCGAGCGCCAAATCCAGCGGATTGTCGACACGCTGTTGCCGCAGTCCGTCGACGCGGCCCCGGGCAACGATACGCCGGGAGATGATGCGTTGGCAGAAGAAGCTCAGTCGTGACGGTGCTTGGGCCACAACTTGACACGCTGGGCCGGTTGCAATCTCAAGAGCTCATCGGCACGGTGGCGGCGGCGAGGGGATTGGGGCTGTATGTGGATGACTTGCCGCTCCCGGTCGGAGCGATGGTGCGCCTGGAGCTTGGCCGAAACAGCTCGCGCGTCATCCGCGGCGAAGTCGTTGGGTTCGACGGCGCGCGCAGCATCGTGATGTTGTTCGGCTCCAACGACGGGATCGCCCCGGGCATGCACGTCCACGGCGAGCAAACCGCCCAGACGGTCGCGATCAGCCGGTCGTTCCTGGGACGGATCATCGACGGTTTGGGCCGCCCGATTGACGGGGGCGCGTTCCCGTCGGATTGCGTGGCCCGTCCGCTCGATCCGCCGCCTACGTGCGCGCTGCATCGCCGCCGAATCGATCAGCCGCTTCCCACGGGTGTCCGTGTGATCGACACCATGCTTACCGTCGGCAAAGGCCAGCGTGTGGGGATCTTTTCCGGGCCCGGCCTGGGGAAATCGACACTCGTCGCCATGATCGCCCGGAACTCCGCCGCTGATGTCAACGTGCTGGCACTGGTGGGCGAGCGCGGCCGAGAGGTCCGCGAATTCATCGAACGGTCACTGGGGCCGACCGGGCTGGCCAAATCGGTGGTCGTGGTGGCCACCGGAGACGAGTCGCCGCTGTTGCGCGTGCGCGCGGCGATGGTCGCTTCGGCCGTGGCGGAGTTTTTCCGAGACCAGGGCGCCGATGTCTTGCTGATGATGGACTCGCTGACACGGTTGGCCCAGGCCCAGCGCCAGATCGGCCTGACCATCGGGGAGCAGCCGGCGACGAAGGGTTATACGCCCTCAGTCTTTGCGATGCTGCCCAAGCTGCTGGAGCGGGCCGGATCGATCGAAGGCGGCGGATCGATCACCGGGTTCTATGCGGTGCTGGTCGAGGGCGACGATCTGACCGAACCCATTTCCGATGCGGCTCGCGGCGTGCTGGACGGCCACGTCGTGCTCTCGCGGAAACTGGCCGGCCGCGGACACTATCCAGCCGTGGATATGCAGGATTCCGTCTCTCGCGTAGCCGATCTTGTCTGCGACGAGCATCATCAGGCCGCCCGGAGACTGGTTCTGAAGCTCCTGGCCGCTCGTGCCGAAGCTGAGGAGCTGATCAATATCGGCGCTTACGCCCACGGCTCCAACGCCGATTGCGACGTCGCGATCGCGCTGAAGCCGAAGATCGACGCGATGCTTCAGCAGGGTATCACCGAAGAAGCCAACTTCCCGCACAGTTGCCGGCAGTTGATCGAGCTCGCGGCGGCGGCGAAGGCTCAGTACGCGAAGGGATCGGCCGGGGGGTCGGCGGCCGGAGGCGGCGGCGCAAGGCGGGTTTAGCGGGAGCGTAGCGAAATGGCACGGTTTGTGTTCTCTCTTGAGCCGGTTCTCAAAGCGCGACGTCGCTCTGAAGAGACGTTTCAGCGCGACGTCGCCGGGATCGAGCGAGAGCGAATACGTCTGGAAGAAATCCTGCGAGGCCATCAGCGGAACCTGGTGTCGAACAAAGATATGCTGCGCGATGGACTGACAGGACTGATCGAGGTGCGGGACCTCCGGCTTCACGCCAACTCCTCGCTTCAAGTCATGCGCCGTGCGCAGCAGATCGTGCTCGAGTTGGCGGGGGTGTACAAGAGGCTCGAGGCTGCGCGGACCCGGTTGATCGAGGCGGCTCGCCGCCGGCGCGCGATCGAGTTCGTCCGGGACCGGCGGTACGAACAATGGAAAGCCGCCTTGAACAAGGCCGAGACCGCCGCCCTTGATGAGCTTGCGGTCATCGCGGCCGCCCGCAAGGAGTCTACATTATGAAGACGATCTGGAGTATCGTGAGTTTCCTGGCTGTGGTTCATCTGCTCGCGCTGGCGACGTTCGCCGTTTGGCTGTGGCATTCGGATCGCCTGGACGGCGCACGTGTCCAACAGGTTCGCGAACTGTTCTCGATGACGATCCCCGAGGGGCAGGTTGCGGCAAAGCGAGCCCAGAGGCAAGTCGAGGCCGAACTCGCGGAGCACAAGGAAATCGCGTTTCGCGCCGATCCGCCATTCTCCAGCGCGGCGGCGATCGAGATCGGTTCACAAGTAACGCGACACACGAATCAGGAAATCCGTCGGCTGGAAGATGCGAAGCAGAGGCGTCTTGCGCAGCTCGCCGAATCACAGCGTCTGTTTGAGGAGCAGGAGGCCGATTCCAAGGCTCGTGTCGAGCGTTGGGAAGAGACGGCCGCGGCTGAGATGAATCGCAAGACGGACGAACAGTTTGCCAAGACGGTGAAGCTGCTGGAGTCGTTGCCGCCGAAACAGGCGAAGCAGACGATCGTCGAGCTTCTCAACACGGGCAAGGCCGATCAGGCGGTCGCCTACCTGAACGCGATGAAACCCCGGTCGGCCGCCAAGGTGCTCGGTGCGTTCAAGACCAACGCCGAGAACAAACTGGCAACGGAATTGCTGGAGCAACTCAGGACCTTCGGCCTACCGGCCGACGGCCCGGACGACGCCGGCAATGCAAACGCTTCTCCCGACACTGAATGATCTTCCGCAGAAACCGGGTCTGTATGAACGGCCGAGCCGATCGCCCATCAGTTCAGCGACCGATCGTTCTTCGTTCGCGCAGATCGTGCAGGATGCTGCGCAACTTCGTTCTTCCCAACCAATTTCCACAGAAAACGGCGTCAGCTCGGCGAGAGTGAGTGATGCGGCGCACGACCGGGCTGCATCGGGGTTCGAAGATACCCAGGACACGTCGCCGAGCCGCGACCAACCCGTGACCGGCGAACCGCCTGATCAGCCGGATGCGGAGCCAGTGGGACGGTCCACGCCGGCGGAACCGGTCGAGGATCCAGCGCAAAATGATGCCGGTTCCGCGCAAGGGTTGCCAGCAGATTCCGCTGTCTCGGCCGAAGAGGAGCCTGCCCGGGAGCTGGACCAACAGACAAATCTCAAATCAATCGAATCCACAGCGTCGACGATCGTTCGGGGCGACGCAACGGGTACGGAACGATCCGGCGATGGGGGCTCATCCCAAGCGTCTTCGGCCGGCCCTTCCAACGCCGCGCCCGGTCCATCAGCGCCGGGCCAGGACTCGACTGCCGCGCCAGCCGAGGGTCGGCCATCCTCGCCCCCAACGTCGATTGCGAGCGAGGCTGACTCCGCATCTCGCCCCGACGTTGCGTATGAACGGCAGCAGATCGGGGCCGATTCACACGGTACTGATCGCGCCTCTTCGGGTGACAGCCAGTCCGCCGCTGATAGTCGGTCGTTGGAACCAACCTCAGCTTCGACTCAGTCACCGCCGAAATCCATCGCGACGGATGATACGGTGTCGCGTGCGCCGTCTTCAACGCCGTCACAATCCGGCGATGGGCAGTTGCCGCCAGCCTCGGCCGCGCCTGGCGAACGAGGAACCGTCAATTATGAACCTCATCAGGCGGGTGGACGAGCGCCGCGGGAAGGAGGCGCCCTGCAGTCTCCAATCCAGCACGGGCAGGGCGAGACCTCACGGGAATATCGCAGTAACGAGAATCAATCGCAATCGCGTTCAGATCAGCCCGACCGGCATACGTCGAGGGCTGAACCAACACCGCGGGCCCCGGCTTCGGCGCGAGCGGTGCAGATTGATGCGGCTGTGCGCGTAGAGAACACGACGGGGCAGCCGGCCACGCTTCAGCTCGCGGCGCCGCTCCCGGCGTCGTTGCCGAGCCGCCCGACCGCCAGTGTGGTGCAGGCACTCCCAATGCCGACCACGCCAACGCCAAGCGCAGATCCCGTCCATGATCCGTTCACAGCGCGAATTCTGCGCGGGTTGTCGGCCACGCTCAACCAGCGCGGCGGCGTGCTGACGATGCGTCTGGAACCGCCCCAACTCGGCCAGCTTCGCATTCAGATGACGATTACCCAAGGCACCGTGTCCGCCGAGTTTCAGACCGCAACCCCGCAGGCACAGGCATTGCTTGAACGATCCTTAGCCGTGCTGCGATCCGCGTTACAAGGGCACGGATTCACCGTGGAGCGACTCACCGTGCACACCGTACAACAAGGCAACGTCCAGGCAACGCGCCAAGACGCGGCGGAGCAGCAAAATCAACAGGAACGGCATGAGGCAGACGCGGGAAAGGGAGAAAGCCGGGGGCGACGCGACGGTGACCAGACCGGCTCCTTCCGTCACCCCATGCCTCGATCGACCAGCGAGTACACCGCGTTTGACGTCTCACCGCAACCGGCTGGAGCTAACTAGCAATGACCCAAATCCCGGCTACGAATTCTCTGGACACCGCCGTTCGACCGAACGTGGGGAACCGCTTCAGCGATATGTCGTCTGAAGATTTTATTCGCATCATTTTCACCGAGCTTGCCAACCAGGACCCCTTGGCCCCGAGCGATTCAAACGCGCTACTGCAACAGCTCAACTCCATTCGTTCCATCGAGTCGGACATCCAACTCATCGAACAGCTCAAGTCGCTCGTGACCGAAAACCAATTGGCGGCGGGGAGCAATCTCATCGGAAAGTTCATCACCGGCCTGACTGCTTCAAGCGACCGTGTCTCGGGTTATGTCCGGTCGGTCAATCGTGAAGGTGATTCGGTGGTGCTCGAGTTGGACAGCGGGTTCATTGTGCCGTTCGAATCTTTGGACACCATTTACGAGACGGACCCTGATCTGTAACACCCCCGGATCGATCGATCCGCGCCGCTTCGGGCTATGCCCGCTCCTCGGAAAGAACTCTTGACTCCCACCGACAATGACGCTTGACTCCGCTCAACTTCTTCGGCAGCTTGAACCGGTCGTCAGGCCGGGTTTCACTCCGTCAGCGCCGGCGCCGGCGCGGCCGGGTCTGGCGGATCAGACGTTCAATGAGTTACTCGCGCTCGCCTCCCGCGGCGCGATCGAGAGCGGACGACGGGTGCAGATTACCTTTGAACCGAACGAAACGCTGGACGATCAACAGATCACTCGACTGTCAGCGGCAGCCGACCTGGCTGAGGCCTCGGGCGCGAAGCGGGCCATGACGCTGATCGACGGGCGTGGATTCGTGCTCGATGTCGCGCAACGGACACTCACCGCGGAGCTATCGGCTGGCGATGGGTCTCGTTTCGTCCATGAGCTCGATGCTGCAATCTATGTCCCGGGCGCGGACGAGCAGGAGGCCGAACTCTTAGGTCCTCCCGCCGCGCGCATGCCGCCCCCGGCGGTGGCTCGCCAGATTGCGAGCGCCCAATCCGTTGCGCTACCGGGTACCGGCCGCGCGTAGACGATCAATCAGTCGCGATCCCGAACGAGCGACTGAGACAAGGAGAATACCATGGCTTCAACAGTTGCAATGTTCACTGGGTTGTCCGGGTTGGCCGCCAACGCTCGTAACTTGGACGTGATCGGCAATAACATCGCGAACGTCAACACGATCGCGTTCAAATCCAACCGGATGATTTTCGCCCCGACGTTCAGCCGAAACTTTTCGCTCGGCACGGCCCCGAGCGACAACACCGGCGGCACGAACCCCGGGCAGATCGGGCTGGGCGTCTCGATCGCGGGCACGCAGCGGAACTTCACCAACGGTTCGATCAGCGCGACGGGCGTGCCGACTGACGTCGCCATCGAGGGCGATGGATTCCTCATCGTCGAGAAGGCGGGCGAGCGGTTCTACACCCGAGCCGGCGCGCTTCAACGCAACCAAGCCAATGATCTGGTCACCATCAGCGGGGCCAAGGTCATGGGTTTCGCCGTGGACGAACAGTTCAAGATCATCGCCGGCAACCTCGTTGAGTTGAACATTCCCGTCGGGACGTTGACGCTGGCCGAGGCGACGCGAAGCGTGAGTTTCAATGGCAACGTCAATCCGTCTGGTGTTGTCGCCGCCACCGGATCGATCCATGAGGCCCGGGCGATGTACACGGTTTCGGGCACTCCGGGCAGTTTCATGGTTGGCACGGAGGATCTCACCGTAGTCGGCAACGACTTGTTCATCGACGATGGTTCCGGGGGCGAGTTCCTGGCCATCGAGGGCGGCGAGCAAGCGATCGTCACGGTGAGCGGCATCGAGAAAGGTGGCAAGGATCTCGGCTCGCACACGTTCGGGTTCATGACTTCGGGTGAGGCCTCTGTCGCAGGCGTCGATGCCTTTGGCACTACGATGAACGACTATCTCGCGTTTCTCGATAAAGTGCTGGGGCTGGACGGTTCGACCATCGGCGGCGAGACGCTCGGCGGCGGCATCACGATCAACGCCGCTGGTCAGATCATTATCACCGGCAACGAGGGCACGGTGCAGGATCTCGACATCGACAATGCGGACATGTCGGTGACCTACGCCGGTACGCCGGCCGGGTCCCCGATCGATCAGCCGTTTATCATGACCAAATCCGGTTCTGCGGATGGCGAATCGGTGCGAACGAGCTTCATCGTCTATGACTCGCTGGGCACCGGGTTGACGGTGGATCTCACGTTCGTCCTTCAGTCAACGACGCCCAATGCGGGCTCAACCTGGGAGTTTGTCGCCGAGTCGTCGGACAACGATGCGCTGGACCGTGTCGTCGGCTTGGGCGTCGTCGAGTTCGACGCCAACGGCCGTTTCATCTCGGCCACGAATCAGTCGTTCTCAATGGTGCGCACCAACGGTGCGGCGAGTCCGTTGACCGTGTCAATGAGTTTTGACGATGGCACCGACGCCATCACCGCGCTGACCGACAACACAAGCGTCCTGGCCGCCGTCTTTCAGGACGGTTCGCCCATCGGTACGCTCAGCGGATTCTCGATCGGGGAAGACGGGATCATCTCCGGGTCGTTCACCAACGGTCTGACCCGAAACATCGGGCAACTGGCACTGGCGAAGTTCTCCAACCCCGAGGGTCTCGTCGACGCCGGCAGCAACCTGTTCAGGGCGGGGCCGAACTCCGGCACCGCGCTGATCACGAGCCCCTTAGAGTTCGGAACGGGCCGGCTTATCGGTGGGGCGCTGGAACTGTCCAACGTCGATCTCTCGCAGGAGTTCATCAACCTGATCTTGGCCTCGACCGGCTACTCCGCGGCCAGCCGAATCATCACCACCACCAATGACCTGTTCGCCCAACTTCTCGTTCTCGGGCGATAGCTTCTTCTCATCCCCTCATGCCTAGTCCTCTTCGATGATTACCGTCACTCGGCTCAATGGAAAACCAATGGTGGTGAACGCGGATCTCATCCGCTCGGTTGAGGAAAACCCCGATACGACCATCACGCTGATCAATGGCGATCACATCATCGTGCAGGAGCCGATGAAACAGGTCGTGGCGAAAACGATCGACTACGGCCGGAGCTTGCGCACGCTGCTTCCGCCGAGTTGAACGCTCAGGTCTGAAGTCTTCTGTCAGCTGCGGGCGAAGGCGATGCGCGTCATCATGAGTTCGAGCGTCTGGCAGACGAGGTCCACTTCACGATCCGAGAGGCGGTTGAAGAACGGTAGGGCGATCGTGCGCTGACTCACGGACTCGGCCACGGGATAGTCGCCAGGCTTGTATCCAAACATGCGACGATAGAAAGGCAGCATGGGAATCGGGGGGAAGTAGTCGGCAGCGCCGACATCGTGGCGGTGCAACCCCTCAATGATGTAGTTTCGATCGTCAGCGGTGAATCGATCGCTGAGACGAACGACATAGACGAACCAGCTCATGAAAGTATCGGGCTCAACGGTGGGCAGGATGAGGTCGGTGTTGCCCATGAGCCGGCGGGTATAGGCGGCGGCGACGCGCTGCCGCGCTTCGATCAATTCGTCCAGCCGGCGCATCTGGGCGACGCCCAGCGCCGCGTGAAGCTCGCTGAGCCGATAGTTGTAGCCGAGTCGTTCGTGAACGAGGCATGAGCCGAGCCCTTCATCGGCGACCGTGGAGTCCGTCGGCCGTCCGTGATTGCGCAACGATCGGCACAGATCGGCAATTCGATCATCATCGGTGACGATCATGCCGCCTTCGCCGGTTGTGATCTGCTTGTTCGGATAGAACCCGAAGACGGCGAGACGTCCGTACCGTCCGATCGGGTCGTCGAGGTATCGCCCGCCAAGTCCTTCGCAGGCATCTTCGATGAGCGGGATTTCGTACTTGGTCGATAGTGCCGCCAAGTCCGACATCCCGGCGGGGTTGCCGAAGACCTCAACGGCAACGATTGCTTTGGTCTTGTCGGTGATGTGCTTTTCCACCTCTCGAGGTCGCATGTTCAGCGTGCGAGGATCGCAATCGATGAAGACGGGCGTCGCCCCAACGTACAGAATGCAATTGGCCGAGGCGACAAAGCTCAAGGCGGGCGTAATGACCTCGTCATCCGGTTTGACACCCAACGCCAGCAGCGCCAAATGCAGACCGGCCGTCCCGGAGCTGACGCCGACACCGTGCCGCCGCCCCACGCGCAAGGCGATGAGCCGCTCGAACTCCTCCAGTCGCGGTCCAGTGGAAAGCCGACCGCTCCGCAAGGTTTCGACCACGCCGCGGATCTCCGCCTCGGTGATGTCGGGTTGGCTCAGTGGAATGGGATCGGCAGCGTTTGATCGAGGCATGGCACAGCCCACTTATGGATCGGCGAATATCACGGCCAGGGTATGCTCGAGACGCCCAGCGTGTTTGAGATACAGCCAGCCGGCCTGCGCCTGGAGGACCGCGGACACACGGCCGCCGGACGCAATGACCCCGAGGTCCTGGAGTTCTTTCTCACTCAAGCGATCAGTGTGCTTGGCGATGAGAATCAGCGCCATGGAGTCCGCCCGGCCGTAGCCAATGCGCTTGACACGCCTGGCGGCCTCGCCCGCCTCGGGTGCGCGGCTGTCGAAGAGACCGAGCAGGATTGCTTGCTGCGTCAGGCTGTCATCATCCACGGCGACGAGTCTGTCGGTGACGGCTTGGGGGTTGATCTCGAAGAGGCGAGCCGCCGCGATCATCGCCAGCTCGGCACGCTCGTCACGGCCACGCCGATCACCCTCGATGGCGTCGATCAGGTATTCGTACACGAGTGTTGCTTGCGCCGTGTCGAGCTCACCCGCGGCATCGATCACCCACCGCGACGCACGATAGTGGCCCAGCGACAACAGATCGATCAACGGCCGCGACGCGTCGGCGCCAGTCGAGATCGCGCGACCGGCCCGGGCCATGTGACCGAGCAGTTGGTCGTCCGCTGGCAACCGATCATAAGCCGACGCAGGAACCCCGCGTCCTGCCTCGAGCAACAACAGCGCGTAGCGCACCTTCCGGCTGTATGAGGTATCGACCGCCAAATGCCGATTGAAAAGCGTTACGCCCGTCGGCGGATCCAGGACAAGCATCGTGTTCAATGCCGTCAGAACGACCTCGGCGTCGGCGTCCGGCGCGGCCAATACCTTCTCGGCGAGATCGAGCGCACCCGTCAGTCGGTAGTCGCCAATCGCCTGGAGCAGATCAACCAGATGTCGGTTGCGGTCGCTGCGCGTCAGGGCATCAAGACGCTGTCGGTAGCGGGTCAAGTCGTCGTCGTCGCCGATCTGCGCCCGCAGGCAGGCGGCGAGCCCGGCGACCGACAGGTTCCCGCTGGCAGCGAGCCGGGCCAGGGCCTGCCGATCCACGGGTTCATGCTGCGAGATCAAGTATGCCAAAAGCACGACGCGAGGCCGAGCTTCCAACTCGTCGCCCGCGAGCATCTGATTCACGTGATCGATATCGAGCAGTCCCATCTCGAGCGCATTCGCGATCACGGTATACCTGGCCTGTGGCGATTGGAGCTGCGTAATCAGCCACGGATCGACGCGACCGGTCTCACTAATCTCCCCGAGGCCGAGGATCGCGTGAACACGCACGACTGGGTCGCCGCGCTGCGCAAGCTGATAAAAGAACGGCCGCAACGATGCATCACGTAACTGCCGTAGCGAAAACAGCGCCACTAAGTCGGCGCCGTTCCGTTGCGGAACTACCGCTTGTCGCACGTGGCGTAGGGACGCTTCGATCGCGCGGTCCTCGGTGGGCGATTGTGCGGGTAGCACCTCCACCGCGACCACGAGGAACGACAGCACGAGTAGCGATGACCACCGCGCGCCGGTTCTGCGCATGACGTCAGTGTAGCCGATTGCGGCTGCGCGAGGCTTCCATGCTCCCAATCAGCGCTGCGGCGCGGCGCGGACGATCAGATGCCGAAGCTGATCGACGAGTTCCGCCAACGAGACGCCGGCCCCGAGGCCGACCGTGCTGAGGTCAATCGTCTTGTGACCTTCGAGTTGACCGGTCACGCGTTTGGCGGCTGTATGCACGGTTGAGTGGTGTCGGCGACCCATCGCGTGGGCGATCTCCGGATAGCTGAGGGTGGTGAGCATTCGCCCAAGGTAGGCGACCAGACCTCTGGCGAGGACGACGCGGCGATGCCGGCCCGAGCCCATCAGATCCGCTCGATTCACACCCAGCCGGTCACAGACCACCTCCACGACGGTCTTTAGCTTGATCGGCATCTTTGGTCGCCACGCGCCGTCGTTGAACAGTTGCTGGACGAGCAGGGCTCCCACCTCCCCGTCGGCGACGGGACGGTCCGACAGGGACCGCAGGGCCGCGAGCTTGTTGATCGCACCCTCCAGCTCCCGGACCGACGCGAGACAATGGCTGGCGAGTATCTCGCTGGCCGCGTCGGTGAGCCGCAGCCCGCGCGTCGAGGCCAACCGCTGCGCCAGCTCGATTCGCGTCTCGCGATCCGGGCGGTGGATCTGGACGACCATGCCGGCCACAAAGCGACTGATGAGGCCCGCGGAGAATCGCATCTGACGCGGATGTTCGTCCGAAGCCATCACCACCCGGGCCCCGCTCAAGTCGATCGCATCCAACGTGTACAGGAACTCGTTTTGTGTCGCCACCTTGTTCGAGAGAAAATGCACATCGTCGATGGCCAGCAGATCGAGCCTGCGGGTCCGCCGGCGAAACGCCTCAATGTGGCCGTTGCGCACGGATGCAATGAATTCGTTCGTGAACTGCTCGGCGGTTACATACCGAACGGCGCCGCGGTTGCCTCGTTCGGCGAATCGTTGACAGATGCCCTGCAGCAAGTGCGTCTTCCCGACGCCGCAGTCGCCGTGGAGGAACAAGGGAGATACCTCGGCCGTTGATTGGGACTCGGCCAATCGCGTTGAAGCGCAAAAGGCGAGCTCATTGGACTGACCGACGACGAAATCATCGAGTCTTCGTCGCGGGGAATTCCGGTTGGGCTTTGTGCTGCGGTCGGCCTCCGGCGTCGAGCGTTCTACTCGATCGGTCTTTTCTGGAGTCTGCGACCCGTTGGGCCGGTGCTCGCGGCGGGTCGAGTCCTGGTCGAACAGATCCGGATCAACGTGGATGTGCACGTCTGCCGGTCGGCCGAGGGCTTCGCTGGCGACGCCGCGCAGGTCGTCGGAGAAATGGCTGGCGATCCAGTCGGCAACGAACTGGCTGCCGGTCGCAACCTCCACACGCTCTGCGCTTACCGTAAGCTTCGCGGTGCGGTCGAACCACATGTCGTATTTATGCGACCCGATGCGATCGGCCAGCCGTTGTGTCAAGGTTCGGGTTGTCATGTGTGTGCAAGTGCTCTGGGTCACGTATTCACCTCACTTGATCCTTGATCTTGCGGGTGTATTCGTGATCGGGCGACGGCTGCGGTATCGCATCTTGATCCTCTATCTTCGCGTCGAAGCGGCTTTCATCCGCAACGCCGGGAGCTTTCTGCCGGTTGAGATCGTCGTTGAAAAAACAACGTGCGGAGCGTACGACCGAGCGCGCAGTTTCACAAGCGCGAATCTCGAATCAAAACGCAGCGCGGCTCACAACCCACGGTGTGGCCGGGAGGTTCACTGCAAAAAAAAATGTTGTCCACTGGTTCGACGGGGATGTCGATTCGCGGTGGATAACCTCAGAAGCGATGCTGCTGGATGGACTTGACGCGCGCTCGACGTTGGGCGTAATGATTCGGCTTGTTCAGGGTGAATCGCTGCGCAACGATCGGATCAGGGCCACGCGTCGAAGTTCGTCCCGGAACCCTTCGGCCCGATAGATTCGCAGTGCCGGAGCGTTCTGCTCGTCAACGGCAAGGGTGACGATCCGTTCCCGCCGCCCGTGGAGGAGGCGCAAGGCGTGTCGCAGCAGTTGCCGGCCGAGGCCCCGGCCGCGAACGACCGGCGCCAACCCCAGATAAACCAGCTCGATCGTTCTTTGCTCGGGGAAGGGATTGAGCAGAACGACGCCGACCGGTTTTGCGTCCACGCGAAGCAATGTCCACAGGGACGGATCGAACTTCCCCGTGGCGCGATGGCCGGCGAGGATGTCCTGCGGCTCACGGAGGCCAAAGAGCTTCGGGCAATCCAGCGTGTCCTGATAGGTGGCCATTACCGCCGAGAGGAAATCGTCGTAGCGATGCTCGACATAGGCCTCGGTCGCGGCGCCGTCGCACCATTGCGGCGATGCCGGTAGCGTCCGCTTCGACACGGGTCGCTGGAGGTAGGTCAGGCTGGCCAGCTCGGAGAATCCGCCGGCCAGGGCGGCTTGGCGCTCCAACGACTCGTCCGGCTCCAGGAGCAGTTGGGCCAGATGAACGTCCTGGGTTGCCAAGTGGCCCGCAGCGTGGTCGATGAGCTTCCCCAGCGACGGCACCTCCTGCGGCGACCCGGGATGGCTGGCGAAGACCATCGCCGTTCGACCCGGGTTGGGCACCGCCAGGACCGTCTGCACGATCCGGCCTTCCCGATCGACCCGTCCCCACATAGCGTCCAGCACGATTTCGTTCGTCTTGGCGTAGTGCATGAACCGCTGGGCGTTGGCTCGATCGCTGGGCGAGCCGACCGCCACCAGGCGTTGGACCGCCTCCAGTTGCTGGGCCGGGCCCACCTGGACGATCCGAGACTCCGGCTCCTCGTCCTCGGGAGGATGCAACTGTCCGGGGTTGGTCTGCGAAACGGTCATTACTGCGGTCCATTGACCACCAACGGCCTTGCCATACAATAGCGACCGTGCCTTTTCAGCGGAGATTGACCTGATGCGGCTGACTTCTGATACGCGTTTGTTGGCCCGGAGCGTGGCCTCGGCCTGCCTGGCGGTGCTGATCCTCACGGCCGCGGTCTGGGCCTACCCCAAGCCGGCGACCGTGCCCTATCGCTGGGAGCTCGACTTTGAGCCGGGCGAGCTGAGGTTGTATGTCGACGCCGCGGGCGAGGCGGCCACATATTGGTACTTCACCTACAAGGTCACGAATCGAACGGGGCGGGACCAGGTCTGGGCCCCCAGCTTCACCGTGTTTACCGATGGCGGCGAGATCATGCAATCCGGACGCGCGGTTTCCACTCGTGTGGCCGACGATATCCGCGACCTCCTCGGCAATATCTTCCTGGAGACGCAGAACGAGGTCATCGGCGATATTTTCCACGGCCGCGAGCACGCCAAGGAGGGGCTCGTCATCTGGCCGGCCCAGAATACTGACGTGAACGAGATTTCATTGTTTATTGCCGGGATCAGCGGCGAAACGGCCCGCGTGACTAATCCGATCACCAACGAACAAGTCCTGCTCCGCAAAACGCTTCAGCGCGACTACCTCATTCGCGGTGATGCGCTGGCTCGTGGCTCCAAGCCCGCGGAGCTCGTTCGACAGCAGTGGATTCTGCGGTAGCCGGCCGCTAAACTTCCCGACTTTTCTACGCGAGTTGGCCTGCGATCCGGTTGGTCGTGACCACTGAACCCGTCGATTCTCGATTTGGAGTGCCGCCATGGCCCACAAGAAGGGACAAGGATCCACCCGCAACGGCCGGGACTCCAACCCGCAGTACCTCGGCGTGAAGCTCTACGGCGGTCAAGTGGCCAAGGCCGGGGCAATCATCGTTCGCCAGCGTGGAACGCACTTCAAGCCGGGGTACCTGGTCCGCCGGGGCGGTGACGACACCCTGTACGCCATTGCGGCCGGTCAGGTGCACTTCCGTGGGCGGTTTGTCGATCTCGTTCCCAGCGACCCGTCGATTCCCGCCTTCACCGCAGCTCAACGGGCCGGTAGTTGAGAAGCCGAAACTAGACCTGCGCGCTGCACGGCTCCGCGGGTGCCACCGACAGCGACCCAAGGGAGTCGTCGGTGTCTTATCGCATCGGACCCGAAGCACGCAAGTGGTCCAGCGGCACGCACGACTCGGCGGCCTCGCTGTGCGTGGCACCCTCAAGTCATTCTTCCAGGTGATACGTGCTCTAGTGTGACCCTATCATCGCATCCGGTATTTCCCGTCTGCCTGAATCCCTTCGTGCTTTGCTTCCTCATGCTTGTCGATCGTGCAAAGATTTTCGTTCGAGCCGGCCAAGGCGGGGCTGGCTGCATGAGTTTCCGCCGAGAGAAGTTCGTGCCCAAGGGCGGACCTGACGGCGGCAGCGGCGGTCACGGCGGTGACGTCGTGTTGGTGGCCGATCCTTCGCTCGATTCACTGATTGGTGTGGCCGCTTCGCCGCACTTTCGGGCCGGCAACGGGCGACACGGGATGGGCAAGTCCAAACACGGCGCCGGTGGGGATGATTGCGAGGTCCGCCTGCCGCTGGGGACGCTCGTGTTTGACGCCGATTCTCAATCCGCCGAGCCGCTGCACGATCTCAGTGAGCTTGGTCAACGCGTCGTTATCGCCCACGGCGGGAAGGGCGGTTTCGGGAACGAACACTACAAATCCGCGACCAACCAAGCGCCGCGGGAGTCCACGCCCGGCGAACCGGGAGAGGAGCGCACGCTTCGGCTTGAGCTCAAACTTATCGCCGACGTCGGGTTGGTTGGCAAACCAAATGCGGGCAAGTCCACGATGCTGCGCGCGATCAGCCGGGCAACGCCCAAAGTCGCTGACTATCCCTTCACGACCATGTCACCGAACCTGGGCATCGCCGAACTGCCCGGTGAACGGCGGTTGGTCGTTGCCGACATTCCGGGGCTGATCGAAGGCGCTTCCGGGGGCGCCGGGCTCGGTCACGACTTTCTTCGCCACATCGAGCGAACCAGAGTGATCGTTCACCTCGTGGATATCGCGCCGATGGACGGCTCAGATCCGGTGGAAAGCTACAGAGCGATTCGGCGCGAGCTCGGCGAATACTCCGCGGCGATGCTCGATAAACCCGAGATCGTCGTCCTCAACAAGATTGATCTCGTGCCGGAAGATGATCGTGCCGAGCGTGTTGCCGGATTTGCCCGCCAGTTTGACGCACCGCCAATGGCCGCCTCCGGCGCGACCGGCGATGGACTCTCTGCATTGCTCGAAGCGTGCTGGGAATCCCTCGGCAAACGCGAAACGACCGGCTGGCGATCCGGTACGTGATCCTCAAGTCACAATCCATGTTCTACGCACCTTGGAGGCGTGGTCACTTCAGTGACCACGCGGGCGGCACCTGAAACCTTATTCAGACAAAGAAAAGCGGGCGCCTCGTATCAAAGCGCCCGCTCGGTTTGTGTATCGAAATGACGTTACGGAGTCAGTGATCGGCGCTTAGTACGCACCTCCATTGCCATCACGGCCCCCATCGCCATCACGGCCCCTATCGCCATCACGGCCACCGTCACCACCGCGGCCACCGTCACCACCACGGCCACCCTCACCACCACGGCCACCGTCACCACCACGGCCACCGTCACCACCACGACCGCGACGCCAATCCTGGCGCATGGCCTCGCGCTCGTCATCGCTCAATTCGCCGTCGCCGTCTTTGTCGTAGCGTTCGAGCATGCGCTGGAGCCGGGCCTCCTCCATCGCCTTGATTTCGCTTTCGTCAATCGCGCCATCGCCGTTGCTATCAGCTTCGAGAATGCGATCTCGCATGCCCTGACGCAACTCGGACAGTTCATCAGCATCGATCTTGCCGTTGCCGTTGGTATCCAAGCGCTCAAGCATTTGACCAAACCCAAATCCGCCTCGCCCACCGCGGCCTTGGCGATCACCACGTTGACCGCGGGCCGGGCGTTCCCGCTTCGGCGCGTTCGGGTCGTACTTGACGTTGCAGCCGTAGGCTTTGGTCGTGTCCGGAGTGACCGTATCGCCTGCTGCAATTTGGCGTACGGCATTGATCACGTAATTCACCGCACGTTCGCGGTTCTTGCCGTGTGGGTCATCGTCAATCGCACCGGCGTAGCGCAGGATGCCCTTCTTATCGATGACATACATGTGCGGCGTCGTCTTGGCGCCATACAAATGTCCAACCTTCCCATCGCGATCGTCCAGCACCGGCGCCTTGACCTTGTGCTGCTTGAGGTAGGCGACGGACTTGTCCAGCTCCATGTAGTGTGTGGAGTGGATCGTCAGGTGCACGAAATCCTTCGCGATGGCCCGGATTGCCTTGGCCATCTCAGTCGTGATGCCTGATTGGTTGACGCGCGTGCAGATCGGGCAATCAGGATTGATCCATTGCAGGACAACCAGCTTGCCCTGGTAGTCCGCGAGCGTGTGCGCCTTGCCACTGGCATCATTTAGCGTGAAGTTCGGGGCGGGCTCGCCAACCTTGGCGATGGTGGCCCGATCGCTTGGACGGTGGCTCTGGCGGTCCAGAGTCTGACCGAAGGCGGACGCGGCGCCCAACATCGCGCACAGGCCCGCCAGATAGAGGGACGAGTTTCGGATTCTCATTCGTGTATTCTCCTTGGTGAGGCGTTCAACGCTCATCAAACCGTTGATGCGAAACCGGCGGCATTCTACACCATTGGAGGAATGACGCCGCTGCTGGATTGTACGATCTCGCCGGCCCGTTCATCCCCCGCAGTTGACGGATTCTTCGACGAATCCGGTGTCAGTGACCTAAAGGGCCCGGCGTGGTGTAATCCAAAGGCCGCAACGGCGTTGGAATGAGCATATGGATGTCAACCTTCACCACTGCCTAGAAGGCGACAAGCAGGCCTGGGACGATTTCGTCCAGCGGTACTCAGGCGTGATCTACGCCGCGGTTGGGCATGTGTTCGGCTCTCGGGGCGCGGGTTCGACCGGCCGCACCACTGAGGACGTGGCTCAGGATGTCTTCGTCCGCCTCGTCAAGGATGACTATCGATTGCTGCGGAAATTCGAGCCACAGCGTGCGTCGCTGGAAACCTGGCTTACCCTGGTGGCCCGCAGCGTCGCCATCGATTGTCTTCGCAAACGCCGGCTGGAGACGTCGGGCCTCGATCCGTCCCAGATTCCCGCCGCCGAGCCGACCCCGGACGGCCAAACCGTGCCGCTTCATCTCCTGACCGCTCGCCAACGGCTGGTCCTGACCTTGCTGTTCGACGAAGATCGTTCGGTTGCCCAGGCGGCTCAGATGCTCAACGTTGATGAGCAGACGATCAGGAGCACCAAGCACAAGGCGCTCAGTCGCCTCCGGTCCCACTTTCAATCCCGGTGAAACGCGTCGAGATTCCCGGGGATGCCGCTGTCGGTGGCCTCGTATACCATCCGGGGAACGCTATGCCTGTGGACGACCAAAAGAACCCAACCGACGAACGATTGTGGCGAAGCGCTGCGCCGATGAAGCCGGCGTTATCGGCAGCGTGCCCGGGCCAGTTGGAGCTGGCGTCGTATCTCGACGGCCGTCGCTCGGCGGCCGAGATCGAGTCGATCGAGACACACCTCGTCGTGTGCCGTGAATGTCGTGAGGCCGTGGCCGACGCGCGGCTGATCGTTGTCGCAACGGCGCGATCGCGCCCAGCCGCCCCGGAGCGCGTGATCGAGTCCGCCCAGGCGTTGGTGAGCGCCCAAAGTCAACCGTTGTTGGGCTTGAAGTGGCGCACGGCCCGTTGGCCGGCGGCGGCCGCGGCGTCCGTTGCAATCTGTGTATTTGGGTACCACACGGGGACGGCTTGGACCGCTTCGACCGATCTGCGGCTCGATCAACTCGCGACGGAGATGTCGTTCGGCGTGTTTGATCCGCCCGATGAGGATGCCGGCGAGATCGAGCTTATCGCCGCTTTACTTACGGAGAGGCCCCGATGATTCGCAGCTTCTATTGGTTCATCCTGGCGTTATCATTGATGTTCAACGCGTTCTTCGTCCTCGGTTCGTGGCAGGTGCGCGGTGAAACTGCCAACGGTGATCGCGTGACCAATCTCGTTGCCGCCGAATTGAATCTGGACGAATCGCAGTCGGCGCTGTTTGCCGAGCTACGCAGGAACATGGAGGTCGACCAACAGGAGTACGAAGAAGGCCTTGCCCTTGTGCACGAAGAGCTCATCAGCGAGTTATCGCGCGATGAGCCGAACCTGCGGGGGGTGCACGATTTGGTTGATCAAGAGGCGGAACTGCGCCAGCAGCGAGGTCGTGCTCGATCAGATCGCTTCAACGACTTTGTCAGGACGTTGTCGCCGGAGCAGTGTCGTAAACTCTCCCGCCGTGTTGGTCACAGCCGACGGGGCCGCCCTCATTGGCAGGAAATACTCCGAAAGTTTGATAGTGACGGCGATGGCCAACTCAATGCCGCGGAGCGCGCCGCTGCTCAGGAACATATCAAAGAGCGTCGCAAAGATCACGAGCAACGCCGTCGTGAAATGCACGAGCGATTCGACGCCAACGGGGATGGGCAGATTGATGAGACCGAGCGCGCCGCGATGCGTGAATGGATGAGTCAAAGAAACGACCGCAAGTCGTCCGACGAATGATCCCGTGATGTGTTGTGAACCTATTCCGCCGATCCCATGGATAGAACAAATCGACATTTGGAGGATTTTTGCATGACCACCCCTCGTACAAGCAACGTGTTCAGTCCAGTAACGACGCTTTGCTGTATGCTCAGCTTGGCGATGTTTCTGACCGGCCCGGCTTTCGCCCAGTCGCGTGGGATGGGCGGCATGGGCGCGATGCGCGGACTGGCGTATCTGCTCGAGCCGGACTTCAACCGGCGCGATATCGTGCAGTTCAACGATGACCTGTCGCTTGACCGGATGCAGCAAATGATCGTGCAGACGTTGTTCGCCGAATACGACGATGCGTTCCAGGCCGCGCGGACTGATCTCGATGAGATTGTGCGCCGGCTTCGCCCGGACCGCTCCGGCGACGATGGTGAGCGCCGGCGCGCGCGCGAGCAGATGCGCGAGCGTTGGCAGTCCTTGCGGCAGCAGATGGAGCTTGCTCGTGATCCCTCATTGAGCGAAGAGGCCCGCGAACAGATCATGGAAATCGTTCGCCGTCGGGGCCAGGAAATGCGAGAACAAGCTCGCCAGACCTACATGCCACAGATCGATCCAGAGGAGTTGGAGCAACTGACCGCTGACGCCGCCGACAAGTACAAGATCTTCCGTGCGGAAAAGGTGAGGCTGCGAGACCAATTCGTCGGCGATTTACAGCTCGTGCTTCGTGACGATCAGCGATCACCTTGGCCGAGCTTGGAGCGCAAGCTGATTCGCCAAAAGACGATTCAGCGAGGCCAGCTGTCCGGCGAGCGTGTCGATCTGTTCGACCTTGTGCGCGCGATGGGGCTCGATTCCGCCGACAGCGATGCGGTCGCGCCGGTCCTCCAGGAGTACGAGGTCACGCTGGACACCGCTCTGCGCGATCGCAATGCGTATCTCGAAGAGTCTCGCGTGCAAAGCTTCTCGGCCATGATGCAGCGCGACTCAAAGCGCGCGCTGTCGCTGTACGATGGGGAGATGGTTCGGCGGGTGGCCGTTCGGGATGTCAATGAGGAATATGCATCATCCGTAGCCGAGGAACTGCCTGAGGATGTCGGTGACACATTCGTGCGGTCGTACCGTGAACGAGCGTATGGCCGGGTGTACCGCAAGACGACGGTGCAGCGGGCTTTCGAGGCGGTGGCGAATTTTGACGATCTCGATTCCGAAATCGCCGAAGCCGTGGCGGGCTTGCTCGAGGTGTACGAGGTGGAGCTGGGCGTGCGCAACGAGCAACTGATGAACCTCATCAAGTCCGAGGAACCCAAGCAGCGACGCCGGTTCCTTGAACGTATGGCGAGCGGGAACTTCGGGCGCGACCAACAAACACGGAGGCGCGACAACCGGACCCGCGAGCAGTTCCAAGCTCGACGTGAATTCGATGAGCGGTACCACGAGCAGCTTGCAGCGATGCTCACGCCTGGACAAGTCCAGCGCCTACCGGAGATACAAGAGCAGCGTCGAGGTGATCAGCGGTGGCGCGGTTTCGGCGAGGGCCGTGGCCGTCGCGGTGGCCGTGGCGGCGATGAAGGCTCAGGCGCGCACGGCGGCTGAGCGGGCAGCGCCCTTGACGCGCCGTGTACCGATCTGGTTCCTTCGAGCGAGCACAGCAACGTCGTTGCCCGTTCCATTTGAGGCGAGTGTTGTGGGCGTAGGGTGAGATGGCAATGCGCCGCTGATCTTGCTCGAACGCTTAGCTGCCCCGAGCCAATGAAGTGTTTACGGGGTCGCGAGAAGGACGCGTTTCGCTTCACACTCGCCCGTCGTCGGCCGCAGGAAATACACCGCCGTCAGCAGGAACAGTGCCGCAAAGCAGCTCTCCTTGATCTCCAGCAGCGGCCAGTGCAACGGGCTCGTCTCGCCCCCGAGGCCAAGCTCAATGGACTTGGCGATCGCATAGTTCAGCGGGAAGAACACGCCCAGGCAAAGCGGCACGATCGGCAGATTGATCCGTTGCAACAGTCGCCGGATCGGTCGGATCGCTCCAACCACAAGCGGGACCACGAAACAATACGTCAGCCAGAACAGGCTGAAGAGCCGCTCCACGCTGAGCCACAGCGTCAAACCGGTTTTCTCCTCGCCCCCAGCGTCGCGCCGATGGAATATCGTCAGGTTGTGAATGTTCGTCTCGCGCTGCAGATTTACGCGCGCGATCGAGTCGGGCGTGTCGAATCCCAGCAGGCGCTGTCCCCAACTGATCTCCTCGCCGCAGCCGAAGAGAAAGAGCAATCCAAGCAAGAGTAGAAACACATTGCGACGTGTTTGCAACAGGAGCAAGTCGTTGCCGGCTCGGCTCGTTGCAAAGCACACCAGGAACAGCACGCCCGCGACGCCGAAGCAGATCGCCGTAGCGTACTCGAAGAGGCCGTCCTCTTTGCCGAGTGCCAAGATCGTCGCGTCATCAAGGACGAAGACGCCGTACGAGATCGCAAGCAGCGACACCGCGCTGGCGGTAAATCCCAAGACGGCGCGGGGTATTCCCCGGTGGCCTTGGACTCCCTTCGCCGGCGTCAACCCGGGATTCGACAATCTCGGATCAGAGGCTTCCACGTCGTGTTCCTCGACGGCCGAGGCTGGTACCTGTAGTTGTATCCAGGCGATTACTGCAAAAGCACTGCCGTCCGCTCGAATGGAAGACGCACCGAGCGTGATTGCGCGCGAAAACCGGTGCGTCGTTCCAGTGGTGAGGGTTCCTTTTCCCACGGTCGGTTGACGCAGCGTCGGGGTGGCCGCGGGGTGGGTCACAAACCACTTCCCATGTGTCTTGAGTGCCTCGGGACGAACGTCGCTGGTCAGGGACCGGCTTTCGGTCGCGGGATATCGCGTTCTCAGTCCTTCCGGGTGCCTGACAACCAGATAGAAACGGCGAGATTCTCAACACTCAGGCCTTGTGAGATACCCTTGGCATGCGGTAACATTGCAGTCGCTTTGGGGGGATACTCGCCACCGGGCGCTAAAGGTAGGTGTACAAACCGATGAGGCTTGAAATATTCTTTGGATCCGTCGCCGCCGCCGGCGCAGTAATCGTTGTTGCTCAGCTGAATGCGGGAGGCGACCTCGATTCGTCGGATGAACAGGTCGCCGAGACCGTGACGAACCAAGCCGGCGAAGGCGGTGTGTCGGCCGGCGCGATTGGCCCGGACGTGATCTACACTAACTGCCAGTCGGTGAGCAATTGGGGCGCCGTCGGCGGGATACGCGGCTATTCACTTGGCAGCTACACCTGCAACATCGGGGACGAGAACCTGCTGTGGGGAAACTCCCACAATGGAACACCCGGGCTGGCCATGAACGCTTATCGACTTTACAACGGTCGGCTGATGCAGGTCGGCATGTCCTGGGTGAAGCATGCCTGCTGCGCTGCGGCCGGCAGCGGGTGCAGCATAGGCTGCAACGGCGTGGGGGGATCATTGCTCGGCGTCGGGTGTCGGGATATCTACAGCGCTGGGTATAACGGCGGCCAATCCCGCCTCGGCCCGAGGTCCGACCTGAATCCCTATTCCGGCGATTGGCAAGCAGCGCCCGGCGGCAGCGGCAACGCAATCTTCAGGCGGCTACAAGTTGTCGAGTCCGACATCACTGAGGCCAACTTCCCCGATTCCATCTATTTCGTCGAGGGTGTGTACGTCGCCACTGACGATGCCCAGTGGGGTAACTGGCTCAATAACGCCTCGTATAGACAGGTTACGCTCGGCCCCGACTTCGACCTTGTTGTCACGGGCCCCATGTATGAAACGATTCCCGCCATCCTTGCCTGGCGCGACCATGGCAACGGCATCAACATGCCTGATGAGTCAGTTCAGATCTTCAAGGTCGACGTGCCTGAGGAAGGCCGCTTCTATGCCGCCGCCAAGGCCAGCGACAACGACGACGGTACGTGGCGCTACGAATACGCCCTGTTCAATCTCAACTCACACCGAAGCGGCGGATCGCTCAGCGTCCCGATCCCCCCAGGAGCGGCCGTGAGCAACGTTGGGTTTCATGATGTCGATTACCATTCCGGCGAAGCGTACGACAACACGGATTGGGAGATAGCCGTCGGCGACACGTCCGTAGTCTGGTCCAGCCCGGCCACCTTCGCCGAGAATCCCAACACCAACGCCTTGCGTTGGGGGACGATGTATAACTTTTGGTTCGACGCGGACGTTGAGCCGGCTCCGGGCGACGTAACGCTCGGACTGTTTCGACCGGGGACACCCGAGTCGGTCGCGTTCACAGTAGTTGTTCCGCGGCAAAACTGTGTCGGTGATATTGACGGCGACGGCGACGGCGATGTTGGCGTGAAGGATCTTCTCGTCTTGCTGGGTAGCTGGGGGCCGTGCCCGAAGAAGGGAGCTTGTCCCGCCGACTTCGACAACAGCGGCGACGTTGGCGTGAAGGATCTGCTCATCTTGCTGGGCAACTGGGGGCCGTGTCCATGAAGATGGCATCATGGCATCAAGGGGGGAGAAGAAGGCATTAGGCATTAGGCATTTGGCACTAGGAAGACAATGGCGACCGTTTATTGAGTCCTGTGTTGGTAATGTTCGACGAGGTCACTCGTACCAGCCGCGGATGCATATCCGCGGGCGCCCGCACATATTCATGTGCGGCTAGCAAAGATACGGGTGGACTGAAGGCAGTCATCGAACATTGCATTCGCAGGCTTCAATAGCCCCGCCGGCCACGGCGGCGCGAACGTCAACGAACGCCGATCAGCGCATTCTTCGCTGCGCAGCCAGCGGGTGAGGGCGGTTGACAGTTAGCGGCACAGTTCGAGGTAGGTGTCGAAGAACTCGCCGAGCTCGGCTTGGAACCGGTCGCCGAGGGTGAGGCCGGTGATTTCGGCGATGAGGGAGTCGCCGTGTTCGAGGTTGACGCAGCGCCCGCCGCCGGCCTCGGCGATCTGTGGGAAGTGCTTGACGTCCTTGCCGTCAGCCTGGATCACGTGGGTGGTGAGTTGGATTTCGGCGCCGCGCTTAGCGAGCGAGATGCACAGCGTCCCCGTGCCGACGCGCGGTGGGGCGTCGCCGATGAGCACCAGCACCTTGGTGTGGCTGGGCAACCAACTGAATCGGGCATAGGCGATGCGCAGCGCGGGATACACCGACTCGGGCGTATCTCCGCCTCCCGCGGCGGTGAGGCTCCACAACCGTCGGCGGGCTTCGTTGATGTCGTGGGTGAAGTCCCAGGCTTTGGTCTCGAACTCGTCGCGCCGATCTCGATACCCCACAATCCCGACGCGCAATGACTTGACCACGTCGCCGAGGAAGAGCATCATGTCGTCGATCCCGCCTTGGGCTTCGGCGAGCTCACCGGACATGCTCGCGGTGCAGTCAAGGCAGATGGCGAGATCCACGTAACGTTCGCTGAGCGTGTCGATGTAGGTTTCCAATGCCGCAAATCGTTCGGGTTCAAGCCCCGCCAGAAGTCCGGGCGGCAGCGGTGGGTCCGTGGGGGTCGGAACAGCGTAGGCGGGTCGAACCTCGAAGCGGCGCCCGATCTTGCGCAGCCATTGTTGCCAGCGAAAATGCCGGCGAAGGTCGGGTGCGCCGGTCAGCACGGCCAGACGGGGTGACAGCGCTCCGGCACTGATCCGACGCATGCGCAGGATAATCTTCCTTGTGGTCTCAGTCGCGAGCTTGGCGAGCGCCTCATCGCCGCTGGCCACGCCGAGTTCGGCGGCCAGCAGTCTATCTTCGAGGTTGTTGGCGCGGGCGAGAAAGCGCACGCCCCGGCCGAGCCGTTCGAGATCCAGTTCGTAGCGATGTCGAAGGGCGGTCCGCAGGAC
>JADFNO010000108.1 GCA_022563315.1 Planctomycetota bacterium | reverse complement strand
ACTCAGGTGCCAAGCAGGAGGGCAAACTCTCGCGCGTCGATCTGGAACATTATCAACAATCAATTGGCACCGAGAAACTCGAATGGCTCTTTCATTCGACCCTGCACTCATTATCGCTCGTGTTCATGCAGATGGGCGATTTTGCTCTCTCTGCGCTCGACCACTGGGCCAGGGCTGGCCTCGGTCGCCCTTCGTTCGAACTCAATATCCCGGCACCGCTCGAGGGATTGGAAATCGAGATCAAGCCCCCGTCGAGAATAACGCGTTCAACGCCCGGATGGACGCCGGAGGTCGAGTCGGAGAATCAGCGAACCAGTCGATATGTTCGACGCAATAAATTTAGGAACTTGGCGTGTCTGCTTGATTTGCTGCCTGTCCCGGAGGATCGCCTTTTTCAACTCATCTGTAATGCGAAGAGTACGGCTGACGTGATCGAGTTAGCGGGCATCAAAACGGAACATTACACTGATTGCAGCAGGTTCGAGGATGCGCTGGATATGGCCACGCACACTCGTACATGTCTGTGCATGCAGACTGGGGAGAAAGGGCACTTAGTCATGACGAGCATAGGACTGTTGCGAACGTACGAACAGGCTTTGGCAATCATCAACCGTGAGCTGATTGCTCTTCAGAAGCTCCTTTCCGTCAGCGAGCCGCTGCGGCTCTGGACGAATGATCCGCGCCGGTTTTGTTGGCAATCACCGGGTGCTGTGGTCTGAACAGATACGAACCGGAACATCTCTTCCACGCGCTATGCCGCCCTGCCTCGCCCCTCACGCCGTTCGGCCATACTGTTCCAGATCGTATTGCTTGATCTTTTTGTAGAGCGTGGTGCGGTTGACTTCGAGTTGGTCGGCTGTCTTTTGGCGGTTCCAATCGTTGGCTGAGCCGGACGGCGCGCGTTTGGTATAGAATGACACGAAGCCGTGGAGGCCCCTTATGACTTGGCAGCGCATCACATTCGACGCGAACCGCATGGGGGGCCAGCCTTGCCTCGGTCACACGCGAATCACGGTCGCCACGGTTGTGCGCTGCGTGGCCAGCGGGATGTCCACGGCCGAGATTCAGGAAGCCTATCCCGACTTGGAAGCTGAGGACATCGCCGAGGCGTTGTCCTACGCCGCGGCCGTCACCGAGGACCGCGTCATTCCCTTCAAGCCGACCGGGTCGTAGCGTGCGGTTTCTTGTCGATGAGGCGGTCTCCTGGCTCGTTGCCCTTACGCTGTTCGGCCGTATTCTTCCAGGTTGTACTGCTTGATCTTCTTGTACAGCGTGGTGCGATTGACCTCGAGCTGGTCGGCGGTCTTTTGGCGGTTCCAATCGTTGGCTTCGAGGGCGGCGAGAATGATCTGCTTCTCCGGTTCCTCCAAGGCCTCGCGCAACGGCAGTGGATTGTCCGACAACCACGTCGCCGTGCTGGCTGATGCAGATTGCGCATGTCGCGGCAGGAGCTTCGAGGTCGAGTTGGCGATCACGTGCGGGGGCAGATCATCGATACCGATTCTGGTCGCGCGTGTCAGCACCACCGCCCGCTCAACGATGTTTTCAAGCTCGCGGACATTGCCCGGATAGGCGTAGCGGCGCAGCGCATCCATAGCCTCGCCGGAGAAGCCGGTGATCTGGCGGTTCGCCTCCTTGGCCATGATCTGGAGGAAGTGTTCGGCCAGGAGCGGGATATCGCCGATCCGCTCGCGCAGCGGCGGCAGCTCGATCGACACGACGTTGATTCGGTAATAAAGGTCCTGGCGAAACTCGCCCGCAGCAACGAGGTCCTCCAAGGGTCGATTGCTGGCCAGGATCACGCGGACATCAACCTCGATCGTGTCGTTTGAACCGACGGGCTCGAACCGCCGTTCCTGAAGAACGCGCAGCAACTTCAGTTGCATCCCGGGCGAGGCGGCGTCGATCTCGTCCAGGAACAACGACCCGGTATGGGCGGCGAAAAAACGCCCGGCCTTGTCTGCGTGCGCTCCGGTGAACGCCCCCTTGACATGCCCAAAGAGTTCCGATTCGAGCAACGTCTCGGGAATCGAACCGCAGGAGATTTCGACATAAGGCTTTTGCGCGCGAGGCGAGTTGCGATGAATGGCCCGAGCGATCAGGGATTTGCCGGTCCCCGACTCCCCGCACATGAGCACCGTGGTTTTGCTCGGCGCGACGGCGCCGATCACATCATAGATACGGTGCATCCGTGAATCAGCGCCAACAATGCTGTCCAACCCATACCGCTGATCAAGCTGTCGCCGCAGATTCGTGTTTTCCGCAAGCAGCGCCTGCTGCTGTACCGCCTTCTCCACGACGACGTGCAGCTCCTCATCGACCAACGGCTTTGTCAGGTAGTCCATCGCCCCGGCCCGAATCGCACGGACGGCGGCTTCGATCGTCCCGTAGCCGGTTATCGCCACCACTACGACATCCGGATGATCGGCGCGCAGGGACTTGATCAGCTCCAGTCCCCCCATACCAGGCATCGCCATGTCAATGACCGCGACGGCAAAGGGCGTCGAAACCTTGCCGTCAACGCCCGACTCGGCGCTCGTGAGCACCTCCAGGGCCTCCAAGCCGCTGTGGGCGATCGCGGTGGGGTACCCGAGATCGCCCAGGTAAGCGGCGATGGCCTCGGCAACGACGGGGTCGTCATCGACCACCAGGACCCGTGGTCTGGCCTCGCTCATGAATACCGTGACCTCCGCCCCCATAGCCTCGCCCACGATCGGCTCCAACCGATTATGCTGCAATGACTTAGGCACCGTGTTCCGCCGCGCGACCCGCCCCGGAGGTTCAACAACTGTTGGCTGATCAGGACCTGGTCATGCCTGTCGATGTTCACCACATGCATCACATGAGATTGATCGACGCGGCCCGGCGGCGGCTGAAGGCCGATGATGCGTTTGGGCAACATGATTCTCGGACGGGCCGTGACGGCGTCGGGCGGTGATCAACCGCCTGCGGATCGGTTGTCCAAGAGCGCCCAAATTGACAGGCAGGTCTTATCAAATCCTTGCAAGATCACGACTTGCGCTTGGCAAACTCCGGCATCTCGATTAGGCTGATCACATAATCGGCTTGCCGTCGAAGGCCACGGAGGAGAGGCCATTCCGGCAAGCCGTTTTCTTATGCGCTGCTCGAGGGGTGTGATCTCACCGGTAGACCACTGGTCGAGACGACAAGCCGGTGATCTCCTTGATGAAGGTCATAGCCAGGAAGCCTGCGATCGCAAAGCCACTGATCCACAGGGCTTGCGTCGAAAGCCCCAGCGCCGCGAGCCAGGCGGCGCCGTACAGCGCCTGCCACATGGCGCCATACCGCTTGAGCTTCTCCGCGGCGGCTGCGCCGCGAACACCGCTGACTTTCCACCAGGCGACGGCCAGGAACGCCAAGGCCGTCAACACCGGCCACAACACGGCCCATGGTTCGGCCTGCTGGGGCCAGAGCCCGTCGTCTGTTTGCATCGCGCCCCACCCGATCACGAGGGCCGACCAGAAGGTCCATCCCAGTAATGCCCCCAGGGAACCTCGCAGCGTGAGTCGTGGTCGCTTCTCCTCCAGCACATGAACGGCGGTGGCGATCGCCATGGCGTGCGTCATCACCAGCCACACCGGCCAGGTGAAGTGCAACTGCACGTTGGGGATCAACATGTGGGTGACGTGAACGAGGCCGATCGTGACGAGCCCAATGGCGGGGATGTATTTTCCGGCCGCGTTATAAAACAGGATGCCGGCCGCGGTGAGCAGCGTGATCCACAACGCCCACGTGCCCAGCGCCGCACCACCCAACACGGCGATAATCAGCGCCCCGATGGTGACGACAACCGCCTGACCAAGCTTGATCCGTCCGGCGGGAATGGGGCGCTGCGGGCTGAAGGCGGCGTCATGGCGAACGTCCAACACGTCGTTCAGTGAGGCGCCGTATGCGAACAATCCGATAGCCACGACCGCGCCCGCAGCCAACGCTTGGGCGAGATTCATGTCATGCACCGGTACGTTTGTGTATGCATCCGACGCACGGGTCAGCAGAATGATGAACCAGACGTCGGCCACGGCGCCAAAGGCCATGGTGAGGCGCGTCAGTTGAATGGCCGAGGCGATCTTGACCAGCAGGGCTGCCACGGGTGCATCGTACCGGGTGTCGAATCGAACCGGGCGGAATTGATCGCAGTGGCGGCGGCTCGTAGTATGCGCCCCTCACCACACCCCGCACACCGCCACGCCGCTTTTTTTACCAGAATGTTTGCCGACCCGGAGAATACCGCGAACGCTGCCGGGCTGCGGATTGGACTCGCCGTCAGCCGGTATCACGCGCCCATCACCGAGGCGATGTCCGCGGCGGCGATCGAGCGCTTTATCTCGGCGGGAGGCTCGAAGGAGAATCTTCGTGTCGTCGCCGCCCCCGGCGCGTTCGAGCTGACCGCCATCGCCCGCGCTCTGGCGGTGCGCGATGATATTGACGCGGTGGTCGCCCTCGGTTGCGTGATCTCAGGCGAAACGACACACGACCAGTACATCGCCGGCGCGCTCGCACAAGGCTTGACGATGATCACGGCCCGGACGGGCGTGCCCGTGTCGTTCGGCGTGCTGACCTGCCAAACGCTGGCCCAGGCCCAGGCCCGCGCCGGCGGCGCCAAAGGCAACAAGGGGGCCGAGGCGATGACCGCAGCCATCGAGGCCGCCTGCACCATCCGGTCGCTGCAATGCCCGCCGCCCAAGGGGAAATGTTGAGATGGCCCGGTCACGTGACATCCGCCGCTGCGCGTTGCAAGCCTTGTATCAGTTCGACGCCGGCAGCGCCGACACTCCCGAGATCGTGCGCGATTCGCTAGCCCAGTCGGCCGGCGACGATGACGTTCACGAGAAGGGTTTTGAATTGGCGGTGCGGGCATGGGCGCTGCACGAGGAGGCCGATGCCGTCGTGGCTAAACTCGCCCCCGACTGGCCCACCTATCGCCAACCCGTCGTCGACCGCAACATTCTTCGCTTGGCGTACTTTGAGATCACCAGCTCCGATACGCCGCCGAAGGTCGCCATCAACGAGGCGGTGGAGCTCGCCAAGGAGTTCAGCACGCAGAAGTCGCCCTTGTTCATCAACGGCGTACTCGACAAGATTTACAAGTCGCAGCGCGAGGTTGACACGGCCGGCCGGGACACGGCCAGCGGAGGCGCCGAGTAGTCGTGGGCCTGTTTGTCTCCACGATCAGCGCGATCCGCAGGGGCTTGACCCGCACGCGCCAAGCCCTCGGCGGCGGTCTGGGGAGCCTGCTGCGGGGCCGCACGCTCAGCGACGAGTTGATCGACCAGATCGAGGCTCAGCTCATCGCCGCGGATGTCGGGGTTGCGGGCACGGCGGCAATCATTGACCGCCTACGCAGCGCCTACCGTGAAGGGCGTGTCGCCAGAGGCGACGATGCTTTGGAGTTCCTCAAACTCCAACTTGTCGCACGATGGGATGAGGAAGATCGCCGGCTGGGGGTAGCGCCGACCGGCCCGACGGTGATCCTCGTCGCCGGTGTCAACGGATCAGGCAAGACAACGAGCGTCGCCAAGATCGCCAAGTCGCTCACCGACGAGGGGCGCAGCGTCCTGCTGGGGGCCGCGGACACGTTCCGCGCCGCGGCCGTCGAGCAACTGGAGATTTGGTCGACGCGGTTGGGCGTTGATGTCGTCAAGGGCGCGCCGGGGGCCGATCCGGCGGCGGTGGTGTTCGATGCCTGCGACGCCGCCCTGGCACGAGGCGTCGACACATTGCTGATCGATACGGCGGGGCGACTGCACACCCAGGCGAACCTCATGCGGCAGCTCACGAAGATCCGTGACGTCGTCGCCAAGAAAATTCCGGGAGCCCCGCACGAGGTCCTGCTGGTGCTGGACGCCACCGCCGGTCAGAACGCCATCGCCCAGGCTCAAATCTTCGCCAAGGCGATCGACGTAACGGGGATATTTCTAGCCAAGCTGGACGGCACGGCCAAAGGCGGGATCGTCGTGGCCATCCATGATGCGCTGGGCATCCCGGTGAAGCTGATCGGCGTGGGTGAAACGCTGGATGACGTCGAGGCGTTCGATCCGGAGTCGTTCATCGAGGCGATGTTCGCGGAGTAGAAGTCATAAGCCATCAGCCCGTAGGGTCCGCTGTGTGGACCCTAGGGGCTCGGGCGAGCCGGGTTGTGTCAACCGGGTGGACGTCCGACCTCATCGTGCATTCGAGCGCAAGGTGTCTGCCACGTCCACCGGCCCGGCACGGGCCGGCTCGCTAGAAACCTGTGACTCGGTGCAGCCTGTTGGAGAGAAACCGTCCTGTTGTGAGTCCGCGTATCCCACCGTATGATCCGCAGCGTGGTGGATGCCGGTGCGGTAATTCGCCGTGGGAGGCGCGCTGACAGGGATGGCGTCACGCTGCGCTGCGCCGTCGTCATTTTGGCCGCGATCGGTCTGTCCAATCAACCGGCCGCCGCACAGCGACGCGTTCCAATCACCGGCGACCGGATCAGCGGGTTCGTCCTGCCGATCGAGCCGATCACAGGCGACGTACGAATCAAGGCGTTGCGCGCTAGCGCATGGAGCGTGGACGACACGAAGCGCCTGGTGCTCCACGGCGACGTACAGATCAGCATCGGCGCGTACACGTTTCATTCCGACGCCGCCGCGGTCTGGATCAACCGTATCCCGAGCGATGAGGGGCTGATCAACCAAATCGCTATGTATTTCGACCAAGTGGACGATCCGACCAAGCGCGCAGGGCTGGGCGTGCAGGGCAACCGAGTGCTGGTGACCGGCAGCGCCCGCGGCGCGGTGTCGCTGGAGGTCAGCCTGCTCGATGAGAAGCGACCGGCCGCAAGCGGGTTGTTGGAGCGGGCTGAACAGCGTTTGGCCGAATACTTACGCCGTACGCTAGCCCAGCCGCCCCCACCGCTTCGTCAACGGGTGCAGGTTGAGGCGGCCCCACCCCAGGAACAAGATCAGGCGGCGCTGCCGACTGACGTTACGCTCCCGCCGCGCGAAGGCCGGATGCCGCCGTTGCTGGCGCCGGACGCCACCGTGTGGTTCTCGTGGGACCGATTGGAGTTCACGACCGGCGAGAAGGAGAACACTGTCACGCTGACCGGCTCGGTTGTCGTCGAGTACGTCGCATCCGGCGCCGGGCAAGCGATCTCACAGCTCATGCTCTCAGCGCAGCGCGCTGTCGTCTTCACAGACCCCGGTTCGATTGAGGAGATGTTGACGGGGCAGCTTGAAGCCGAGTCGATCCGCGGAATCTATCTTGAGGGGAACGTGAACGTAATCGCCGAGCAGGGGCAGTACCAGGTTCGCGCCCCGCAGGTGTACTACGACTTTCGCACCGGCCGGGCCGTCATGCTCAACGCCGTGATGCGGACGTACGCCGATCGCGGGCGCCTTCCCGTGTACATCCGGGCTGAAGAGTTGCGACAGATTGCGGCGAATCAGTGGACGGGCAAAGACGTTCGGGCCTCGGCCAGCGAGTTCTTCACGCCGCATCTCTCGATCGGGTCTGAACGACTCACCGTGACACGCCGTACCTCGACGAGCGATCCGAATGACATGGAAATCCATCTGGACGGTCGCGGCAACACACTACGGGTCGGTGAGACTCCTATTCTCTACTGGCCGAAGTTCAGCGGCACAGTACAGGACGTTCCGCTTCGGAGCGTGTCGATCGGGACGCGCGATAACGACGGGGTGCGCGTGGAAACGCGATGGGACGTCTTCTCGTTGTTGGGTATGGACCAGCCGAAACGGATGCAGGCCGGCCTGCGGATCGACGGCTTCTCCAAGCGCGGCGCCGCGCTCGGACTCGATCTGTCCTACGACATGGAGCACGGCGCGGGCTCGGCCGAGGTCTACGGTCTCTACGACGACGGCGTGGACCGGACATCCTCCGGACGCGAGGTCGAGCACGATGAGGAGCTGCGCGGCGTCGCTCTGTGGGAACACATCATGCGCCTGGACCGCAACTGGATGCTCCAAGCCCAGGTGGCGTGGATCAGCGACGAGACCTTCATTACCGCATGGCGAGAAAATGATTTCGCCGAGCGCCGCGAGTACGAAACAAGCCTCTATTTGAAGCGCGTCAAGGGCAACGAGGCGTTGACCGTCCTTGCCAAAACCGATCTGAACGACTTCGTATCCAACGACTATCTTCTGGCCAGCCGCCAGTTGCAGATCGAACGGCTCCCGGAGGTCACCTACCGACGCTACGGAGATTCGTGGTTCAATGATCGGGTGACGTATTCCGGAGAGACGCGCATCAGCCGGCTGCGATTCAGCTTGGAGCGCAGCACGCCGCGCGAACTCGGCGTGCGAGGACGAGCGTTCGGTATTGATGACGACACGCGAATCTCGGATACGCTTCGCGCCGCCGGACTCAACACCGACTTTGTCAATCGCTTCGACTCACGACACGAGATCGTGATGCCCGGCTCGTGGGGCAATGTGAAGATCGCGCCGTTTCTCGTCGGCCGAGTCACCGCGTACGACGACGACTTTGAGGATTTCTCCTCCGATGCTGACTCCATGCGGCTGTTTGGCGCAGCCGGTGTTCGCTTCAACACGCAGATCCAACGGATCGACAACAGCGTCGAGAGTCGGCTGTTCGATCTGCACCGCCTGCGTCACCTCATCGAGCCCAGGCTTACCCTGTGGTACGGCTTCAGCGACGTCGATCAATCCGACCTGCCGCTGTACGACCTGGCGGTCGAGTCGCTGGGAACGGGGTCGATCGTCGAGATGGCGTTGCGCAACACATGGCAGACGCAGCGCGGCGGACCGGGACGGTGGCGGTCGGTGGACGTGCTGACCGTCGATGCAGCGTTGGTCCTCGGCTCCGGCGACGGCGACCGGGAGTCACCCACACCGCAGTTCTTCGACTATCGGCCGGAGTACTCGCAGTTTGGCGACCACGTGTTCACCTCCTTCCAATGGTTGCCCAGCGACCACCTCTCGTTCGTCGGCGAAGCGACGTACGACCTGGACGACAGCACGGTCGCCCGCGGCTCCATCGGCGCCGAGCTTCGCCACAATCCGCTGCTCTTAACTTTTGTCGAGTTTCGCTACATCGACATCAGCGATAACGAATTGCTGGGGATCGGATGGGACTACCGGCTCACGCCGAAGTACCGCGTAAGGCTGCGGCCGCAATGGGATTTGCGCCGGGATGAGTTCCGCGCCGTTCAGTTCGGCGTGACACGCAGCTTCCCTGACTTTAATTTCACGATCCAGATCAGGCACGACCAGATCCGCGACGACACCACGTTCGCCGCCTCCATGGGTCTTGCGGAGTTCTGATACGAATCTCAAATGATTCTCGTGCGTTTCGCGGGTGCCATGCTTCATCCGCGAAGCGGTGAAGCATGCTTTGCCCTAAGGGGTCAAAGCATGGCACCCGCCTGCGGACCAATTGCGATTCGTATGATACCCATCGAATAGCGATTTCAACCGTCGAAGTATCGACCCCAAAGGACGGCCAGCCGCTTGACCGCCGCGGGATCGATCTTGGATTTGTCCGACCAGATCGCCAGGCGCAGTGCGTCGTGCGCCGGGCTCGGCTGCTCCCGCAAGATCGAGACGTCGCTCAGCGCGGCCTTGATCAGCTCGACCGAGGCCTGTGTCGCGCGATTGAGGTTCCCGATGATCTCGTCCAGCAATGAGGCTTGATCGGCGGTCGCCTCCCTTGGCCGCCAGGCGTCGTAATCGGTCGGCAAGGCGATGAGTGCATAAGCGATCTCGGCCTCGCGGGCCAGGCGCGCCTCGGGCAGCGCCGTCATTCCGATCAGATCACCCCCCCACTGCCGATGCAGATTGGACTCAGCCTTCGTCGAAAAGCTGGGGCCTTCCATACACACATACGTGCCGCGCTCGTGGACCGTAGTGTCGTTGCACTTTTTCGCCGCGTGCAGCAACCATTGCCGCATAACCGGGCAGAACGGCTCGGCGAACTCCACGTGAACGGCCGCGTGTTCATAGAAGGTCCGAGGGCGGCCGTCGGTCTTGTCAATCAGTTGATCGCAAATCACTAAATCGCCGGGCGATATCTCTTCGCGCAAACTACCCGTCGCACCGGACGCGATAATGTGTGTGCACCCGAGCGATTTGAGGGCAAAGATATTTGCCCGCGCGGGAATTGCCTTGGGATTCAAGACGTGGCCTTCACCGTGGCGTTGCAGCAAAGCAATCGGGACGTCACCGATGCGGCCGGTTACGATCGGTGCGCTTGGCGTGCCAAATGGTGTAACCAAGTCATGCGTTTGCGGTTCATCGGCGTCCATACCGTCGGCCAGCGCTTCGCCAAGCCCGGTGCCGCCGATGATTCCGATCCGCAGATCAACGTTCATTAGAGCATGGTACCGAAGCGTTGCCAAAGGGTGACCATTCGCTCGACTGGCAGCGCTTCGGGACGGAGGTCAGCGGTGACGCCGGCGGGCCATTCGCAATCGCGGCCAAGAATCGATCCAAGTTGCTTGCGGCGCTTGGTGAACAGTTGTGTGACGAAGCGCGCGAAGTCTTGGCGCTGCTGGGTCGTGTCCAGTGCTGAAGAACCCTCACCCCTAACCCCTCTCCCAAGGGGAGAGGGGAAGATGGAGACCATGGTGATCGCGACTTTGGGTTGTGGCCAGAAGCACGACGGCTTGACGGTGCAGATGCGCTTCACCTCGGCGAGCGCACCGACGATGATCGTCAACGGCCCGTATTCTTTGGTTCTGGGGTCAGCGAGCAAGCGGTCCGCCACTTCCTTTTGGATCGTCACGTACTGCCCCGTGCAGCTGGGGTGATGGATCAACATCGTGCAGAGAAGCGGGCTGGCGATTTGGAACGGCAGATTCGCCACGAGCTTGAAGGGCTGATCTCCAAGTGCGCTGACGATTTCACAACTCAATCGACGATGGGAATCCAGACAATCGCCGCAAATCAGCTGTACGCGGCCGCTCAGGCGATCTTCAATGATCGAGGCGAGATCCGAGTCGATTTCGCAGGCCAGAATCTTTGCGCCGGCATCCAAGAGCGCTTCGGTAAGCGTTCCGGTTCCCGGGCCGATCTCCAACACCAGCTCACCGGGTTGAACATCAGCCGCGTCAATGAGCTTGGCAAGGATGTTCTTATCGTGCAGAAAATTCTGCCCAAGCCGATGCTTGGGGTGAAGACCGCGTTCATAAAGCAATGCACGAATTTCAGAAAGCGTTTGCATCGCTCATGTACTTACGCCTTGCCGAGATATTCGCCTGTTTGAGAATTGACCTTGATCTTCTGGCCGTTCTCGATGAAAGGCGGAACGCGCACACGAGCGCCGGTCTCCACGATTGCCTCTTTGAGTTGGTTCGTGGCGGTCGCGCCTTTGACTTGCGGTATCGTGTCCGTCACCGTCAGCTCAATCGCAGCCGGCAGGCCCAGGCCGAGCGGCTTCCCGTCGAAAAGCATCATCGTGCACTCGAGGTTTTCCCTGAGCCATTGGCTTTGATCAGCCGGGATCACGTCATTGCCAACCTCGATCTGCTCGTAGCTCTCCATATCCATGAAGACGAACGGCCCCTCGCCGCGCCCGCCGGCGTCGTACAGGAACTGCATCGGCCGGCGATCGATACTCACGTCCTCGATCCGGTCCGATGAGTTGAGTCGATTGGTCTTGATGGTGCCGGTCTGGACGTTCTTCATCTTGGCCTGCACGTACGCCGGGCCCTTGCCGGGCTTGACATGGTCGGTGTCGAGCACGATGTGGAGTTGGCCTTCGTACATCAGGGCCTGTCCGCGTTTGATTTCAGTCGCTTTGATCGGCATGGCACATATGGTAACACACAGGGCGACCGAGGGCGATCCAGGCCACGGCTAGTTGACAACGGGTAGATCGTATGGTCAGCCTCCGAAGTAGAGGATGCGAATAAGCGTCATCGCATATCCGCAGCTCGAATCAGAACTGAATTCGCAGACTTAGAAACTATCTCAGAACCGGTGGCACGGGCGTCTCGCCCGTACGAACCTCTCGCCGGGCGAACGTAGCGCCATGATGAAGTGTACGGGCGAGACGCCCGTACCACCGGAATTGGGGTTCTGAGATAGTTTCTTAGCACCACCGTGAAGTCCGTTTCGAGGCGAGGGGAGGCGAGGTCCTGAAGGATCGGAAGCTGAACGCCGGCCTCAGGTGTTGGCGTTGCAAGAAACTGCGGTGAATTGCCCTCGCAACCGGCGACGACAACGCTGCTTACGATCATCGGAATCAAGAACGGCCATCGATTCATTCGCCGGCGCCTCGTGTCGACCTCTCATCAGCGGCACCAAGTCGGCGAACGTCGAAGCCCAGCGACGCCACCTTTTGTTCCAGAGCGGCCAGATCCGGTGATTTCGATTCCGTCCAGATTACGACACGGCTGGTTTCGGCATCTCCCTGCACGTGGAGCACCTCGACCAGCGAGCCCAAAGCCTGCACCACCTTCGCCACGCACCCACCACATCGCAGCCCTTTGACTTCAAAGACAAACCTGCCCGCGGACTGTGCGGGCGGCTCCAACACCTTCAGCTCGCGTACCTCTATGCTGTCCGCCCCTTGGGCGTCGGGCCGGGGATGGACCCTTCCCACAATCTCGACCGCGTTCCCGTTTGCGCTCATGCGCTCTAGCCTCTCCCGCAGTCGATTGGTAGGTGTTTCAAGGGCCGGTGCGCTCTGGGGCCTTGGGTCGCCTGCGCCCGTCTTTGATGGTTCTTGGAGCACGAACCGTTGATCAAACGGCGCGAGCAACCTCAGCACGTATTGATCTTCTCTTTTCTCAAGCGTCCCGGCGAATCGTCCGGTCACGCCCCGAAGGGTGAATCCAGCCTTGTCCACGGCCGTTTCAACCGCCTGCAGATCGAGCGGCTTGTCGCGCCGCCAGTCGAAGCTGACGACGCCTTCGTT
>JADFNO010000107.1 GCA_022563315.1 Planctomycetota bacterium | reverse complement strand
CGGGACCGATCGGCGTGGAATCGAAACCCCGCCCGGCTCCGTGATCGACGTGGATGACGCGATCGATCTGGCCGTAGCGGAAGCGGTGCTAAACCGTCAAGCGATGGGGGCGATCTTGTAAAGAGCAGCCCCCGCCGATGCGACCTCTACCCAGCTCCAGACGGGGGCGCAACTGTTGCCGCACGGCATCCCCGGCCGATAAGTAGGCCAAGTGCAGATTCTCAGGCGCGATCCGCCACGTAGCCGATGCATCCTGGGTGCACCTCGGCAGCTGTTACATCGGGCCCGGGCAACCGCCCTACGTCATCGCCGAAATTGGCGTCAACCATGATGGATCGGTGCCGAAGGCGAGGCGATTGGTAGACGCTGCCAAAGAGGCCAATGCTGACGCTATCAAGCTCCAGTTCTTCAAAACTGACCTGCTCGTTAGTAGCGCCTCCCAGCTAGCAGGATATCAGAGCCGCACGGACGCGACCGATCCCCGCGAGCTGCTGGAACCCCTGGAACTTCCAATCGATGCGCTGAAAACGGTCGCGGATCTCGCGCGAAAGTTGGAGCTGGATCCGATCGTGACCGTCTTTTCCGCTGAGCTAGTCCAGGCAGCCGAGACGATCGACTGGATAGCATACAAGACCTCATCCACGGACATCACAAATCGACCACTACTGGAAGCGCTGGCATGCACCGGACGTCCCATACTCCTGAGCACGGGGGCGGCAACACTCGATGAAGTTGAACGGGCCGTCCGATGGCTGAAGGGTTCTGACTTCGCCCTGATCCAATGCGTCAGCGCCTATCCGACACCGGATGAGTCGGCGGCACTCGCCGGCATCCGCGCACTTTCTAATGCTGCACCCGTACCACTGGGCTACAGCGACCACACGATGGCGACGGACACTGGTGCGCTGGCCGTGGCGGCTGGCGCGTCGATCCTTGAGAAACATTTGACACTCGATCGATCCGGCCCGGGTCCGGACCACGCCACGTCGCTTGAGCCGGCGCAATTCGCTGAGTACGTGCGGCTCGCACATCGAGCCCACGCGATGCTCGGAGAATCAGGCAAGCGCGTGCTTGCGATTGAGCAGGATGTCCGAAGCGCGTCTCGCCAATCGATCGTGGTCACCCGACGATTGGATGCCGACCACGTCATTACGCGCGACGATTTGACGATCAAACGTCCCGGGATCGGGATCGAGCCCTGGCGAATGGACGAGATCGTCGGCCGGCGGTTGGCGCGGGCCGTCGAGGCTGATACGCCGCTGGTCATGCGAGATTTGGAGACCGCAGACTCCTCCGAGGTCCAAAACACGGTCACTTCAATCAGCGGACTCCGCTCGCGCTGAACCGGTCCGCTCGGCCTCGCTCGACTCCCGGTGCGGGTGCGGCGAGTACACTGCGCTCATGGCCGACCAACAACGCACGATCGCGGTCGTCACCGGCTCGCGCGCCGACTACGGACTCCTTCGGCCGGTCATGCGGGCAATTCACGATCATGCGGACCTTCAACTGCGCGTGATCGTGACGGGAGTTCATCTGCTCCCGCCGGAACATACAGCCGACGAGGTTGCCCACGACTTCACGATCGCCGACACGATTCCGATGCAGCGCCCGGGCGAGTGCAGCCGCCTCGAGGACGCCGAGGCGCTGGGGCGCGGCGTGACGGGTTTCGCTCAGTGGTTGTCGCGCCATCCCGTCGACGTCGTGCTTGTGCTGGGGGATCGCATCGAGGCGCTGGCTGCGGCCGCCGCCGCTTCCGTCGGCGGTATTCGCGTAGCGCATCTGCACGGCGGCGATCGGGCGGAGGGTATTGCCGACGAGGCGATTCGACATGCGATAACCAAGCTCGCACACATACACCTCCCGGCCACGGAACAATCGGCGAAGCGCATCGAAGGAATGGGCGAGGATCCCGATCGAATCCACGTGGTCGGCTCACCGGCCCTTGACGAGCTTGCCGATTTCCCCCCACTTCCCGATGAGAAGATGAATGCGCTGGGCTGGCCCGAGATTGTGATGCTGCTGCACCCGACCGGCGGCGCGATCGAGCACGAGCGCGCCCGGGCGGCGCAGCTCCTGAACCTGTGTCAGGAAGCGGGCAAGGTCCTGGCCGTTCACCCGAACCACGATGCGGGCCGAGAGGGGATCGTGGAGGCGATTGACAATGCTCGCTGCGGGCAGCGGGACCACCTGCCTCGGCGGGAGTTCATCGGGCTTCTGCGCCGCGTGCGATTGCTCGTGGGCAACAGCAGCGCGGGTCTTATCGAAGGCGCCGCGATTGGGGTCCGGTGCATCAACGTCGGCCGGCGCCAGGCCGGCCGCGACATGTGCGCCAACGTGATCAACGTGCCGGACGGTGAGCCGGATTCGATCAAACCAGCCATCGCCCGAGGTCTGGCTGAGGGTCTGGTCGAGGTCGAGCATGGCTACGGCGACGGCCGGGCCGGGATCAGGACGGCGGCGGTCCTGGCCGCGTTCGACCCGGCACGCCTTGAGCTGGTCAAGCGGAACACGTTCTAGGACGTTGCCGGAGCGCCGGCGAACCTGCATTTCCCGGACGTTCGATCAAGTCGGCTCGGGCGGCGGTCGATGTCCATTTCGGGCTCTCACAGGACCCAACCGCAAAAGGGAAACCGCATGGACGCCATCCAGAGCGAGGAGCAGCAGGCGATCGTGAAGGCGACGATCACCGGCATCAGCCACATCGCCACCCTGCCCGAGATCACACTCAAGATCATCGAACTCGTGGAAGACCCCACGAGCACCGCTCATGATCTTCACAACGTGATCTCCAACGATCAGGCGTTGTGCAGTCGAATCCTCAAGGTCGTCAACTCGGCGTTCTACGGCTTGCCCCGGCAGATCGGCTCCATCAACCGCGCAATCGTTCTGTTAGGTCTCAACGCGGTCAAGAACATCGCCATCGCGGCGAGCCTCACCAAGCTGTTTCGCGGGGGCGATCTGTGCCCCAGGTTCTCCGCGCGAGACCTTTGGACTCATTGCCTCGCCACCGCCACTGCCAGCAAGTTGATCTGCGATCAGCTCCGAATGGGGCTGGCCGACGAGGCCTTCCTCGCCGGACTCATCCACGACATCGGAATCATGGTTGAAATGCAAGCCAAACGGCACGAGCTCGTCTCGGTCTTCGACGAAATGACGTTCGATGACGACGACGTACCCACGTCTGACATGCGTGAGATCGAGTCGCGAATCCTTGGCGCCGATCACCAGGCGTTCGGCGCCGGTCTGTGCGAGGCGTGGAAGTTCCCGCAATCGTTCAGCTACGTGACTGGGCATCATCATGATCCGACGGAGTTGCCCCCAGCGAACCGGACGCTCGCGTCGATCGTGTACATCGCCGACCGCTTGGCCGGACAGATGGGCTTGGGCTTCCGTGGCGACCTCGTGAGCCTCGACATCGCTCCCGAGGCGTTGGACGACCTGAACTTCGCGCCGGAGGCGCTCGAGCAAATCAAGAAGAGCCTGCCGCAGGCGTTTGAGGAAATCGAGGCGATGTTCAGCTGATCGTTGCCTCGGACACACGCCAACTGAGCCCAGTTGACGTCCAATCTCCAGTTCGTTGCGTCCCCGCCGACGCGCATATCATTCAGACGATGTCGGAAGCGATACGCGTGAACTTCGCCCGCCCCCTGCCGGTCTTTCCCCTTCCCGACGCGGTTTTGCTGCCGCATGCGATTCAGCCGCTGCATATCTTCGAAGCGTGTTACAAGCAGATGATCGATGACTGCCTGGACGGCGACCGTCAGGTGGCCATGGCGAGTTTCGCCGAGCAACGTGACGACGACTGCGACTGCGACTGCGACTGCGCACCGCCGCTGCGGCCGGTCGTCTGTGTCGGAAAGATCGTCCAGCACGCCCACGTTCCCGGCGACCGGCATGACATCCTGCTCCAGGGCGTGTGCCGAGCAAAAATCATTGAGCTGATCGAGCCTGAGAACGGGCGCTTGTACCGTATGGCAAAACTATCGCCGCTCGAACCCGTGGACGAGCACCCGCCGCCGATGCCCGAGATCCGCCGGGAACTCCGCAAACTACTCAACAGCCAAACGCTCAGCCGCTTGCGCTGCATCGAAACCGTCATGCACTGGTTCGATCGTGATGATGTCCCCACCCACGCCTTGATGGAACTGATCGGCTTCGCCCTTTTGCGCGACGGTGAGGTCCGATACCAACTGCTAGCCGAGGCCAGTCCCCGACGCCGGGCCGACATGATCAAGGGCGAATTGCTGAACCTCAGTACCTTGGTCAGCCGGGCCGAACGGCAGAGCTTCGACGCCTGGCCCAAGGGCCTGAGCTGGAACTGACGGCCGCGGCGGAATGACGCGACACCGATCGACCGCGCGCCGCTGGATCCTGAGGCTTGGCGTCCCTCGCCTTACCCGAGCCGACCCCGCCGCCGTGAAGTGTTCATGAACTGCTGGAAGTATCGCCCGGGGCAAGCGGTCGGCGCCAGCTCCTGATGCGTGTAGACGCGACTGGCCGGGACACGGTGGCGGTCCATCAGCGAACTGACGAGCTGGCGCAGCGATGCGAGCTGCGCCTCGCTGGGCTGCTGTCGATCGAAGTTCCCCAGCACCACGATTCCGATGTTGGCGTAGTTCTTATGCTTGACATGGGCGCCTTGATACCGCAACGACCGCCCCTCCCACACGCGACCGGCCCGGTCCACGACGTAGTGATAGCCGATGTCGCCCCAGCCTCGACGTCGATGTGCTCGGCGTATCGCCTCGATGCGCGCCGCCGTTGCTCGCTGATCGGTGTCGAAGAACGGATCCATCCCGTCGTGGTGGACGGTGATGTACCGTACGGGGGACAGGCGGTTCATCTGGGTCGTCAACGGTTCGCCCTGAGCCCATGTGCTTCGAGCGAGCACCGTCGCTTGCGACGGCGACGACGGCAAGGGCCCGGGATCAGGCGGCGGCTCGTATCGCGGCGGTACGGTCTGAACTGGGTACAGCGGCGGCACATCCAACGCAGGCCAGGGCGGGTTCGGTAACATCACGAGCGTTGTTTTTTTCGCGCACCCGACGAGCAAAACCAGCCCCAACAGCAGGAAGCCGCGTCGCGTCGCCGATACCGCCGCCGTGAGGCTACTCGTTGGGCCAACGCATTCAGATTCACTCATGTGCAAATCTCAGCCTACATACAGAAGGATGTTGCGAATGTCACCGGCAATATCGGTCCCGCCTCCGGCCCGACTCCACTCTCACTACGCTGCCGATCGTTGGCGATGGTTGTTTCTGACACCCAAGCCGCGGTGATCCGACCGGTCATCAACACGGCCGGCCGGCCCCCGAGCGCGGCTGGCAAACCCCGGCCCGCGAGGCCAAAATTGGTCCGCCCCACCACCGGTGGTCGATGGGCAACATGTCCTTTGCCGACCCGGAGGGTGCGGATCGTAACTCACTGTAAATACGCCTGTTACAAACGGGCCTGAGCGGCCCCGATCCCCGTGCCGCGACCGGCGTGACCACGCCGAATCGACTATAATCCTGTGACCTTCTAACCCCCCTTGGCTCGGCCACTCAATCACAATGACCAATACCGAACACGCTTCCCCCACCGCTGCCTCCGATGCCTACACCTCCGAGTCGATTCAGGTTCTAGAGGGCCTGGAAGCAATTCGCAAACGGCCGGGCATGTTCGTCGGCGGCGTCGGACTCTCCGCTATCCATCACCTCGTGTATGAGTGTGTCGACAACGCCATCGACGAAGTCATGGCTGGCTACGCCACCACCGTTACCGTCCAGCTCGATGTGGACGGCTCATGCTCGGTGATCGACAACGGTCGAGGCATGCCTGTCGATCCCATGGTGCACGAGAACCCCGCGATCAGCGGCCGGCCTGCCGTTGAGGTCATCATGACCGAGCTCCACGCCGGCGGAAAGTTCGACGACAACGTCTACAAAGTCTCCGGTGGTCTGCACGGCGTGGGCGTGAAATGCGTCAACGCCTTGTCCGAATGGACCGAGGTCGAGGTCGTGAAGGACGGCAAGATCTATTTGATCACCTTCGCCCGCGGTGAAATCGTAAACCCGCTGCATGTCGTCGCCACCCGCGCTGATGCCACCGAAGACAATCCGCGCGGCACCGGAACCAAGATCAGCTTCCTGCCCGACTCGGAAATCTTCCCGGACATCTCCTTCCGCTACGAGACACTTCAGCACCGCCTTCGCGAACTTGCGTACCTCAACCCCGGGACCACCATCCGTCTGATCGACGAACGAGTCGACAAGTCAGGCAAGCCTCGGCAGGAGACGTTTCACTTCGAGGATGGGCTGCTCGGCTACGTCAAGCACCTCAACCGCGCCAAGACCCCGGTCAGCCCCGCCATCCGCATCGAACGGACCGATGCCAAGAGCGGCATCACGATCGACATCGCCATGCAGTACACCGACTCACCCAACGAGCTGCTGCTGCCGTTCGGAAACAACATCTTCAACCCCGACGGCGGCACGCACGTCGCCGGGTTCAAGACTTCACTCACACGCACCATCAACAGCTACGCGAAACGGAAGAAGATTCTCAGGGACATCACCCCCACCGGCGACGATCTGCGCGAAGGTCTCACCGCGGTCATCTCGGTGAAGATGCCGGAGCCACAGTTCAACAACCAAACCAAAGAGAAGCTGCTCAACCCTGAAGCGGAGACGATGGTTGCATCGTCAGTGACCAAGCAGCTCGGGGCCTGGCTGGAGGAGCATCCCGCGGAGGCCAAGCAGATCTGCCTCAAGGCCGTGCTCGCCGCTCAAGCCCGCGAAGCCGCTCGCAAAGCTCGCGAGCTAATCAAACGCAAGAGCGCCCTGGACTCCGGCGGCATGCCGCAAAAACTCGCCGACTGCGTCACCAACGATGTCGATCGCGCCGAGCTGTTCATCGTCGAGGGTGATTCGGCCGGCGGCTCGGCCAAGGGCGGACGCGACCACGATACCCAGGCCATCCTCCCCCTTCGCGGCAAGATCCTCAACGTCGAAAAGGCCCGGCTGGATAAAGTCCTTGGCTTCGAGGAAATCCGCATCCTCATCCAGGCCCTGCAGTGCGGCATCGGCGAGGACTTTGACATCGCCAAGCTCCGCTACGGGCGCGTCATCATCATGACCGACGCTGATGTGGACGGCTCGCACATCCGCACCCTCCTGCTCACCTTCTTCTTCCGCCAGATGACCGAGCTGATACGCCATGGCAATATCTATATCGCCCAGCCGCCGCTGTTCATGGTCACCCGTAACAAGAAGAGCAAATACGTCCTGAACGAACAAGAGCTGTCGGACGTCCTCGCCGAGCTCGCGCTGGCCAACGCCGTGCTCACGATCCGTAACGAGGATGGAAAGGAGCACCGACGGATTGACGGCAATGAACTGCTGCAGCTCGTGAAGCTCGTCGAGCGATTGCGAGAGCTGGTGAATGTCGCCGAGCGTCGCGGCATCGCCTTCACCTCGCTGCTGGAGGCCCGCGATCACGATCCCAACAACCAACGAAGCCTGCCCACGCACCTGATCCGTTGGCCGGAGGGCGAAAAACTCTGCTGGTCCGAAGAGGAGGCCGGGCAGATCATTGCCGAGCACAATCTCGTGCTCGACGATCTCCGCGCCGGCGAGGGACAGCAAGCCAGCGGCGCTTGCAATCTCGCCAGTCTGCGCGAGCTGCACGAGAACCGCGAGCTCGAAAAGATCTTCGAACGCCTCGCTGACTACGGCCTCGATATTGAAGATTATGGTCTCGTGCAGGAGGAATCCGTCACCGGCGAGAAGATGCCCACCCGCTATGCGTGGATCATCAATCACCCCTCAGCCGAGCCGGACGTGGTCGATATCCCCAACATTCCCTCGATCCTGACCGCGTTGCACGACATCGGCCGGCGGGGCATCGAGATCAAACGCTTCAAGGGCTTGGGCGAGATGAATCCCGAGGAGTTGTGGGACACGACGATGGACCCAGCCAAGCGCACGATCCTGCGCGTCACCTGGGACACCGCCTCCGACGCGGAGCAACTCTTTGCGACGCTCATGGGCGAGGACGTCCAGAGCCGGCGTGCCTATATCGAAGAGCACGCCCTGGAAGTCAAGAACCTGGACATCTGAAGCCGCGAGGCATGGTCACTTCAGTGACCATGCGATCATCTGAAACCACAGATGCACACGGATGGGAATCAAGGCATCATGCCATGACCCCGTTTAGCGGGTGACGCGCAGCGTCCCATCGCATCATCCCTCGATGCCTTTCCCCTACCCCCAATTCCCCAGCAGAATCAGCAGGTCCACCACACCTACATTGCAATCACGATCCAGATCAGCCGGGCAGTCGTTGCAATCCCCACACGGCCCCCAATTTCCCAGTAATATCAGCAGGTCTTTCACACCGACCGACCCGTCGCCGTCGAGATCGCCAAGCTCGCCCACGTGACACCGGAAGTTGGCGATAGTCAAGGCTGTTTGATTGAGGCTGAGGGCGTTGTGGGCTGAATCCGGCTGGTCGATGGGCACCCCGGTGGGCAGCCCTTGGTACAACACATCCGGGTTGGAAAAGTGTTGGATTCGCGGGCAGCCATCTGGACAGTTGTAGGCCATCACGGTACGGAATCGCGCAACGGGATCTTGATAGCCATAGGAGTAGTCGAAGACGCCATGGCTGCAATTGTCGCGATCATGGCAACAGCCCTGGTTGTGGCCGAGCTCGTGAGCGAATGTGAGATTGCCGGCAGCGCAGGTCCACGTGGTGACGCTGAAGGCATATTGCTCAAAGGCCGGCGATAGGTTCTGCATCAGCCACGCGACACCGCAGTATTCACCGTCGGCAACCAGCAGGGCAACCATGTCCGCTCCGTACAGGTCACGAAGGTCATGAACATTGTCCATGTAGCCGTCGGCGGGGTCGGTGAGGCGATAAAGGTGATCGACGTAGCCGCCATCCTCCTCGTAGGGGATCTCCTGGACGTGGACGAGGTTCAGTTGCGTCCCGATGAGACTGTTGCTGTAGGCGGTGTTGGTGTTGGCGATTGCAAGATCGATCTCGGCTTCGATCGCGGCAGTGCCCCCAGCGGCGCTGCGGGCCAAAGTCGTATAGACCACGAGCACGTCGATCACCGATCCGTCGTCGCAGTCTTCTCCAGCCGCAACGCTACCTCCGGCCAGCACGCCATGTGCAGGGCCGATCGCGCACGGCGGAAACTTTGTCTCGTCGATCTCCTGGATAACAACGACACCGTCACGAAGTGAGCGAACTCGATAGAGTCCCTTGCCAGGCACCCGGATAATTGCGCTCAGGGCCCCGTCGTTCATGACCAGCGTGAATGTGCCGGCTGATTTGCCTTCGATACTCCCGATCCAAGTATCGCGATTCTCGGTGTTCCCAAGGACGGCAGTGAACGTGGCATCTTCAAACAGGTTGAAGACGAATCGGCCATTGGCCTTGATGCTGGTCAGCAACTCGAGATCGATGCGAACCGTTCGGCTGCGGACGACAGTCGGGTCGGCTGCGCCTTGGAATTCAACGGGTCGAGGATCATTGTGAAACAGTTCTGGAATCACTACGGAGATCGCTGATTGTTCTTGTGCGGTCGCCGATGGCTGAACGGCGGCCAACACGGGGCATGCAAGAAGGCCGACGACGCATACGCTGATCAACCGGTTCATTGTTCGATACCCTCCATTTGTGCCCATACCCGGCGATGGATGATGCTGACCGATGGTTCTCCACCGGCGATTGTCCCAACCTCAGCACAAAATGCAAGGCATTCGCGGCGAAAACGGGGCCTGGCACGGGTTTTCCCGTACGACCCGGGCTGTCTATGCCCTACCGCAGAGGCCGCCTGCGGAGAGATACCGCACCGCCCGGGCGATCTAGCCGACGGATTACAACAAACCCGCCACTCGATCCTTCGATGCCCCGATGCCTTCTCCTTACCCCCAATTCCCCATCAGAATCAGCAGGTCCACGACGCCGACATTGCAATCACCGTTCAGATCAGCCGGGCAGTTGTTGCAATCCCTACACAGCCCCCAATCACCCAGTAATATCAGCAGGTCCTTCACACCCACCGACCCGTCGCCGTCGAGGTCGCCGACGACGCCCGGGCATTGGCTATTGACTAACTCCGGACGAAGGTTCAAGAGTGTGGCAAGTGCCTTCTCGTCCTGGTGCTGCGTAAGGTGGTCGCGGCACAGCGGCCGAGATGACGACAGGTAATTCCTCGTGTCAGGGTCATACGGCGGATCGCCGGGACATGGGCTCTCGAAGTTGCCAATATACTGGCAGTTATCAGGGTCCACGAAATACTGGCCGCCCTGAAGCAGGCCGGGGTCAGCCGGCGTGTCGCAGAGCAAATCGCCAGCGATGTCACAATTTGAACCGTTCACGCATTCGACGCCAAAGGCTGTTTCATGCGTGTGGTACAGATCAAAGTAGTGGCCAACTTCGTGCGGAAAAGTCGAAGGGTTCCAGGAAAGTCCAGTGCACGTGTTGTGCATCACGATGCCCTGTACTGGGCTGTTTGTAAAGGACGAGATGCCGCAGAAGGAACCGTTTTGGTTGGCGAGATTCGGAGTGAAGTAGATGTTGACGGTGTTCGCGACCGGATTCGTTTGCCGCAGGGCGTTGATTTCCGCTAGCGTATCAATGTTGTAGTAAAAGTCATCGTCATCGATATAGTCAATCCCGGCCGCCTGGCAAAACTCGAAGCCGGAGTCAACGAAGGCAGCGTTGGCATCTTCCAGTGCCTGATCGAGTTGACCCTCCCAGATACCGCCCGTGCCGTCGCTTCGGCGAACGACATGAAATGTGAAGGGCACCACATACTGACCGCCTGCGGCCCCAACTGGTAGGTCATACGCGCCCGCGTCGATCAGCGCTCTAGCCCGCTTGGCCTGCGCCGCTGTCAAGACAGTGCCGCAGTCGGTCTGAGCAAATGCCGTGCTCGACGCGAGCCCATTCAACAAGCAGGCGAGCATAGCGACGGGTAATGCGTTGGAGAACATCATTTTCTAGCCCACGTTGAGAACTGATCGACTCGCGACGAGAGAATCCCGCCCTTCTCCAGCAACGATTGTCTCAACCTCAGCACAGAATGCAAGGCATTCGCGGCAAAAACGGGGCCTGGCACGGGTTTTCCCGTACGACCCGGGCTGTCTATGCCCTACCGCAGAGGCCGCCTACGGAGAGATACCGCACCGCCCGGGCGATCTAGCCGAGGGATTACAACAAACCCGCCACTCGATCCTTCGATGCCCCCATGCCTTCTCTTTACCTCCAATTGGCCAGCAGGATCAGTAGATCAGCCGCGCCGACCGCGCAATCCCCATCCAAGTCGACAGGGCAATCGATGCACTCTGCACAAGATCCCCAGGAAGAGATCAACATGATCAGGTCCATTGCGCCGACTACTCCGTCTCCATCCATGTCTCCGGGCGGCACAAGGCGAATGCAGTCATTCGCAGCGAACGGTGTCTTGTCCAGCAGGACGCCTGTGACGGTAAGTTCGACGAACGTACCCGGTGGCAGATCATCCAGCTCCAACGCCTCGACTACTTCCTGCGTTTGGAAGTGCATCAGAAGATCGACGACGCCATCGCCTTGTAGTTCATGACAATCGCACGATTCGCCGTCGAACGGCGTGCCCACATCTTCGAGCACCGAATGCGGTCCGGGCGGGCCTTCATTCGGTGCGACGCTCCCCCCGATCCCGTCAGCACGAGAGATCAACACCGAGGAAATGTCAATCTGCGCAGCGTCAAAGACGTCGGTCCCCAGGATCGCCGCCGGCATCATGCCGTGACTATTGCGATTCAGCGGATTGGGACATGATCCGGGCTTGATGTCCAGATCAAGTACAAGGTCTTTGATCTCGCATTCATCGGGAATACCATTGCCGTTGTCGTCCTCGGACGTACCGTCCGCGATATCGCAGATATCGAGCTCACCGTTCTCGTTGCAATCAGACAGACCCCCAAAGACATATAGTGCGCCAGAATTACCACCCGGGTCGTCTTCCTCCGGCGCACCGACGCCGGCGATGCCGTTATGTACACCTACGTACACCCCGAAGGCGTCCCCCGCCGCTCCGTCCGAGGCAGCTAGTTTGGCCTCTTGTGACCATCCGTCGCCGTTGAAACTAAAGACGTAGGCAGAGCCCGAGTCAGTTCCATTATCGTCGTCCCATCTTGCGCCGATCACGGCCACGTCTCCCGAAACCGCTACCGAATGCCCGAACTTATCCTCAGGTTCGCCGTCCTTCGCTAGAAGTTTCTGCTCCTCCGTCCACATAGAATCCATGAATCTAAAGACATAGGCCGACCCTGATTCAAATCCATTGTCCTCATCACCCCTTGCTCCTATAACTGCGACGTTCTCTGAGAGCGACACCGAGAAGCCGAAATCATCAAGCATATCACCGTCTGAAGCTAAGAGCTTCTGCTCTTCGATCCACGTCGATCCGTTGAATCGGAAGACGTATGCGGCTCCTGACTCCACGCCGTTGTCGTCGTGCCTTCGGGCTCCGATTAGAGCAACGTTTCCACTCAACGCGACCGACCAGCCGAACCTGTCTTGCGTTTCACCGTCGGACGCCAGAAGTTTGATCTCTTGCTCCCAGGCACTTTCCGTGCGTCGAAAGATGTAGGCTGCGCCTGAGTCTACTCCGGCTTCATCCGCACGATAAGCCCCTACGATCGCTAGATCGCCGGAAATCGCTACCGCCTTCCCAAACTCGTCCGCCTGCGAGCCGTCGGAAGGCACGAGCTTGGCTTCTTGGATCCAGACGCGACCATCAAACCGAAAGATGTACGCCGAACCGGATTCTGGTCCATTGTCATCGTCTCCGTTCGCCCCGACTATCGCCGCGTCTCCAGAAATACCAACAGATTCCCCAAATCGATCTTCGTTGACTCCATCCTTAGGAAGCAGTTCCGCCTCCTCGATCCAACTCGCGCCGAG
>JADFNO010000008.1 GCA_022563315.1 Planctomycetota bacterium | reverse complement strand
TCACGGATCGGGGTGTGTGCAACCGGGGAGTGCGTGAGGAGGAGACCGGCCCCCACGGGTTGGCGTCGAAATTCCTCCAACAAAAGAGAGCGAGCCGAGTTGGCGCTCTGGCGTGCGACTTGGTCTTGGCGTCGTCTGCATCGAAAGGTGTGGCCGAGGATTTGAACCGTACGTGTGTACGGCAACATTTGGACCTCTTTTTTACGCGCGAGCGCTTGGCTCGGAATACGCGATCCGAGTCAGGAGGAGAGGACAAGGTTCTTGAGAACAACAGTACAGGAGTAAGCACTACTATGAGGAAGATTCTTGCATCGATTATGGTGGGAGGGCTGCTGGCAAGCGGTTTCGCCTCCACGGCACTGGCCGATGAAGAGCTGGCCAGCAACATGGGCGGTCCGCTCTTTGATGACAGCTCCGTCAACCGACCAATTGGGTTCAGTTTCGATTTCTATGGCACGGGCTACACCAGTATCTGGATCGGCTCCAACGGCATTCTTGCCTTCACCTCCGGAGAGACCGACTTCAGCCCGTCGTTGGGCGAGTTTGAATCCGACTCCAGTGGGCCGGCAATCGCTCCGCTGTGGACCGACCTGTCTCCGAACGTCGCTGGCTCAATCCTGTACGTCGATACCGTGCCGGGCGAGATGAGCGTTATCTACACCAACGTTCCCCGATTTGGTGCAAACACTGCTCTGAACACGTTCACCGTGACGCTGTTTAGCAACGGACACATTCGGTACGCCTACGGCGACCTCCTCCAGGGCACGAGCCTTGAAGAGACGATCGTCGGCCTGACAGACCGAAGCGGCAGCCCCACGCAGCTGATCGACCTCAGCGCACAGGGCGGCACGATTCTGCTTCCCGTTTCCGGAGCCTTCAGCATCGTTGGCGAGCTCTTTGATGACCCCTTAGGGCCCGCGGACCTTTCCAATACGACGATCGACTGGGTGGTGCCTGCACCCGGTGCGTTGGCTCTGCTTGGTCTGGCCGGTTTGGTTTCCAGACGTCGTCGTCGGGCCTGAGCCCACATTTCCGGCTGTAACAAAACAGCGACCACGCCGCGGAGGTTCATCTCCGCGGCGTTTTTATTGCGCGGATTCCACGGTCGTCCCCGAGCGATCCTGGACCGCCTGATTCCTCCAGGGGCCGGCCGCCTTGAGGCGCGACCGGATTGCGTGCGGGAGGCTCCTGATGGTACGGCTTGCGGATTTGGTAGAGCCGCAGACGCGACTGGATCAACTGCTCCAGTGTGGTCTGACCCGAGGCTCGGGCGAGCTCCAGGGCCCGTCGGGAGGTCCCAACCGCGCGATCGAAGTCGCCGGCTTCGGCCTGTGCCGCCGCCAAAAGGTTCAGTGACGGGATGTGCTTGCCTTCGCTGCGCTGCACCAGGTGCTCCGCGAGCTGCACCGCCTTGTCGCCGTCACGATGCCAAGCCTCAGGACAGGTCGCCAGGAGCGTCGCCAAGCCTGCCATCATGCGAAGGTTCTGCGGGTCTTGTTGCAGGCCGCGCTCCAGAAGCGAGACCGCCTCGCCGAACCGTTCCTGTTGAATGAACGCCACCGCGAGGTTGAATAGCGCCTCGGGGTTCTCGCGGCTGTAGGCAACGGCGTGTCGCCAATGCTTCACCGCCTCGTCGAGCTGCCCGCGCGAGGCCAGCACCTTCCCGAGATTGTTGTGGGCCCGAACATTCACTGGATTGAGTTCAAGCGCCCGCTGATACGCAGCTTGAGCTTGATCAGTTTTTCCCTGCGCTTCAAGAATCCATCCGAGATTGTAATAGGCTTCGTTGTAGTTGGGATCGAGCCGCAGGGCGGTTTGGATATGTTCCAGCGCTTGAGGCACTTGTTTGTCATACGCCAGGGCAACGCCCAAGTTGCTGTGTACCTCGGCATTGTCTTGGGCAAGCGACAACGCGGTGCGAAGCTGTTCAATGGCCTCGGCAATTCGCCCCTGCCTGACGAGTATGGCGCCGAGATTCAAAAGGGCCTTGATATGCTCCGGCTGCGATTCAAGCACCTGACGGAACGCCGCTTCCGCATCGCGATCTCGCCCGTGTCGAGTATGTGCCAACCCCCGACGGATCACCGAAGTCGAGTTCACGGCCTCGGCCGCAACTTCTGCCCGAATCGGATCACGCACCGGGGCTTTCTCGGGGAAGGCCTTCACCAGCATCGCCTCCTGCTCAGCCTTGGCCGGATCACCCATGCGCGTATACAGCCGCGCCAGCTTCTCGTGAACCTCGCTGTCGTACGGCTCGAGCTCCAGAGCTCGGGAGAAGCGCCCCAGCGCCTCTTCCAGTCGGTTCCCACGCACCGCCAGCTCGCCTAATCCCAGCAGCGCGTTGCGGTTTTCAGGATCGAGCTTGAGCGCCTCAAAGTACTGTGCCTCAGCTTCCTGTAAGCGCCCCCCCCGCAGCATCGTGTCGGCGAAGGTGTGTCGGATCGCGCTCGATCGAGGCTCGATCTCGATGGCCCGCTCAAAGTGGCTGATCGCCTGCATCGGGTCATCATCGGCAAGCACGACCGCGGTCAGGTACGGCCAGCGGTGGTCTGTGGGGTCAAGCTGGCCGGCTCGCTGGTAACATGGCAACGCATCGTCATAGAGGCCATGAGCATCCAGCACAATCCCGAGCCGACCCCACGCGCCGCCTGAGTCTACGTCCTGCACGACCTGTTCGCGGGCCTTGGTAATCTTCTCGATGACCGGCGCTTCCGCGTCCCGAAGATCGGGCGTTGGAATCACAGCCGGCGAGTCGACGGCTTCGGCCGGCTGGTCCAGTTCAGCCGACTCATCGCCGGAACACGCGAGCGGCACAACGCACCACGCGCAGACCAAGAGCAGGTCGCGCCAAAATGTGCATCGGTACGGTCGAGTTGTTGGCCCAGTATCCATGCTCCCTCGTTCAGGACGGATCGAGCTTCAGGCTTTTGCTTAGGGTAACGATTTGATCCGCCCCACGACCGGCGAATCTCTCAATCGTCCCGTCCGGCCAACGAATCACAATCTCCTCGACGCGCTCAGCGCTGCCCAGTCCGAAATGAGCGCGGGGATCGCAGCTTGAGGCGTAGCTGTAACCGGGATTGATCGTGCGGTGGATCTTGCGGCCACCGACGGTGACCACAACCCGGGCCCCGTAGGCATCGCGCCGCAGCGCGGGATCGACCGCCCGGACAATCAGCCAATGTCCCTGCTTGGGGGCGTCGTTTCGAAACAACCGGACCGGTCCATTACAATTCGTTATCAGTACGTCCAGGTCCCCGTCATTGTCGATGTCGCCGACCACCAAGCCGCGGCTCACGCCAATCCGTTGACCCAGGGCACCGGCGAGATGACCTGCCTCGCTGAACCGGGCTTGACCGTCGTTGAGGAACAGCAAGTTGGGCTCAGCGTAATCGCGGAGAGTGGATTGGGGATCAGCGCCGTCATACAGCACACCGCGTTTCACCCGACCGTTGGCAACGACCAGATCCAGGTCACCGTCGTGATCGAGATCGACGAACGCCGCTCCGAATCCTGTGAATCTCATGCTCGGCGTGCCGAGCCCCGACGCGCCGGTAACATCCATGAAGCCCGCATCGCCGTCATTTCTGTAGATCGTGTTGCTCTCGCGGCGCAGGTGTGTCATGAACAAGTCCAGATCGCCGTCGTCGTCGATATCGCCCGCGGTCACGCCCATGCTGGCCTCCGCCTCACCGAAGGCATTGAACGCGGCGCCGGTGATCGTCGCGGATTCGGTGAACGTCCCATCACCGTTATTGAGCCATAGGAAATTCGCATCCCCGTCGTTGGTGATATAAACGTCCGGCCAACCGTCATCATTGAAGTCCTCGCAGATAAGACCGAGCCCACGGCCCCGGATCGCACCGATGCCGGTCGATGCACTGACATCGGTAAAGCTGCCATCGCCATTGTTGCGATACAGCACGTCAGCCACCGGCGGCGAGGCGCTGGGGCCGCAGTATTCGGGCCGGCCTGCCGAATCGGTGCACACTTTCGGCTCCGGGTAATCCAGATAGTTCACGATGAAGACATCGAGGTAGCCGTCCAAGTCGTAATCAATAAAGGCTGCTGAACAGGCCCATTCGTTGTTGTTCACGCCGACCTGACTTGTAACGTCGGTGAACGATCCATCGCCGTTGTTACGATAGAACGCGTCGGGGCCGTAGTTCGCCAGGTACACATCCGGGTACCCGTCGTTGTCGTAGTCGCCGATCGCCACGCCCATGCCAAAGCCCGGATCGCCCAGGCCGGATGCCGTGGTGACATCGCGGTACGTTCCATCATCTTCCCGGCGATAGAGGCGATTGATCGGAGCGGGGACCGTCTTGCCAAGTCGATCCGCGCTGTTGATAAGGTAAATATCCAGATCTCCGTCGGCGTCGTAGTCAAACAACGCAGCACCTGAGCCGACGATCTGAGGCATGAAGTAGCTATCATCAACGCCCGATTCATGGTGAAAGTCCAGTCCCACCTGCTGTGAAATCTCCGTAAACCACGGCACATCCTGTGACGTAGCCTGGGGCGGAGCCGGCGGCGGCGGCGGTTTCGATTTGCCGCACCCGCTGATCGTCCAAAGAATTACCAGGCAGCATCCAACTGCGTGACTGAGCGACGGGCTCAAGGCGATACTCCGATCAAAGCGAGCGTAAGACGTAACAATCGCAGCAATGATAGCTTCGCACCAAGATCAGTCCGCATCGAGGGATGTCCGCATCTGTTTCACCAGGCGATCCGCATCGGCGTCGTCAAGTGATCGGCCATGCCAAGTCATTCCCAATCCGGTATCAGTAAACTTCGGAATGATATGAAAATGCACGTGAGGGACCGCTTGATGTGCAGCTGATCCGTTGTTCTGAAGCACATTGTACGCCTCCGCGCCGGTGGCCTGCATCACCGCGCGGCACAGCCGGGGCAGCACGCGCCCGATCGCGGCCGCCGATTCGTCGCTCAGCTCGTCCAGCGTCGCCTTGCGTTCCTTGGGGATGACCAGCGTGTGCCCTTCGCTGAGCGGCCCGATATCCAGAAACGCCAGCACATGCTCGTCCTCGTAGATCTTGTGGCAGGGGATTTCGCCATCGATGATCTTCGTGAAAATATTGTCGTGATACCCGCTCACGGTCGCTCCTTCCTTCCAGCCCACGGCGTGCACGCCGTGGGCTTTCGAATCACGGCGTCATTTGTCGTTCCCTCGATCGTGGGCAAGCGCCTCGCGGTCGGCGTGATGCTCGATCGTAGGATCAATCTGCAGATATCGACTCAGGAACTTCACGCCAAAATAAAACGGAATCGTATCGAGTAGTGCGACCACAAACTTGAACGCATATCCCGTGGCGATCAGCAACAGCAGTTGTGGCCCCACGCTTCGGTCAACATCAATAACCCCGGCCAATCCGCCGACCCAATAGGTGATGAGGATGACGGCGATGGTATCGACCGCCTGGCTGATGAGCGTGGAACCGTTGTTACGCACCCATAGCATCTTGCCTCGCGTTAGTTTCTTTAAGAAATGGAACAGATAGACGTCGCAGAGTTGAGCCCCGAGGTAGGCGATCATCGAAGCCGCTACTGCGCCGAAGGTGAGCGCTCGGATCTCGAAGAACACGGGAAGTCGGTCCGCTGCATCGCGCAGAAGCTCGCCGGTCTGGGGATCCGTCGGCTCAAAGCCTGGAAGGACGCCGCCCAGCCAAAGGATCAACACGACCCAGCCGTTGAGCAGCAGACCGACCAGGACCACGAAGTTCGCACGCCGACGTCCGTAGAACTCGCTTATGAAATCGGTGCACAGGAATGTGATCGGATACGGCAGAACACCCACCGCCACCGCGAAGGTCAGTTCCAGGCCATCCACCGTTTCCAACGACGCCAATTTGATAAACCGGCTGATGCCGAGAATGTTGAGCATCGTCAGTGTGCCAAGGAATAGCCCGGCGAAGATGAGAAACACACGCTCACGCCGCGCATGGAGATGCGACGCTTCGATGGGATGCAGGGCTTGCTTGGCCGGGCTGGTGGGCACGTTCCGCCAAGGATAGCCGCTGACTTCCCCGCCCTGCAAACCGCCGTAGACTGTTGGCCATGCAGGATCTGAACGCCTTGTCGCTCTCGGAGTTGTTTTTAGCGCTCACCGCGGATGGGTCGCTGGATCGACTTTTGAGCGCAGCCCGGGCGGAGGACCTTGCCGACAGCGGGGATGTCACCACACAGAGCATCATCCATGACGAATGGGATGTGCGAGCGGCGGGGGTGGCGCGGCAAGCCGGGACCGTTGCCGGTTTGGCGGTCATCCCTCGACTGCTTGAAGTATTCGAGTGTGATGTGCGGTTCGAGCCTGTTGCCAGCGATGGCGAAGCCTGCGCTGCCGGTCAAGTCCTGTGGCGGCTTCTGGGCGACTTGCGGCCGATCCTCGCGGTCGAGCGCACCATGCTGAATCTCATCGGTCGGCTCAGCGGCATCGCCACGCTCACCCGCCGTTACGTTGAGGCGATCGCCGGGACAACGGCGGTGATTTGCGACACCCGCAAGACCACCCCCGGAATGCGCTTTCTGGAAAAGTACGCGGTTCGCTGCGGCGGCGGCACGCTGCACCGGCTCGGCTTGCACGACGCCGTGTTGTTCAAGGACAACCACCTGCAACACCTCGGCCCCGGCGAGTTTGCACAGACGGTCGCCGCCGCGGCCAAAGCTGCCCGCGATCGCTACGACCTACGATTTGTGGAAGTCGAGATCGATACGCTGGAGCAACTGCGCCTGGTGCTGGAGATTGAGCCCGGCTTGATTGACATGGTGTTGCTGGACAATATGTCGCTCGATCAGATGCGCGACGCGGTTATTTCTCGAGACAAGCTCGCGCCGGAGATACTGCTTGAAGCATCCGGCTCAATTACACTCGACACGGTTCGGGCCGTTGCGGAAACCGGCGTGGATCGGATATCGGTCGGCGCGCTGACGCATTCAGCAGCCTGCCTCGATATCGGTTTGGACTTGGCCTAAGCGATGGACGCAATACCACTAGAGCAATGGACCGATCGCATAGACAAGGTCGTCGTATCCGACGGCGAGGTGTTCCGACGGGTCATCGTCATCCGAGAAACCGCTTCGACCCAAGATGCAGCGCGACGACTTGGGGCGCAGCTGGGTGACGTGGTCGTGGCCTGGCGACAGACGGCAGGAAGAGGACGACTCGGCCGACGTTGGGCCGATACGCGGGAGGACGGGGTGGCCTTGAGTATCGTGCTCCCCTGCGGCCCCTCTGAGCGACTTGCATTGGCTTTCGCCGTCGGCGTCGCTCGCGCGGTGGAGCGATTGCTCGATCGTCCGGTCGGCATCAAGTGGCCCAACGACATTGTCGTCGAACGCCGAAAGCTCGCCGGCATTCTCATCGAGCAGTCCGGGGCGCTGGCCGTAGCTGGGATCGGCCTGAATGTCTCTCAAACGACATGGCCCGAAGAGCTGGCCGATCGGGCTGTCAGCTTGGCCCAACTCGGCGCGCAAGTCGATCGGCTTGACGTCATTGTTGCCGTCCTTGAATCACTGCGTACGGCGCTTCGACAACCTGACGACGTGCTCGTGGAGGCCTTCACCGAGCGTGATGCACTGAGCGGCGCCGAGGCGACATTGCGAAACGGCCGGGAGACCGTCCACGGCACGGTGCTCCGGATCGATCCGCTGGACGGGCTGTGGGTCAGGACGGACTCCGGCGATGTCCGTCTGCCGGCCGCGACAACTACGATTCTCGCACAATCGAGCCGGTAACGCTTTTTCGGCGCGGATCGTCGAGGCGACATCCGGTATACTGTGGCGTCGGATTGCCTCGCGCCGATGAGGAAAAGACATGACCCGCCTTGGAATCGCCACTCTCGTCCTTTGCCTGTCGACGCCCGTCCTGGGCCAGACCGGTGATCTCAAGCCGCTCGACCAGACGGTGGAGGACACGTCGCCGCTGTCCATAAGTCTGCGGCAGATTGAGCGGGGACTTCGTGAGCCGTCCGCGTTTGACCAGGTGTATCGCGTTCCCAATCGAGACGATCTGCTCATGCGGATCGAGGGCGGGATATACGCGATCTTTCCTCAGTCGGTGTATACGCGCGGCAAGAACGGAACCGTGCCGCTTATCCCCGCCGGGACCGTTTTCTACATCGGCTATCCCGACCTGGAGCGCTTGGGCCAGGTCGATGCGTCAACCCGGCAAGGCGAGGATGGCGTCGGCGATGATCCTTATGAGGACAGGCTCAACTTGAGAATGGATCCGCGACGGGCCAGGCAAACCGGGGTGCGACGGATAAAGCTCGGTACGTCAACTATTCCGTTCCCGGGCCTAGGTAGACAGCGGCCGGAGCGCGTTCCCGAGACTGCTCGTCGGTCGGTCGCGCCAACGATCGTGACAGATGCGGATTACCGTGCGGACCGAGTCCGGGACTTGATGCAGTCTGCGGCGAAGGCGGCGGCGACTTCAAGGGTGAATTCGAGCCCGAGCTAGGCGGCGCGGGGGCTGTCGTCGTCGTCGAAATAGCCCAGACAATCAAACTCGCGGGCGAGATCCTTCATCCGCCGGCTCAACGTGTCGGCAGCGGTGAAGACGCGCCCGGGAAAGGGGTCCGGCTCGGGCGTACCGAGTGGTACGTCAGAACCACTCCAGATTCGGGAGGACGGCCCCGACGGAGACGGCATCATTTCGGGCATCGCGCTGGTCAGTTGAAGCATTGGCATCGTTCGACTCGCGTTGCCTCCGAGACTGAACAAACTTCCTACGAGTGACGCCAATCGGCCTGATCGACCTCGTGCTTTTGCAGCAACCACTCAATCGCTGCGTTGATAAGTCCTGCGAACGACAGGGTTTCCCCAGCCTTCCTCAGCGCTCGGAGGTTCCGATAAGGCCGCTGCGATCGCCCCTGACTGGACGGCGATTATCAGGCGCCAAGGGTCGTCGCACGCCGCCGTGAACAAGACCGCGTTGGCATCCCCCGCCCTCGACCTGCGTCTACTTTGCTCTAGAGCAGTTTCACTCAAGATATAGCGGCTGCGTGCGCTAGTCATCTCACGCCACGATCAACTTGCCGGTTCCAACGAGTCGATCGGCCCGACTCCGGTGGCATGGGCATCCTGCCCGTGCGGTTTTTCACGGTCGGACCGCACGGGCAGGATGCCCATGCCACCGGAGCCGCTACGGCTTCAGTCGAGCCGCACTAGACGGCAGGAACGATGAACATCGCGTCCGGATCGTCGAAGACGCTCTTGGCCAGAGCGAGGCGACGGTAGATCACCCAGATCAGCAACAGGCAGGCTGGGAACGCAGCGCCGAAGGCGAAGCCGGCGTATTGCAGCCGCTCGTCGTGGATGGGGATCGGATTGAGCGTGGCGTATCGCAGGCGGTCACCTTCCTTGGTTCCGCCCTTGACGACCGCGTGCGGGCCGTCACCTCGTTTGCTCATACGGCGCGACGATTCCGTGACGAATGTCGTGGCAAGGGCATCGAGCAACGCCGTGATCTCTTGCGGATCCGTGCCCGCCAACGAAACCGTCATGATCCCTTCGGGCACGGCGTCGATCGTCAGATCGACCATGAACCGTTGGCGAAGAGCGTTGGGGTCGCCGTAGCGATCGAGTCGACGATCAGCGAGCCGCTTGGCTAACGTGTTTGTAAACCCGGTGTCCACGAGCAGGTCGGTGTGCCAGCTGCGCCACGATTCCGCTTCCTCGATCGACAGTGGCGCGCCCGATCGATTCCTCGCTTCGAAGGTGACCGACGATGACACCGTGGCCGGAGCGAAATGATCGGCGAAGAACCAGCTCGCCCCGGCGACGACGACCGCCAATACCGCAACCCAGCCGAGCGTCACCACCGCCCATGGCCGAGCCCACCTGCGAATCATCTCCCGTTCGGACGCCGCCAACATTTCGCGCAGTTCCGTAAGCTGCTGAGTTTGACGCTCTTGGTCCTGCAGGTCGTAGGAATCAACCTCTGTCTCCGGCCCGGTGAGAGGATCCGGTCGCGTCCGAGCCCGCAGGGCACGGCGGAGTCGCGCCAGCCTGCCCCGGCGTCGCTGAAGGTGCTGAGTCTCGACCCGAAGACGCTGCGCTTCGTTCCCAGCACCGTCCGCTGGATGATCGAACCCGCCTCGGGACGGATGCAGGTCGACGGCACGCGCTTCGGCGAGCTTCCGCTCGACTTGTTCGAGTTGTTGATGCAGCGCGACGATATCTTCACCGTCGTCGACCGACCCCGCGTGATCGTGCTGCTCCAATTGGCGTAACGCCTCCTGCGTTTCGATAGCCGCACGCTCAGCTTCGATCCTGAGCTGATCATTCTCGGTCGTCAGCTCGTGGATCCGCGCTTCGGCTTCTGCGTGTGATTGTTCGCCGGGGCTTTGACCTCGGGCCTGGCGAAGCGCTTCGACGAGCTCTTCAATTCGCTCGTCCTTCTGCCGTGACTGGTCGGGGTCGCTGGCGACTTTGTACTGGGCCAGTTGGTTGGTCAATTCCCCGATTTGCTGCCGCTGCTGCTGCACCGTCGCAATGGCCTCGGCGCCCTCCTCGAGTCGGGGTTGCTGTTCCTCGATCGTGCCGGCAAGGTCACCGATCCGCTCCTGGGCGGTCTGGAACTTGTCGCGGTACTCGTCTAACGATGCGCTTCGCTCTTGCACCGTCGCCTCCAGCTCCTCCAACTGCTCGGTAAGTGCTGCAACCTTCGACTCCGCCTCCCGATTCAGGCTTCCAGCCCGCTCGTTTGTTTCCGCAACCGTGCTCTGAAGCTCAGCCACTTGCTGCTGAAGTGATTGGCTCTGCTCCTCAGCCTCACGGCACTGCTGGTCCTTGGCATTGACCTGCTGCGCACGACGATCCAGCTCCTCCTTCAGGTCAATGATCTGATTCTCAGCGGCCCCGAGCTGATCCTGCACAGTCGCCTTGGCCTTGGTCCCTTCTTCAAGTTGCGCCTCTTGTTCGTGAAGAGTTTCAGAGACCTTGCGGTTCTCTTGCTCAGCCGCCTGGTTCTTTTGGCGGAACTCCTCCAGGGAAGCGCTTTGCTCTTCTCGTGTCGCCTCCAGCTCGCGCACCTGATCGGTAAGTGCTGTAAGCTTCGACTCCGCCTCCCGATTCAGGTTCTCAGTACGCTCGTTCGTTTCCGCACCAGTGCTTTGAAGCTCAGCCACTTGCTGCTGAAGTGCTTGGCTCTGCTCCTCGGCCTCACGGCACTGCTGGTCCGTGGCATCGATCTGCTGAGCGCGGCGATCGAGTTCCAGGCCGAGCTCGGTGATTTGGGACTCGCCAGCACTGAGCTGATCTTGTAGTGACTGGCAACGATCCAAAAGCTCGTCAAGACGTTCCGGGGAGAGTTCAGCTTGCTGTTGGCTCAGCGCGGCCTCTCGTTGCTCCAGGTCCCGCGTCCGGCGTTCCGGCTCCGCGCGATCGGTCTCGCCTCTGGCCTGTTGCTCAACGAACTGCGCTTGCTGGCGGTCCAACTCAGCCTCAGTTGCCGCATGCTGCCGGCGGGCCGTCGCGAGCTCATGTTCACGCTCGGCCAGCGCCTCCTGCTGTTGCTGCACGGCAGCGCGCTGCTGGGCGGCCTCCTGACCGGCCGTCTCGATCTCCCGGGAACGCGCGGTCAGAGCCGCGAGCTTCTCGTCATGACCACGGTGCAGGCCGCGGAGCCGTTCGATCTGCAGCTGAACGCCCGAGAGGATGTCGAACACCTCGTCGCCCGCGGCCCGAGAGAGCTCGTCGAGCGGCTGTCCATTCGCCCCAGACAATAGCCCCGACGGCCCAATGCCTGGCTCGGCGGGGTCCGGGTCCCGACCCGCGGCCTGATCGTGGTGGTTGTGTTGCTGCATTACAGGGCACTCGCGCTCGTGACCGCCCCCCAGCGCCTCGAGAGACAACGTCGATATCGTCAACGCAACGGATTCGCTCCAGCGCGTAGTCCGAATATCCTTGATGATCCATAAGTTCCGGCCTAAAGGATCGGATTCGGCAGTCTCTCTCATCTGACTCAAGTGACTGCCGGGCTCGTTTTGTGCCGGATCGGCCTCCGGATCGGCCTCCAGGGGCTACGATGCTCATCCTACTGCCCATGTCCGCCACCACCCTGGCAATCCAGAGCCCTGCCCCCGCCCGATCCGCCGTCCGCCCCGGCCGCGACTCCCGCCTCGACCCGATCGTCCAGAAGGTCCACGCCGGACAGCGCCTCTCGGTGGACGACGGCCTGCTCCTGTATGAGACGCCGGATATCTGGTCGGTCGGCTCCCTGGCCCACTTCGTACGCCGACGAATGCACGGCGATGCGGCCTACTACAACATCAACCGCCACCTCAACTACTCCAACGTTTGCGCGCTCAGTTGCACCTTTTGCAGCTTCTACCGCAAGAAGGATCAGCCGGGCGCGTATGAGTTCTCGATCGACCGGATTCGCGCTGAAGCGATCAAGGCGGCCAAGATCGGCGCGACCGAAATCCACATCGTTGGCGGGCTGCACCCTTGGCTGGAGTTCGAGTATTACACCGAGATGATGCGCGCGATTCGCGAGGCCGCGCCGAAGCTGCATATCAAAGCGTTCACGGCGGTGGAAATCGTGCACCTGGCGCGCATCTCCAAGCGCGGTTCGTTGAAATACGAAGGCATCAAATCGGTGCTTCGGGACTTGAAGGAAGCGGGGCTGGGGTCGCTTCCCGGTGGGGGAGCCGAAGTCTTTGACGATCGTGTTCACGATGAAGCGTTCAAGGGGAAAATCCGCGCTGGGACTTGGCTTGATGTTCACCGCGCAGCGCATGAACTCGGCTTGAATACAAATGCGACGATCCTCTACGGGCATATTGAAGAGCGCGCCGATCGCATCAAGCACATGGAGATTCTCCGCTGTGAACAGGACCGCACGCTGCGCTCATGGGCTCAGTCACAAGGTATCGCGTTGCAGGAGGACGATGCGGTCGTCTTGACCGGCCCGGATGAGATGTACCCCCGCCAGCGCCTGCCCGATCCGGATTCGTGTGAGTCCGGCTACTTTCAGACGATCATTCCGCTGCCGTTCATTCCAGACGACAGCGCGTTGCAGCACTTGCCCGGACCGACCGGACTAGAGAATCTTCGCACCCTCGCCATCGCCCGTTTGATGTTGGATAACCTGCCACACTGCAAAGCGTTTTGGATCATGCACACGCTTGAGATGGCGCAATTCATGCTACAAAACGGCGCTGATGACATCGATGGCACCGTCGTGTGGTACGACATCACCAAGGTCGGTGGCCCATCAACCCATCAAGAAGCCACCGTCTGGGACCTCCAGCGAGCCATCCGCGAAGCAGGCTTCCGCCCCGTCGAGCGCGACACGCTGTATCGCTCGATCGAGCGTGACGGCGATGCCTGGCGCGTTGCTCAATAGACGTGTAGGGGCATATCGGACGTTGGGGCGGGGAATGCCACTTTCTGCCCTGACCAGCACTTTCCATGATGGATAAATAGCTTTTATGCATCACCCAGTGTGGCTTATTGACTCCGGAAACCTCGTCGATACAGTATGGTGATGGCTGACACGCGGAAGAGACCCCTATGGAAGCCAAGTGCGGCGGACTTTCAGCGGATTCTTGGCGAGCAGAACCCTTGGCTCGCTGACGGATCAGTTCCCGACACGTTGGCGAGGAAGGTCGAACGCCCGTTGGCGATGGAGCTCTGGAAGCGCGTACTAGAAGACGCGCCTCGGCGCTATCAGCTCATCCTCGGCCCGAGGCGGGTTGGGAAGACGACGTGCCTTTACCAAACAGTTCGGCACCTGCTTCACGAAGGCATACCCCGCCGCCGAGTATGGTGGCTACGGCTTGATCATCCCCTGCTCCTGTCCATCCCGCTCGGTGAATGGGTGCGAGACCTACTCAAGGGAACAAACGCCACGAATGAGGCGCCTCTTTACTTGTTCCTTGACGAACTGGCCTACGCAAGCGAATGGGATCTCTGGCTCAAGACATTCTACGACGAACAGTGGCCGGTGCGAATAGTAGGCTCATCAAGTTCCACGGCGGTCTTGCGTGATCGTCGGATGGAAAGCGGCGTCGGTCGATGGGAAGAGCAGTTCATGGCGCCATACCTCTTCCTCGAATTCCTCGATCTTATCGATCAGCCGATCGCAGTTCCTGAAGCCGAGACACTGGCTTCATGCATTGATCGATGCATAGACGCGGATATCGACATCGGGTCTCTTGAGAATGCCCGGCGCCGCTTTCTGTTTACGGGCGGCTTTCCTGAGCTACTCATTGAGACAAGCCAAGCGGATATGGACGAAGCATCTCTTCTTCTTGAGTCGCAGCGAACGCTCAAGAATGACGCGATCGAACGGGCTGTCTACAAAGACATCCCGCAGGCGTTCAGTATTGACAATCCTATGCTTCTGGAGCGATTGCTGTACACACTTGCTGGTCAGATCACTGGTATTCTGTCGCCCACGTCGCTATGTCGCACGCTCGATGGACTCTCCCTCCCGACGTTCGATCGATACGTTGCGTACCTCGAACGAGCGTTCCTTATCTTCAGGCTCCAGAACTATTCGGGGACTGAGGCGGCCCGGCAAAAACGTGGAAGGAAGCTTTATTTTGTGGACGCGGCTGTACGGAACGCCGCTCTCCAGCGCGGTGTCGCGCCTCTTTCCGATCCAGTGGAGATGGGCCAACTCTATGAGAATCTTGCAGCATCGCACCTGCATGTCTTGGCGCAACACGCACAGGTTCGTCTGTACTATTGGCGTGACGGTCAGCACGAAGTTGACCTGGTGTTCGACCATCCAACTGAACCGTTGGCGTTTGAAATCGCGGCGTCAACAACACACTCTCAGGCCGGCCTCCTTGAGTTCACCCGAAGATTTCCGCGCTTCGCAGGGAAATGTTATCTTGTCGCCCCCAACGCCACGAGCATGCGGTCGTTGGACAGTCGGGACGGGATCGGCTCCCTTCCTCTTGACCTGTTCCTTTTGGCCGTAAGCCAACAAGCGCATAACGCGATGAGTGCCCGGCTTGGCGTATAAAGGCTGAACGGCGGGCTCGACCAGCCGATCAGCCCCGCTTGCCCAGCGCCCACCACAGTTCGGGCATACGGAACGCGCCGGCGGCGGAACACACGACGAGCATGCCGACAAGCACGACGATGAGGAGCTGCGCGAACGATGCACCCCACGTTGTCACGGCCGGCAGGTTTGCCAGCACGATCCATGCGATCACGAACATCAATGACGTCACGATGATCGACTTCGTCCAACTGAAAATCACTTCGGTGTTGACGGTGTGCGGTGTTTTGCGCTGTATACACCACAGCAAAATGGCTGCCTGAAGCGTGGCGCAGATTGCCGTCGACCACGCCAACCCAGCCTCGCGCAGCGGCGTCCAGATCAACGTGCAATTCAATATCAGATTCAACCCCACCATCGACACGGCAATCTTCACCGGCGTTTTGGCGTTGCCCACCGCATAAAACGCGCGCGTCAGAACATGAATCATCGAGTACGCCCACACCGCAGTCGCATATCCCATGAGCACAAACGCCACGCGGGCTGAATCATCCGCAGTAAAGTCGCCGCCTTGGAGGATCACCGTCGCCAACGGCTGACCAACGAGCATCAAGCCTGCACTGGCGGGCAAGCCTATAAAGACAACCAATCGAAGTCCGCGCCGCAGCGTGTCGGTAAACGCCACGGGGTCGGCCGCCTGTCGAGCTAACATGGGGAATATCGCCGTCGCTACCGCAATTCCAAATACGCCAAGCGGGAATTGATAAAGGCGCTGGGCGTAACTCACCGCCGCCAGCGCGCCTTCTTTGAGTGGGTATTCAACTCCAAAGATCGTCGATCCAACGATCGTGGGGTAGCTGGCGATCAGACCGTCAAAGAACGTATTGACTTGCAGCACGCCGAGGCCGAGGATCATCGGTCCCGCTCGGCGCAATACTTCCCGAGCCGGCGCTCGAGCCGCCTTGAAATCGCGCGCCCACCATCCCCGGCCGCGCAGCGCCCCAAGCATCCAACCGATTTGAAGGAGTCCAGCAACAACGACCGCGATCGCCACGGCGCTGATGTGCCGTGCTTCACTGAGATCACCAAAGACCGGCACGACCCCGGCGGCAGCGCCGATCAGGCAAATGTTCAACACGATCGGAGCGGCGGCCGTGGGACCGAAGCGCCCGTGCACCTGCAACATCGCGCCGAGGATCGCCACCACGCACACCAACGGCATGTACGGCAGCATGATCATCATCAATCGGACGGCCAGGTGATCGTGATCCGCCTGGCGCGATATGAGGTAGAGCACGACCTCGCTGAGCAGCGTCACGGCGCTGAGCGCGACCACGAGCACGGCGATGATCAATGACGCCAAGCGTTTGGCCGTTTGTGGATCGGACTTGTCAAGCTGGGCGTAGCTTGGGATGAACGCCGCGGTCAGTGCGCCTTCGCCGAACAGTCGCCGAAAGAGATTGGGAATGATGAAGGCGAAAAAGAACGCGTCCATCACGCCGGCGGCGCCGAAGACGCGGGCCAGCGTCGCATCGCGCGCAAGCCCGGTGAGACGACTGACGAACGTCAGCAACGAGAACGTGCGCGAATGACGTTCGAACTGCTCGGCCATACGCTGATTCATATCGACCACGTGGGGAAGGACTCAACACAGAGGCACCGAGAGCACAGAGAGGAAAGAGAAGGGGTAGAAAAAGAATTGTTCTATTGGGCCTTGGGGCGTTCTTCTTCGACCATGCGCGCGAACCGTGTGCCACACTCCGGACAGACGCCGACGCCTTGTTCGATTGAAGCCCCTTTTAGGTCGTAGGCACACTCTCGACATTCAATGTGCTGGCGTGCACAGATTCTCGCGAACTCGATCCACCCGGATCGAATACCTCCGTGCATCAATACAACCATTAGTGTGGCCATCACGCCGTACGTCGCGGCGTTAGAGTTCACGAGACCAGCCGCCACAACCAGAAACATCGCTGCGGAGGTGAGCAGTATTGCGGGCATCAAATGCAGCAACTGAGTGCGCAGCTTGATCGGTGCTTGCCTGCCACCTTTTCGCTCTTTGCTGGGTGGGATCCACTGACCGCGATGTACGATCGCTTGGCATTGCGAGCAGCATCCCCAGCCATTCTCATCGAACTCGATACCAGAGCAGCTCGTGTCACAGCTGAAGCAGGGCATTTGCTCGGAGTAGTGCGGCGACGCTTCGTAAACAAGCCAAACCCGACCAATCCAAAATGGCAGGACCACTACTACGATCAGAAACATGGCGAGTATTAGCCAGACATATGCGGCGACATGAAAGGGCTGCAAGGTGATTTGACCCTCGGCCGAATACCAAAGAATCCAAAGAACGATCAATGCCTGTGCGGCGGCAACTGGAAGGAGAATCAGCGCTTGCCGCTTTGCTCGGCGAATATACCGGCGACGGAATTCCCGGTCGCGCAGAGCTCGTTGTCTGACATATTTCCAATGGCGACGGGCTATGGAGTCAGCTAATCCTTCGTACGGCCGCAGGGACCAACACAAATACCAGCCGAGACAGACCCCGAAAGTTGTAGCCGCCATATCGAGCAATTCGACTCGCTCCTGGGCTTGTACGAAGCGAATCAGGATCGCGACGGCTTCATCAGCAATGGGCCAAAGCGCCGGCAGAACGAACATCAGTATCTTTGACTTGAACGGCCTTTGTCGAAACCAAAGAAAACTCGCAGCCGCAGAAACCAGCGAGAGAACCAGCAGAGCCGCCGATGAATCTGGTTCAAAGATCGCGACGGAAAACGCTGGCCAGCGCAGGACCACCGAAGTAGTAATCAACGCGCTAGCTACAACAAGCCACGTGAGTCTTCGGCGATCCCGTTCGATGGCGGTATGTTTCGCTGCCACGGACAACTCCTTTCCACCCGCATCATGATCTTATCCCAACTCTCCCTTCGGCTCCGTGGCCCTCCGTGTTTCAATCCTGTGAAGAAGGGACGCTGCGCGTCGCCCGCTAAACCAATCACCAACAACCAATCACTAACAACTAACTACTTCGCGAAGCGAACGAACGGTGCGCCGCATTCGGGGCATACGCCGACGCCCTGCGTGATCGGCGTGCCTCGCAGATCGTGTTCACAAGCGCGGCAGTTCAGATGCTGGCGATCATGGAGTCGCGCTTGACGCCGACGGTAGATCCGAACGGCCAAAGCGGCGATCAGCGCGATGGCGGTAAGGTCGACCGCGGTCTGCATGTCGGGCGGGAAGTCGTGCCAGATTCGAATGAGATCGTTGGCCCAGGCAAACTGCCTCGCCAGGCGCAGTAGGACGAGCAACGTGACCGCGCCGGCGATCAACATTCCGCCGGCGAAGGCGACGGCGGGTACAACGCCTCGCGCGGCGGCTGATAGCGGCAACTGCATTGGTTCGGCCCACTGCCCAAGCTGCAGCGACACATCGCACTGTGGGCAACGGCCTCGGCCCGCGCTGTCGAACTGAACTGCAATGCATGATGAACCGCACCCAAAGCAAGGGCGCTGCTTTACGCGCCCAGCGGCGACCCGACTCAGAAGTCCGGCCAGCGACACCTGCGTGCCTGCGAGCGCACCGACGATCGCGGCCACCAGTACTTTGGTCAGTTGCTCACCACCGTAGCGCGTAAAAACGAACTTCATCGCCAATGCGATCGATCCGCCCGTGACCAGCGCGCCGAGCAGCGCTGCCGATGCCACGATAATCCACGTTCGGGGCTGACGAAACAGCTCGGCCAGCAGGAAATGTTGTTGCGCCAGTCGAGTGCGATTGGCAACCCCGCCGATCGAACCCAGCGCCCACGCCCACGTGACGATGAGGGCGACGCCGAGTTCCCCCGCCAGGATGTCCGTGACCGAGGATTGTCGCCCGAGCACAGGCAGCGCTTGCGTGATCTCATCGAGCAGCGTCCACATGACGGCGAGGATTCCCGCCATCCAGATTCTTCGCAGCCAACGTGTTTGGATGAGCAAGAACGCCAGACCGCCGAAGGCGAATAGGTGAAGCAGTTTGTCCGGGGCCGGTTGGGTTTCGGTGCCGATATCGAGTTGGGGCCAGTGGGTGGCGACAGTCAGCGCGCACGCATACAAGACAAAGACCACGCGCCAAGGTTTCGTCAGACGTCGCAGGTACTTGGTTGCGTTAGAAGTCACGTTGCTCGGTCATACCGCGCGGCCTTTGGGCCCCGGCGGATGACGCGGTCTGTGGCGTCGGTACTTTTCGCGGCCTCGACACGAGTTGGGACGTGACTTCGATCGTGGTCGACGCCTGCGCCTTGTCACAGGCGGATTCGGTCTGGACGTCCCACGCCTCGATGAGCCGCTGAGCCAGGATGCGATAGTCGTTCGCGCCGGCGCACCACGGCGCGTAATCGAAGATCGTTTGACCAAAGCTGGGCGCTTCGGCAAGCTTGATATTGCGCCGAACCACCGGTCGAAGCACCTGGCAGTCCCGCCAGGGAACGTCTTGGCTGCGCGCCGCTTGGAAGAACGACTCCAGGTCGGCGACGACTTCCTTCGCCAGCGATGTCTGTTTCTCGTGCATACAAAGGATAATGCCCGCGACGCGCAAATCCCGGTTCACGGATTGACGAATAAGACCGACCGTCTCAAGCAGTTTCCCCAGCCCTTGCAAGGCCAGGAAATGCGCCTGCAACGGCACGAGCACTTCCCCGGCCAGCGCCAGGGCGTTGAGCGTGAGCAGCCCAAGACTCGGCGGGCAGTCGATCAGCACGACGTCGTAGCGGTCTTCAAGCGCGGCGAACTTCATCGACAGGATCTGCTGACGGTCCGGCCGACCGGCCAACTCAATCTCAGCGGCGGCCAGATCGACCTCCGAGGGAATCACGTCCAGGTTCGGGGCAGCGGTGACCAGACAGTTCGCCGCTGGACAGTCAGGATCGACGAGCAGATCGTACGTCGTATGCTTGATCTGCTCATGATCGATACCCAAGTGCAACGTCAAATGAGCCTGCGGATCAAGATCAATCAGGCAGACGCGGCGCCCGGCCTCGGCGATCGCCGCGCCGAGATTCACGGCCGTCGTCGTCTTGCCCACGCCTCCCTTTTGGTTCATCAGCGCGACGGCGCGAGGACGATGTTTGGCGGCGCTTGCGGTGTCGGCCATAGTGATCAGTATATCGACCGAAGAATCCGTTCCCAACCATAACGCCGTGCCCAAAGCCTCCGATCTCCGGCCCTTCCCAATGCCGACCATCACCGATAGCGCCATCTGCATCCGCCGCTGGGATTACTCGGAAACGTCTCAGACGGTGAGCCTGTTTGCGCGAGCGCACGGCGTGCTGCGGGGCATCGCCAAGGGGTCCAAGCGCGCCAAAGGCAAGTTCTCCGGCGGGATTGATCTGCTCACGTGCGGACAAGTCGTCGCTATCGTCAAACCGAATCAGGACCTGGCCACGATCACCGAGTGGCACCTTGAGGAACTCTACCGGGCGCTGCGGCAGCGTTTGGCGGCGAATCGCGCGGGTCTGTATATGGCTGACCTCATTCATCACATGCTCAGTGAGCATGACCCACACCCCCAACTTTTCGACGAGTTCAGGCGATCGTTGGCCGCGCTTGACGACACGGATCAGGTCGCCCTGACACTTCTACGGTTCCAGTGGTCGATTCTGTGCGAGACGGGATACCGGCCGCAATTGGATCACGACGCCCAGACGGGTCGTCCGTTGGACGCTGAGTCTTCGACGTTGGCGTTCTCGGCGGCCGCAGGCGGCGTGGTTGCTGACACCGGCGCGGGTGATCGCTGGCGCGTTCGCTTGGAAACGATCGCGCTGCTTCGGGCGGTGGCCGGCGGCGAGTCAGTCGATACGGCGGATGCTTCAGCCGTTGATCGCGCTAACCGGCTGCTCGGGGCGTACATTCGGGAAATGTTGGGCGCCGAACCGAAGGCAATGACCTGGGCCTTCCCCGACCCCGGACCGTAGCCGTTCAGCTCAGCCGGCGGCTGATTCCGGTCCCATTCGGCCGGTGACTCGGGGTAGGAACGGGTATTCGCGGTAGACGGCTTGGAGATCATCGAGCGTGACCGCGTCGATCCGTCGCAGTTCCTCTTCCAACGAGCGGTATTCACCGGCGTAGGTCCACAGCCGTCCCAGACGCTGCATTCGCCCGGCGGGCAACTCCCCGTGCAGCGTAACGCTCGTGGCGATCTTGCTCCGCACGCGGACCAGATCATCCTCGGTGATCGCATCGCTCAGCGTTTCGATCTGTTCGCAGGTGATTCGCTGGACCTTCTCCGCCTCGTCGGGGTCGCAGACGAAGTAGACGACGAATTGGCCGACTCGATCGTGACCGTCGTACTCGGCGCGGACCTCCTCGGCCAGCCCGGTCTCCACCAGGGCCCAATACAGGCGTGATCCCTCAGCATCACCGAGAATCTGTGCGAGTATCGCCGCGGCGTAGCGATCGTCGTCCTGCTGGGCCGGCGCAGGCGAGAGCATGATGCAATAGTGCCGATTGACTTTCGCCGAACGTATCGTCAGATCATCGTCGTCAAGCTTGATCGCGTCGTATTTTCGAGTTGGTTGTGTCGGTTCCCAATGCCCGCAATGCTGTTCGATGTGCTGGGTCATCGCGTCAAAGTCGAGACCGCCAGCCATCGCCACCACCGTGTTGTCAGGTGCGTAGCGCTGGGCGAAGTACGCCTGCATCTGGCGGCACTGCATCGACTCGATGGTGTCGCGCGTGCCAAGGACGCGATGCGCCATCGGATGCGTCCGAAAGTACGCCTCCATCACACGTTCGAAGAGGACCCAGAACGGCTGGTCCTCGTACATCGCGATCTCCTCGAGGATCACCGACTTCTCGTCGTCAAAGTCCTTCTCGCGCAGGGCGGGCCGCAGAATGTCCGACAAGATCTCTTCGGTGCGGGGCAGATGCTCGGGCAGCGCGTGGGCCCAGAAGGCGGTCATTTCGCCGGAGGTGTAGGCGTTGTGATCGGCGCCGATGTCGTCGAAATCCTTGTCCACTTGCTCCGCGGACCGCGTGTCGGTTCCCTTGAACATCATGTGTTCGAGGAAATGGCTGACGCCCATGACGGCCGGGTCTTCATCGCGCGCGCCGGTCTTGACGAAGAAGCCGATCGCAGCGGTGTGCGCGCTCGGATCGACCTCCGCCACAACATCCAGTCCGTTGGCAAGCGTCGCCTGTTTGAACTCCACGGCCATACGTCACAGTGTAGCGGTGCGCCACACACGAGCGCGATCGGCACGGAATTCCGTTGGTAAATAGAGACCATCCAGGTCGGAAGCGGCGAGCGACGACAGCGGTTCAGACGCGCCGGAAGACCGCGCGGAGTTGCAGCACCGCCGGATCGTCGTTGTCGCAAAACGAAGACAACGGGCTGTCCGGAACGAGTCCGGCCAGCGCGGTCGCTTCGAGCAGCTCAGATTCCGTGAGCGGCCAGGGCGGGCCGTCCACAAACTCGGCCGGCGTCTCGGCGGCGCGACAGATGACAAGCAACCGCCCGTGCGGTGTCAGAAGGTTTGCCAGGGCGGTTGCGGCTTCCTGTCGAAGGTCGGTCGTCAACGATTGAAGGTTGTTGACTTCAACGACCAGATCAAAGCGATGATGCCACCGCGGGGGAAGATCGAAGAGGTTGGCACGGACGTATAGACCCGCATTGGTCGGATCAAGCGATTGGGCCCAGTGAACGGCGGTGTCCGAGCAGTCAAAGGCCGTCACTTCGTAGCCGCGGTGGATCAGCGCGCGGGCATCGTCACCCAAACCGCAGCCGACGACGGCCACGCGGGCGCCGCACCGCACCAACGACGGGGCCACCGTGTTGAGCCAATTGATCAAGGCATCCGAAGCGTGCCCATCCTCCCAAGGAATGCGTGACGCATCACCTTGGGCATCGGCGTAGATCGATTCGAAGTAGTCAACGCTCGTCGCCAGTGGCTGTGTAGTGGTGGTCATAATTCGCTCCCATCGGCCCGGGCCCCCTTTGCCTGAAGCTCTCACCAAGATACCCGATTCGAGCCGGCTCGGCCAAGAAAACACGTAAGTTTTTGATTGACAACGTCTTACAGTTCGTATTACCGGCCGCGATCCGGTCGTTGCGGACCGCATTGCTGGTCATCTTCTCATTGATCAAACCCCGGACAGGCTGGAACTTCTTCCGATCGAAGATCCAATATATCAACTTCGGCGGATTTGTGGGACGGGGAGCTTCATCTCGAACACCCGCTCGACCGCCGTGTATTGGCGATAGCCCAGCCGGGCCACCGGCTGAAACCGCAGAACGTCCACATATCCATCATCGTCGATGACCTCGTCGGCGATGTGTACACCGACCACACGCCCGATAACCAAGTGACACGGCACGCCGCCGGCCTGCGGCATCTCGATCGTCTTCCAGTGCCGGCACTCTAGGTGAATCGGGGCCTCAGCCACGCGCGGCGGCTTCACCAGCACCGACGGCGCCTTGGTGAGTCCAGCCAGGTCAAACTCATCGACGCCCGCCGCCGCCTCGGCTGACGTCCGCACCATTTTCTCGGCCAGGGCCAAGCTCACCACGTTGGCGACGAACTCACCCGTTGCCTGCACGTTCAGCAGTGAGTGTTTGCCGACGCCTTCCGGCCCCGCTCCCCCGGGCGAGAACATCACATGTGGCGGCACGCCCGAGACCGCATTGAAATAGCTGAACGGCGCGAGGTTCGCCACGCCGTCAGCATTGAGCGTCGAGATCCACCCAATGGGTCGCGGCGCCACGCACGACTTGAACGGGTCCCGCGGCAAGCCGTGATCGTTGGTTTCAGTTTCGTAGAACATGGCGCTGCTACCCGGACCTTCCTCTCCCGATGGAATCGGGATCGTCAGGTCCGGCTTCTCTTCCCCTAATCCCTAATGCCTAATCCCTTCTTCCCTAGTTATGAATCATTCGGCCTTCGGTGGCGAGCGCTGCTTCGTGGATTGATTCGGCCATCGTCGGGTGCGCGTGGATCGTGGAGATGATGTCCTCCGCCGTCGCTTCGAGCCGCTTGGCTAAGCCCAGTTCAGCGATCAACTCCGACGCATCCTCGCCGATGATGTGCGCGCCGAGGATCTCTCCATACGGCTTGGAGATAATCATCTTGACGAAACCGTCCGTGGCGCCGACGGCAATCGCCTTGCCGTGTGATTTGAGTTGATACTTGCCCACCGTATAGTCGATGCCTTGCTCCTTCACTGCCCGCTCGGTCAAACCGATTGAAGCGATCTGCGGATTGCAGTACGTGCAGCCTGGAATCGAGTCGTAGTCGACGCCAAGCGTCTGGTGACCGGCGATCCGCTCGACACAGGTGATCGCCTCCTCCGAGGCGACGTGGGCAAGCCAGGGCGGACCAATGACGTCGCCGATCGCATAAATCCCCGGGACCGTCGTTTGGTAGGTCGGCTCGGCCACACCCCGATAGTCCACCGTAATATGGTCCTTCTCGACCGCAACACCCAGACTGTCATCAAACAGCCCGTCGAACCGTCCCTGGACACCGACCGCGACGAGAACAACCTCGCAATCAATCGTCTGCGTTTTGGATTCGTCGTTGACATCGACGATCGTGACCGTATGCCCGCCGTCGGGACCGGCATCGATCGCCTTGACGGTGTGGGAGGTGTGAATGGTCATCCCCTGCTTGGCGAACACGCGCTGCGCCAACTTGCAAACATCGTCATCTTCAATAGGCAGGATTCGATCGAGAAGCTCGACCACGGTCACGTCCGTGCCGAAGGCATTGTAGAAATAAGCGAACTCCATTCCGATCGCGCCGGAGCCGACGATGAGCATCGACTTCGGCTGCTTCGAGAGGTTCATGGCTTCATATGAAGAGATGATCGACGTGCCGTTGCAGGGCGCGAACGGGAGCTGCTTCGGGGCCGCGCCGGTTGCGAGAAGGACACGATCGGCGGTCAACGTCATCTTCGGCTCCCCGGTCCCCGCGCCGCTGTAGTAGTCGCCGGTCGGCTCATGCACCGCGACCTGGCACGGGCTGTGCGCCGTCTTACCACTAAGAATCACGGCGTGACCTTGATGATGGTCGATCTTGTTCTTCTTGAAGAGGTAGGCGACGCCGGCGTTGAGGGTCGAAGTGAGGTCGCGGCTTCGCCCGATGACCTTGGACCAGTTGAGCTTGACGCGGTCGAACTCGAGCCCCCATTGATCGCCGTGGGTCACGGCTTCACGGTAAACCTCGGCTTGGTGCAACAAGGCTTTGGTGGGGATACAGCCCCAGTTCAAGCACACGCCGCCGAGCTTGTCTCGCTCCACGCAGGCGGTGGTCAGGCCGAGCTGGGCGGCGCGGATGGCTCCGACGTACCCGCCGGGTCCGCCGCCGATGACGATCAGGTCGTAGTGCTTCGCTTCCGCCACGATTCATGATCCTTCCGGTGTTGAGTCGAGCAAGGCCGGGCATTGTACAGACACCGCCGATCGGCTGGCGAGCGGTGCATTGACGACCGCCCAGCGCCCTCCTAGCATCGGCTCTGTTTTGGCCGCCGTTGGGAGTCTACCGGTGCGAACCGCCGTCATCAGCGACATTCACGCGAACCTCGAAGCGCTGCAAGCAGTGCTCGATCAAATCGATACGCAAAACGTCGATCGCATTATCTGCCTCGGCGATATTCTGGGTTACGGTCCGAGCCCGGTTCAGTGCGTGGACCTCGTGGCCGAGCGATGTGAATGGTCGTTGATGGGGAATCACGACTTCGGGGTTCTCTACGAGCCGACGAACTTCAACGTCGCCGCCGAGCAAGCCGCCTATTGGAGTCGCGAGCAGTTCGAGCTGGAGTCGGACAACGGCATGTCCGCCAAGCGGTGGGAGTTCCTCAGTCGTTTGCGGGTACGGGTGCTCGAAGACGATTTCCTGTACGTACACGGCACGCCGCGCCGGCCCATCAACGAGTATCTGTTCCCGGAGGACGCGTTGAATTCCCCGGTCAAGATGCAGCAGATCTTCGAGCTTGTAGATAAATACGCGCTCGTCGGTCACACGCATGTGCCCGGCGTGTTCACCGACGAACCGGACTTCTACCCACCCGACGATCTCGACGGCGTCTACAAACTTGAGGGCGAAGACAAGGCGATCATCAACCCCGGCTCCGTCGGCCAGCCCCGCGATCTCGACCCTCGGGCCAGCTATATCATCATCGAAGACGATTGCGTTCGCTTCTTCCGACTGGAGTACGATATCGATGCGGTTGCCTCGAAGATCCGCGCCACGCCCCAACTGCTCGACTGGCTCGGTGAACGGCTCTACGAAGGTCGATAGAGAACCGTCCGCGTCGTAGGTCCGGCTTGGCTGGTTCCGCAACCGTCGATCCTTATACCTATGAATCCTCGCGCCCGCCGCATCATCATTCCGCTGGTAGTCATGGGCTTTGCCGTCGCTGTCGTTTTGTCCGTGGCCTTCTCGCCGTCGCGAACGACACCGGCCACCGGTAGCGCCGCCCAGCCCAACGACGCTGAGTCTGATCAAGCGCCGACCGACTCGGATCAAGAGGCGGTCGCCTCGAACCAGCCGCAAGACGCTTCGAGATCGGAGCCGGATTCCCAGGACGACCCTGATACCGATATCGGCGAGCAACAGACGACGGAGGTGTCGGCTGCACCCGCGGAATCGGCGGCCACCCTACGGGCCGTCGCGCCAACTCCTGACGCCGCCGTTCCGGGGGCGGGGGCGGGGGCGCAGGCGCTCGGCTCTTTCGATCCGGGGGTAGCGAAGCTTTACATCGAGTTGACGCCGATCGGGGCCGGGATCTCAAACATCACCTTGTCCGAGCATTGGCAGACCGCCGCGGACAGCCGCCGCGCCGAGGCGCACTACGAAGCCGTCATGGCGGGTGACCCGTCACCCCCCGACCGGCCGAACGATGACAAGCGATACGTCCTGCAAACAACGCAGCTGTTCAAGTGGATCGCCAAGGGTCAACTGCAGGAAAAGGAGATCCCGGTTCTTGCGGTCGCTGCGATCGTGATCAACGGCCGGACCGTTCGGCTCGATCAAGCCAATAGCGTGTGGACCGAGACCGCCGAGGGTCGCTTCGAGACGACGATCGTCGATGAGAACGACCAGCGGATCGTGGACATCGTGCGGCAGTTCCTGTACGACGGCGGGTACGGCTTTACGATCCAGCAGCGCATAATCAACCGAACGGATCAATCGCTCGACATAAAGTGGATCCAATACGGCCCCGGCGATCTCCGCCAGGACCGCTCCGCTTACATCGATCGCCGGCGGGCGCGCTTCGGATTCCTCCCGCAGCCGAGCTTTGATCCCGATCGCGTCGAGTCCAAAGACAACGATCTGCTGCTTGAGCGCTTGGACCTGCTCAAGAAGGCCAAGAAGGCCGTCGAGGCGGGGAAGGCCGGCGACCCCGTGCTAAAAACCGAACACTTGACCTTGTGGCCCAACGACACTTCGCGTGAGAAGGGGTACGTCCTCGCATGGTTCGCTACCGTCAATCGCTACTTCGGGCTCGCCGTCCATCCCATCCTCGATGAGTCGGGCCAAGGATCGAAGTCCTTCCAGGACGTCGTCAGCGAAATCCAGTTGCAGGTATCGGAGCTCGACGATCAACCGAAGATCGTTTTCACCGGCCTGTACAGTCCGGTTCGGTCAATTGGTCCGGGTGAGGAAACCGCGTTCGACCTCGGTGTCTACGCCGGCCCGCTCCAGCGCGACGTGCTCGGCGAGCAGCAGCCCTTCGCGGCGCTGGCGATGGACGGGCTGATCCTGTACCAGATGTCGAAATTCTGCGCGATCTGCACGTTCCAGTGGCTGGCGCACTTCTTGATCGAATTCCTCTCCGTCGTTCATGCGATCACCTTCGACTGGGGGCTGTCCATCATCATTCTTGTGTGTGTGGTCCGCACGCTGCTGCATCCGCTGACGAAGAAGGCGCAGATCAATATGCAGCGGTTCGGCAAGGTGATGGGCGACCTCAAACCGGAGATCGACAAGCTCCAGAAGAAGTACAAGGACCAGCCGAAGAAACTGCAGCAGGAGCAGATGCGGCTCATGCGCGAGCGCGGGGCCAATCCGTTGCAGATGCTCGGGTGCCTGCCCATGTTCCTCCAAACGCCGATCTGGATCGCCCTGTATGCGATGCTGTATTTCGCGTTCGAGCTTCGTCACGAGCCGGCATTCTGGGGTTTCTTCCAACTGTTCTGGGGATGGCCGTTCCTCGCCGACCTCTCCAGCGCCGATCACTTCTTTTGGCAATTCAATACGCCGGTTCACTTGTTCGCCAATGTTAATGTAACGGGGCTCAACCTGCTGCCGATCCTTATGGGCGTGGTTTTCTACATACAACAGAAGTACATGTCGCCGCCGCCCAGCCCGTCAATGACCAAGGAGCAGATTCAGCAGCAGAAGATCATGAAGATCATGATGGTGGTCCTGTTCCCAATCATGCTCTATAACGCGCCGTCGGGATTGACGCTGTACATCTTCACGTCAACCCTTATCGGGATCATCGAAAGCCGATACGTGCGCAAGCACATCAGCGAGATGGACCTCGCCCCGAAGAAAAAGCCCAAGCCCAAAGCGAAGCGCAAGCCCAAGGATATGCAGGCTCGGGCGTATACCGATGCCATCGAGCGCGCCAAAGCGAAGCGCAAGCCTCCGCCGAAGAAATACAAGAAACGCTAAGGCTAGGCTGTCGGACCGCCGTGGATTCCTCCAGCACAATTCTGGCCGTTGCTTCACCACCTGGATGTTCCGCGCGAGGAATCGTTCGGATCAGCGGCGATCGAACCTTCGATCTGTTGGCTGAGCACGTCGAACCTGATGTACGATCGCAACACGGCGCGCATCTTTGCCGCTTGCGGCTTCGCGCTCATCACCTACCTGTCTTGATCCTGTCGTTCCGCGCTCCTCATTCCTACACGGGCGAGGACGCGGCTGAGCTTCAGATGCCGGGCAATCCAATCCTGCTTCAGCGCGTGATTGACGAACTCCTGGCCACGGCGCAGGCAAACAGCATCGACGCCCGCCGCGCCGAGGCGGGGCAGTTCACGGCTCGAGCGTACTTCCATGGAAAGATGACACTCACGCAGGCGGAAGGTGTGGCCAGTGTGATTGCGGCTCAATCAGACGCGGAGTTGCGCGCAGCTCGGCTCCTCGCCACGGGGAAGCTCGGCCTGTTCGCCCAGGAACTCGCCGACGAGCTCGCTTCCGCCCTGGCGCTTGTCGAGGCAGGTCTCGACTTCACAGACCAGGAGGACGTCGTACCCATTGCTCCCCAGGACCTGCACAATCGGCTCATCTCGCTCGATCACCAGATCGTGGCGCAACTTGACCGCGCGATCGGGATGGAGCGGTTGGAGGCGATCCCCTGGGTCGTCCTGATCGGCGAAACGAACGCTGGCAAGTCCACGCTGTTCAATGCGCTGCTTGGCACGCAGCGCGCGGTGGTGTCGCAAATCGCCGGGACGACGCGCGATGTTCTGACCGAGCCGTTGCAGATCGAGACGGATCACGGCCCGGCCGAGGTGATGCTCGTTGACCTCGCCGGCGCCGCAGACGCCGTCGATGAACTTGACGAACTGATGCAGGCCTCGGCCCGCAGCGCGATCGACCGGGCCGAGCTGATCCTGCGCTGCGTACCCTCTGCTCAGCCGCTTGCGGCTTCGCGCGCTGTCCACCCAACTGAGCTCGTCCTTCGCACCAAAGCTGATCTCACCTCAACGAAGCCAGACGCGACCGGTCTGTTCGTCAGCGCCGAAACCGGTGAAGGCCTTGACGAGCTTCGCCGCATCATCGCCCAACGACTCTCCGATCACGCCGTCAGTCTCGCCGCGGATGCGCTCGCGCTGCGCCCCCGCCATGAGGCGGCCCTGCGCGCCGCTCATTCCCATCTCACCACAGCCCGCCAATCGCTCAAAAAAGGGGACGGGAGTCTTTTTCCGCAGGACCTTCGTCAACCGGAGCTGACCGCCGCTTCGATGCGCCTGGCGCTGAACGCGCTATCACAGCTGGCCGGCGACATTACGCCCGACGACGTGCTCGGGCGAATCTTCTCAACCTTCTGCGTCGGCAAATAAACCCCGAATTACCACAAAAGGGGTCGGGAGTCGTTTTCGGGTTTGTTTTTGGTTGCCTGGCCATCAATCTCGAACCTACAGTTCTGCGGATGGATTTCCTCGACCTCGGCTACTTTTTCCTCTCGCGCCGCGGCGACACCGGTCACGCGTGGTTTTGGAGCTTTCTTCATTGGGTCGCAATGCTCGCTTTCGTCGGCGGGGCCGTCGTCGGTTTCGCGTTGTATGCCGAATTGAAGGATCAGAATCCACCGAATCCCGCTGCGATGCAGGCCCTGCATATCGCGTGGATATGCTCGGGTACCGCGGCGGGGATCTTCATCCTACGGCGACTGATCCTCTGGCTACTCGATTGATATCTTTAGCAACGAACGAATCACGACCCTCGTTCGAAGTCGGCGACGCTGAGCCTGATCTTCATCAGCGTGCTGGGATATCGTCGGCGAAGCTCTTGCTCGAGGCCTTGGCGTAGCGCGCGATCGAGCTCGTACTTGGTCGAGGCGGAGTCACACTGCACGTGCCCAACACCGCCGCGCACCCCCACGATGCGGCTGTGCCCTTCCAACTCAGCCGGCACCAGTTCGGACCACAGATCAATCAGGCTCCCGAGCCGGCGCTGCGTTCGGCGGGCATCATCGGCCATCGACCCGACGACCCGGCCGATCGACACCTCTCGCTCAGGCCGTTGCCGGTACTTGCGAAGCTGCTCGATCTGCGTCGCCGCATCACCCACGCGCGAATCGTACTCGGTTCCGAACCCACGTGTGCCGACGGAGCCGCCAGATTCCGGGCCCAGCATCGTGACCCGGATTTTGAGCCAAACGCACGGCAACAACATCGCGGCTCTAATCGCCAGGCTTCAAACCTAAAGATATCGTAAGATAGCCAACGAACGATGATATATCACAGCAATAGCACGAAAGAACGTTCTTCACACCCGATCATGCGGCCTTTTTGCTTGATCGTGCGCGATCGAGCGGCTTTTCGTTCGACACGTGTTTCGGGGTGGCGGCGGGTAGTCGCAGGGTGAACGCCGTCCCCTCGCCGAGCTTTGTACTGACCGTGATTGTGCCGCCCGCCGCCTGAATCAGGTGCTTGCACACAGCCAAGCCGAGCCCGGAGCCCTTTCGCGGAGCGTTCGGCCGGCCTTCGGTCACGAAGGGTTCGAACAGTGTCCGCTCGATCGCAGGCGGTATACCGGGGCCGGTGTCGGCAATGGTGATCTGCATCATGTCCCGGTCGATCGTCGAAGCGGTCAGATACACCTCGCCGCGCTTGCCGCTCAGGGCGGTGAAGGCGTTGAGCAGAAGATTGATGATCACCTGTTGGAGCGAGAGGGGCGGCATCTGAACCGCAAACGACGGATCGACGTCAACGTGGATCTGTATCCCGTCCTTGTCCGGCTTGCGCGCCATGCAGGCCAGCGAAGCGTCGACTACGTTCTTGACAATGGCGGGGTCGTTCGTCCGTCCACTGGGCTGGGCGAACCCGAGCATGGCCTCGGCGATTGTCGAGGCGGCTTCGACGCCGGCGATCGCCCGGTCCAGGGCCTTGGCCTGAAGATCAGCATCGCCCGGATCGGACTTGGCCAACTGTGCATAGCCGAGCACCGGCGTGAGGATGTTGTTGATCTCGTGGGCGATCGAGGCGGCCAGCGTGCCCAGCGTCGCCAGGCGGTGAACGTGCTCCATATCCCCGTGCAAATCTTGGAGCGTCCCCGCCGCCTGCTCGAGGTACTCGAGGGCTTCGTCGGCCGCAGTGGGTGCGTCGCGATTGATCATGGGTCGGCCAGCCTTTCCCCTCCAGTCAGGAACCTATCCTGGGCGTATCGGCAGTGGATCACCTCAACTCAAGCCCACAGCCGCAGCCTGGGGAAACACCTAGGCCGGGCCTATGGACCTATGGACCACGCAACTGGTCTCTCACGGAGTAAGGGCCCGGTGGCCCTGCCTCTTGCCGGCGGCGGGGCAGACAAGGTCAAGCCGGCGGTTCAGAACAGTTGTCACGAATGGACCAGTTCTGCGAGAAACTTGTCCGATAACGCTCAGGTCGCCGTGTGTGATCACACTTGTTCCACGTGGAACAACCGTGTACAAGCGGGGTGACCAACCCCTACTCGGGAGCACGACCCATGGCCTTACGCCGAACCGATCGATCGCGTCGCCGCCTCGGGCGCGGCCTGGACAGTCTCATGTCCACGCCCGTCCAGATCGAGACCAAGCCTCAACCAGCCTCCGATCAACGAAGTTCGCCGGCCACAGCTGACGCGGTCATGAGGACCGGCCAGGCCCAGCCGGTTGATCCGCCCTCCCAAGACCCCGGCGGGATTCGGATGATCCCGACTGAGGATATCCATCCGAACCCCAACCAGCCGCGAAAGCACTTCGACGAGGCCGGCCTCCGGTCGCTCGCGGCCTCTATACGCAGTGCAGGGTTGATGCAGCCGATCGTCGTGCGCCCCAGCTTGGCCGGGGGGGCCGGGGGGACCCGGGGGTTCCAACTCGTGGTGGGTGAGCGGCGGTGGCGGGCGGCCCAGCTCATCGGGTTCTCCCCACTGCCAGCGATCGTTCGGGAGCTCGATGACCAGACGGCCACGACCTGGGCCCTGATCGAGAACGTCCAGCGCGAGGATCTCAACCCGATCGAGCGGGCCGAGGCATTCCGGCAGCTCATCGACGAGCATGGGCTGACACATCAGGAGCTGGCGGACCGGGTCGGCGTGAACCGCTCGAGCGTGACGAACTTCCTTCGCCTGCTGGAGCTCGACGAGGCCACCAGGGCAGCCGTCCGCGACGAGCGGCTGACAGTCGGTCACGCCAAGGTATTGTTAGCAATCACTAACTCCATACAGCGTCGCCGCCTCGCCGAGGCCGCCATCCGCCAGGCGTGGTCGGTGCGGGAGCTGGAACGGCGCGTCGGCCAGTTGTCCAATCGAGCAGCGGTGGGCCCAGCCGACCCGCCCGCCGCGATGGACGCTCATGTGCAGGACTTGCAGCGTCAGCTCGGCGCACACCTGGGAACGAAGGTGACCATCCAGGCGGGCAAGAAGAAGGGAACAGGCCGACTCATCATCGACTTCTATGGCCTCGACCAATTCGACGGCTTGATGCAACGACTCGGGTTCGTCAGCGAATAGCATCGCCGATCATCTCGCAGCGCTGGGTCCACAGCGCGTGAGCGCGCGCATCACACATCAGGTTCTTCGGTTCTCGCGTTGGTTTTGCGCGTTGTCGCGCAAGTTCGACCAAGCCCAAAAGTCAACGGTTCGATAAGCCGACGAGAGTACGGCCTGTACAGAGCGATCGATGCGCAATGCCGGGGATCGCGTCGTGTTTGGAGCGACGTTTGCAGCACAATGCGAGCAGTAGCAAGAAATGGATGAGCCCGGCCCCAACCTGCCGATGAAGGGGACGCCGTCGCCGGCCGAGGCGCAGCGCGTGGTCGAGGCATCGCAGCAATTGTTCGGCCGAACGTTGGCCGGCTGGGCGTGCGACGTCTTGGCGCTTCGTCGGGCGGGACTCGATCGGCCGGGCTGGCACGACGGGGAGCCGCCGAACCAGTGGACCAAGGCGGCCTAGCGCGGAGCGTCCCGAATCGATGGGCACAATCACCACCGGCATCGGCCTGATCAGCGGCATCGACACCGCATCGCTGATCAGTCAGCTCATCGCGCTTGAAGCCCGCGGCAAGATCCCCCTGCAAACCAAGATCGCGTTTCTCAAGGCGAAGCAGTTCGCGCTGATGGATATCAACACCCGGCTGTTGAGTCTAAAGACCGCGTCGAAGTCATTTCGGGCCGACTCGATCTTCAAAGCGGCCTTGGCGTCCAGCAGCAATGACGACATACTCACCGCTTCCGCCGGGAAGCTCGCTCAGCCGGGGAGGTTCACCTTCATCGTCAAGCAACTGGTGACGGCGAGCCAGAAGCTCTCCCAGGGGTACGCCGACCGCAACACCACGCCCTTGAGCTTGACGTCCCTGAGCTTCGAGTTTGGAAAGGGTTTCGTTGGCCCGGACACGGAGCTGGCTGATCTGAACGGCGGCGCCGGCATCGACCGCGGCAAGATCATCATAACCGATAAGAGCGGCGACCAAGGGACGATCGACCTGGCGGATGTCACTTCGATCAACGAAGTGCTCGACCGCATCAACAACTCTGAAGATGTCGCAGTCACCGCGAGTGTCTCCGGCGACGGGCTGGTCATTACTGACACGTCCGGCGGCGGCGGGACGCTCTCGATCGTCAGCGCAAGCGGCGACACGACAGCGGAGGATCTGGGGATTGACGTTGCGGCTGTCGGAGGGGTGATTACGGGCGACGACATCAGAACGCTCGGTGCGTCGACGCAGCTGAGGTCCCTCAATGACGGCAACGGGGTGATTGTCCGCAACAACGTGGCGGATCTTGTAATAACAGCCCGCGACGGTACGCGGTTCGATATCGACCTCGGACGGATCGACAAACCAATCGACGACGAGACGGAGCTGTCGGATCTGAACAACGGCGACGGCATCACGATCGTCAACGGCGAGCCTGATTTCCAGATCATCACGACCGAAAATGACATCGTTGACATTGATCTGGGGCAACTGCTCGATGAGAACGATGATGTCACGGACGAAGCGGTGACGACCGTGTTGGAGCTGATCAACCGGGTCAACTCACAGCTTAACGCTGAGGTGGCAACCGATCAGGTCGTGCTGTCGATCAACGCAGACGGCACCGGTTTCAATCTGACCGACACCCTCGGCGGCAGCGGGACATTGCGGGTCATCGGGGCGGGACCCAAAGGCGACGACACGGCACAGGACCTCGGCATCCTGGCCACCGACGGTGGTGAAGGCGACGTTGACGAAGTAGAAGACGGAATCATCACCGGCGCCATTATCCCCAACACCGTGCAGGACCCGGCGGTCGTGACGATCCAGGATGTCATCGACCGCATCGCCAATGCCACGGAGGCCGACAGCACACCCAATGACGGACACATCGAAGCGACACTTGCGGCTGACGGAGTAAGTCTACAGATTGATGACACTGTAGGTGGTGGCACTAACCTCATCATTACTGGCGGGCCCGGAGGAGGCCCCAGTGCTGCGGCCGACCTCGGTATCGAAGCCGACGTAGCATCCAATACAGTTGATGGCATCCGCCTCATCGCCGGGCTGAACTCCGTCCTTGTGCGCAATCTCAACGGCGGGGCTGGGCTTAATGGCAACACCGCGATGAGTATCCAGGACAGTGACGGGAATATCGAAGCATTCAATTTCGATGAAACGGGTTCGCTCAGTGACATCATCGATCTCATCAACGATCCCACCCCCGGCGGAGCGGAAGTCACCGCAAGCCTCAACGCCAAAGGCACGGGCCTACTGATCACGAATAACGCCACTGGGACCATGGACTTCATTATCTCAGGCGTTGCAGCGGCTGAACTGAAGATCACAGGCACTGTATCGCCCGGCGCAAACGGAGATCAGATCGTCGGCGACAACCTCCAAGTGCGCTATGTCTCTGAGGCGGTGCTGCTGCGCGATATGAACTATGGCCGAGGCGTGGGCTTGGGTTCGTTCCGCATCACCGATGGATACGGTAACGCTGAGGACGTCAGCGTCGGCTCCGATGCGAACACGCTGTTCGACGTGATCGCAGAGATCAACTCGCGCGGCATTGCGGTCACCGCGAGAATCAATGACAACGGCGACGGATTGCTCATCGAGCATGACCCCGCGAACGCCTCGCCGCAGCAGACCGGCGAGCCGTTCGTCGCGATCAAGGTCGAATCGCTCGGTGGTTCAGCCGCGACTGATCTGAATATCCTCGGCGAAGCGGACAGCGTGGGGGATGACATGCTGATCGACGGGAGCTATGAGCGGGTCGTGACGTTGGAGACGGGCGACACGCTTGATGAGATCGTGACCAAGATCAACGCGGCGAACATCCCCGTCACGGCGTCGGTCATCAACACCGGCTCGGGCGCGACGCCGTTTCATCTCACCCTTACGTCCACGATCAACGGGCGCGACGGCGAGTTGATCATCGATAACGCTCCGCTTACCGAAGACCTGGGATTCACCACGCTCACCCAAGGGCAGGACGCCAAGGTGTTCTTCGGCTCGACCGATCCGGCGGACGGGTTCCTCATCACCAGCGATTCGAACACGATCGATGACCTGTTGCAAGGGGTGACCATCAATCTCGTCAAGGCGAGCGACGAGGCGGTCACGGTGACCGTGAAGCGCGATATCGAAACGATCGCCGATGCGGTGCTCAACTTTGCCACGACGTTCAACGACGCAATCGGGCGAATGAACGATCACGATTTCTTCAATGTGGATACGGAAGAGCGGGGCGTGCTGCTGGGCGATAACACCGTGTCACAGGTGCGTGATGGGCTGCACCGGCTTGCGCTGGGCAAGCCCAAGGGCGTCGAGACGCAGTATCAGTTCCTTAGCCAGGTGGGCCTTACGCTCGGCAAGAACGGAGTGCTGGATTTCGATCGGACGAAGTTCCTCGAGGCCTACGAGACCGATCCGAACGCAGTCGAGAACCTCTTCGCTGCATTCGAAGCGACGACGGTGACCGAGGAGACGATCGCCGACGGCGTCACCATCAACCCCAACAAGCAGGTCTACACGAAGCTGGGCTTCGGCGAACTGTTCGACCAGTTGCTGGAACGGCTGACGAACTCCATTGACGGCACCGTCACGTTGGCCGACAAGGTCTTCGAGGACCAGATCGAGCTGACGGAGAAGCGGATCGAGCGGTTTGACGAGCGACTGGACGCCAAGCGCCTGCGTTTGGAGCGCCAGTTCATGGCCATGGAGAGGGCGTTGGCGCTACTTCAGGGGCAAAGTAATGCCCTGCTGTCGCTGAACGGGAACCTCATTCTGGCCCAGAGTTTTGGCACTTAGAAAAGCTTGCGAAAATCAGCGGGCCCACACCACTCGCTACGTAGTTGTGCCGATAAGGCGTGCACGATGACCGCCACCCAACCCCACGCCTATTTGCGCACGAAGGTGATGACGGCGAGCCCGGCCGGGCTTCGGTTGATGTTGCTCGACGGGGCCCTGAAGTTCGCCGAGCAGGGCAAGGTCGGACTGGAGAACGACGACTACGAGGCTGCGTACGACGGCATCAGCCGATGTCAGGCAATCCTGATGGAGCTGATCAACGCCCTGCAGCCCGAGATCGAGCCGGAGTTGTGCGAGCGGCTGTCGTCGCTGTACACGTTCCTCTACTCGCGGCTGGTGACTGCCAACCGTGACCGCGAGCCGGCGGTGGTGGAGGAGGTTCTGGGGCTGCTTCAGTATGAGCATCAGACCTGGTCGATGCTCTTGGAGAAGCTGGCCGACGAGAACGCCGAGGCCAGCCGCCTCCAGGCCACGCCAGACGCTCAGCCCACGCAGCCGGGCGCCTCACCCCCGAACGGTTCGCTCATCGGCGGCACGGTCAGCGTAGAAGGCTAAGCGCCTCCCTTTTCTTCACAACACGTACCGGACGCGGGCTGATCGGCAAGGTCCGCCCATTGTCGCCGATCCGCGCAACACCTTCACCGCTGGCAGCTGATTGCCGGATCGCGTTGGAAAGCGAACCGAACAGGGGTATTGTTACGTAAGGAGTTCAGCACCACGTAGGAGGAGCCGGGGCACCCAGGCTGGGTTGAGGAGGGGCTGGTGAGCGTCCGATAACGCCGCCGGCGGTCACTACTGGACGACCGCGCCCCCCCCACGAGCCAGCGAACCGGACCGGAAGGATCACCACTATGAGCAATGACCAACACGTCGTGATCGGAGGCGGCGGCGGGTTCATCGGCGGGCATTTAGCAGCCGACCTGCTTCGCCAAGGCTACACCAACGTCCGCTGCATCGACATCAAGCCTTTGGACGAGTGGCATCAAGTCCACGACGGCGTCGAGAACCTCCAACTTGATCTCTCGGAAAAGGGTAACTGCCAGGAGGCGTGTGAAGGCGCCGACGAGATATATCAGCTTGCCGCGGACATGGGCGGCATGGGCTTCATCGAGCTCAACAAGGCCAAGTGCATGCTCTCGGTGCTCATCACCACACACATGCTGATGGCCGCCAAGGACCGTGGCGTGAAGCGGTTCTTCTATTCCTCATCCGCCTGTGTGTACGCTCAGGACAAGCAGACCAGTGAAGACATCGTGGCGCTGAAAGAGGCGGATGCCTACCCAGCCGATGCGGAAGACGGCTACGGCTGGGAAAAGTTGTTCACGGAGCGGATGTGCCGGCATTTCCGCGAGGACTTCGGGCTTGAGACGCGCGTGGCCCGGTACCACAATGTGTACGGCCCGGACGGGTCGTGGGAGGGCGGCCGGGAGAAGGCCCCCGCTGCGCTGTGCCGAAAGATCATCCACGCCAAGGCGACCGGCGATCACGATATGGAGATTTGGGGTGACGGCAAGCAAACCCGTAGCTTCATGTATATCGACGATTGCCTCAAAGGCACGCAGATGCTGCTGCACGGCGACGTGACCGAGCCGCTGAATATCGGCTCAAACGAACTGGTGACGATCGATCAGCTTGTCGATATTGTTCAAGAGATCGCCGGGATCAAGCTCAACCGTCATTACAACCTGGACGCGCCCAAGGGTGTCAACGGGCGCAATTCCGACAACACGAAGATCAAAGCGTACTTTGATTGGGAGCCGAATATTCGACTCCGTGACGGGATGGCCAAGACGTACGCCTGGATTCATGACCAGTACATGGCGAAGTACGGCGCGACGGCGAGCAGCGCGTAGCCGGCGTGCGGCGCTGCCCTGGCCGGCGCGAGGCGGCTGAGGATCACCCGACCGTGCCGAAGCACACGCCCATCAAGACGCTGTTGATACTCAGCCAGGTCTATCCGCCCGATCCGACCAGCGTGGGGCAACACATTGCCGACGTGGCCGGGGCCATGGCGAAGCGCGGCTACCGCGTCATCGTGCTGACCGCCAACCGCGGCTACAACGATCCGTCGGTAAAGTATGAATCCAAGGAACTCCGCGACGGCGTGAATGTTCGCCGCTTGCCGCTGTCATCGTTCGGCAAACGGTCGATCGTGCTTCGATTGCTCGGCCAAGGGTCGTTCCTGATCCAGTGCATTGTGCGCGGACTGTTCGTCGGTCGGCTGTCGTGTCTGTTGGTGAGCACTTCCCCGCCGATGTGTTCCGTCGCGGCGCTCTTGATTAGCATTGTTCGGCGCCGGCCCATCACCTATTGGCTGATGGATCTCAACCCCGATCAAATGATCGAGATGGGATGGATCAAACCGTCATCGCCGATCGTGAAGATCTTCAATTGGTTCAACCGCAGGATTCTTCGACGATCAACTGGGATCGTCGCATTGGACAGGTTCATGGCCGAGCGCGTGTTGCGCAAGGCGGATGTGAAAGACAAGCTGACCGTGATGCCGCCCTGGCCGCATGAAGGACATCTTGAGGTGGTCGCCCACGCCGACAATCCCTTCCGCAAAGCGCATGGTCTGGATGGCAAGTTTGTGATCATGTACAGCGGCAATCACAGCGTATGCACGCCCCTGCGCACCGTGCTCGATGCGGCGCTTCAGCTTCAGGATGATCCGCGACTCGTCTTCATGTTCATCGGCGACGGCACGGGCAAAAGGGAAGTTGACGATACGATAGCCGAGCATCAGCCCAACAATATTCGCTCGCTGCCGTACCAGCCGTTGTCGCAGATCAAGTATTCGTTGTCCGCCGCGGACGTCCATCTCGTGGTCGTCGGGCCGAGCGAAGTCGGCGTTCGACATCCGTGCAAGATCTATGGGGCGATGGCGCTCGGTCGTCCGATCCTGCTTCTTGGCCCTGATCCGTGTCATGCTTCTGATTTGGTGGATGAGAATGATCTGGGCTGGCACATTCAACACGGCGACGTCGATGCGGCGATCAGCACGATCAAGAAAATGGTCGATCAAGACGCCGGTGTCCTGGCCGAGATGGGTCAGCGCGGCAAAGAGATCGTCAGCGAACAGCTCAGTCAGGACATACTTTGCACCAGATTCTGCGACATTATCGAGAGCGGTGTGCAATCCAATGCCGCCGCTTCGAGCATCCCAGCGCATTGATCCGCCGGCAAGTGCCGGTCTGTTGACCGAACCGGAGTCTCGTAATGGCACAAGCGACCGTTTCCGAATTCTTTGATTCATACGCCGGTGACTTCGACGCCATCTATGGCACGAAGAACACGATGTTGAATCGACTGCTCAACCGGTACTTGCGCGCGAGCATGAGGATCAGATTCGAGAAGGTGCTCGCGTCGTGCGATCCAATCCAAGGCAAGAGCGTGATCGATATCGGCTCGGGGCCCGGGCATTTTGCCATCAGTCTGGCGCGCAAGGGGGCCGATCACGTTCTTGGCGTTGATTTTGCCGAAAGTATGAACGAATTGGCCACGCGTCATGCTGAGCAAGCGGGCGTGGCCGATCGTTGCCGGTTCGACTTCGGAGATTTCCTTGAATATGAGATTCCCGAGCAGTTCGACTACGCGGTCGTCATGGGTTTCATGGACTATATCGCCGACCCGAGCACGGTCATTCGCAAGGTGCTCTTGGCCACGCGCGCCAAGGCGATGTTCAGCTTCCCCGCCGCGGGCGGATTCCTCGCTTGGCAGCGCAAGCTGCGCTACCGGAAACGATGTGAACTATATATGTACACCGCTGCGCAGCTCGAGGAACTCTTCAGCCAGGCCGGTGATTATTCGGTGCGGATTGAGCCCATCGCCCGTGACTTTTTCGTAACCGTCACAATCAACAGCTCGTCAACCTAGGATTGCTCCGAACGTGCGCCCATGAACCACCCCGCCAACACCATCATCAACGCGTTGTCATTTGACATCGAGGACTGGTTCCACATGGTGGGGATCGACGCCGTCGCCGATCCGGATACCTGGCCCACCCTGCCCTCGATCGTGGTTGAACAGACGCAGTGGATCGTGCACACGCTGGCCGAGGCGGATGTGAAGGCGACCTTCTTCATGCTCGGGTGGGTGGCTGAGCGATATCCCCAATTGGCGAGGCTGATCGCCGACGCCGGCCATGAGCTTGGAACCCATTCCTATTGGCACCGCAAGGTCTACGACTTGACGCCCGAGCAGTTCCACGAGGACATGAAGCGGTCGATCGACATCATCGAATCTCAAAGCGGTCAAAAGGTGTTGGGGTTTCGCGCGCCGAGCTTTTCGATCCGCCCCGGCACGGAGTGGGCGTTTGACGTCCTGGCGGACCTCGGACTGGTGTACGACACGAGCCTGTTCCCAGCACGGCGTGGGCACGGCGGGTATCCCTGTCCGCCTCAGCCGCATGTCTTTGAAGGTGCGCCGAGCGGTCGGCCGATTCACGAACTGCCCATCAGCGTCATGCGCATCGGCCCGATCAAACTCCCGTTCAGCGGCGGCGGATATGTGCGATTGCTTCCCGGGGCCGTCATTCGCCGTGGTTTTAGCCAGTTACACAAGCGGGGCTGCCCGGTCGTGATCTACCTGCATCCCCGCGACTTCTGCCCGGACTGCCCGCGGGTGCCGATGCCGTTGCACCGTCGCTTCAAGTCGTACGTCGGGCTGGGCACGACCAAACGGAAACTCGCAATGCTGCTTGGGCGCTATCGCTTTGATACGTGCTCATCGGTGCTGGGCATCACTTCGAGCCGGGCGGCGTGATGACGATGCGCAGCCCACACGCCCCGCGGCCGATCCACCGCAGCCCGTTCAGTCTCGGGAACAGACTAGCGAGAGCTTCATGGGCGATCGTGTACGTTTTGCTCTTTCGTCCGTCGCCTCGCCCGTTTCATCGCTGGCGGAATTGGTTGCTGCGATTCTTCGGCGCGAAGCTGCACCGGACCGCCAGGGTTTATTCGCGGGCGCGATGTTGGGCGCCGTGGAATCTCACGATGGATCAACATGCCTGCATCGGCAACGACGTGGACATCTATTGCGCCGCCCCGATCACGATCGGCGCCTACTCGACCGTGAGCCAATACAGTTACTTGTGTGCAGCCACCCACGATTTTGAGGACGTCGATCATCCGGTCGTCGCCAAGCCCATCGAGATCGGGACCCGCTGCTGGATCGCGGCGGACGTCTTCGTCGGCCCGGGCGTGACCATCGGCGACGGCACAGTGGTGGGCGCGCGGTCGGCGGTGTTCAAGGATCTGCCGGCTTGGGTCGTCGCCATCGGGACGCCCGCCAAGCCGGTCCGCGCGCGGGGTCTGCGTCCGGAGGACTTTGAGCAAACTGCGACGAAGCATGAGGCCGGCCGATGATTGACGCCATGATCATCACGCACAACGAGGCGCTCAACCTGCCGTACTGTCTCAACGCGCTGCAAGGTTGGACCAACAAGATCTTCGTGATCGATAGCGGTTCAACCGATGGCACACAGGAGATTGCGCGCTCGCTCGGCGCCGAGGTCGTGCATCATGACTGGCCGGGGTACGCCCGACAGAAGAACTGGGCGTTGGACACGCTCCCGTTTGAATCACCGTGGATCCTCATCGTCGACGCCGACGAGGTGATTACCGACAATCTCCAACGGAAACTGATCGAGATCGCGACCGGCCCGGCCGACGGGGTTCCGGAAAACGGGTTTTACATCAACCGCCTGACCTACTTCCTGGGCAAGCCGATCTACCACTGCGGCTACTTCCCAAACTGGAACCTGCGCCTCTTCAAGCGGGGCGCGGGGCGGTACGAAGACCGCGACGTGCATGAGCACGTGATCATCGAGGACCCGGTCGGGTACATCAAGGAGCCGATGCTGCACGATGATCGTCGGGGCCTGGAACATTACATAGCGAAGCACAATCGTTACTCGACGCTGGAGGCGCGTTCTTTGTTCGCAGCGATGCATGGGAGCGGGTCGGAAGATCACGGGGCCAATATCGCCGCCCAAAGCCGGCGTCGTCGTTGGCTGAAGCGGTTCGTGACCCCCCACGTGCCCGCGCCGGGTATGTGGCGTTTCCTGTACATGTACGTTTGGCGGCTCGGCGCGCTGGACGGGCGGGCGGGCCTGGAGTTCTGCCGATTCATCGGGATGTATGAGCGCATGGTTGCGATGAAGCTCAAAGAGTTGCGCCGACAAGCCACCCAAGCGGCGACCGCGCCGGTTCCGACGGGCCAAGACGGACTGGCCCGACCCGAAGGCAGCGACCCGGTGATTCCACAACCCCTTCAACCGTCTACCGACGACGCCGCAGCGCCGATCGACGTCGCAACCACCTCGGCCCCGCCGCTGCAAATGCAGCCGGAGGCAAGTCCGTGGAGCCTGAAGGAAAAGATTGGCCGGGCCTTGTGGATGCTCATCGGCAAACCACTGTTTCGCCTGAGTTTCCACAACTGGCATCGGTTTCGCGCAGCGTTGCTTCGCCTTTTCGGGGCGAAGATCGGCAAAGGCGTCGCGATCCGACCCACCGCCAACATCGAAGTCCCGTGGATGATCACCATTGATGACGGAGCCACCGTCGGCGACCACGCCATCCTCTACAGCCTGGGCAGGATCCGCATCGGGAAGCGATCGATCATCAGCCAGTACGCGCACCTTTGCGCCGGAACGCACGACTACACCGACCATACATTCCGGCTGATCCGCACTCCGGTCACGATCGGCGACGACGTCTGGATCGGCGCGGATGCGTTCATCGGACCGGGCGTCAACGTCGGTTCCCTCGCCGTCGTCGGCGCGCGCTCCAGCACGTACAAGGATCTCGGCGAGAAGCAGGTCTATGTCGGCAATCCTGCCAAGCCCGTCAAGGAACGGGTGTTGCGATGAACGAGCCGGCAGCGCAGACGACGGAGGTTCCCGATCCGAAGCGTCGCGCGTTTCTCGATCAGTCCTATCGCGAACGAGTCAGGGGATTCTGGTGGTCGATCGTGAGGTTCACCCTCTTTCGCTGGAGCCCCACCGCGTTCAATGCATGGCGACGATCACTGTTGAGACTGTTCGGCGCGAGAATCCATCGCACCGCGGTCGTTGCGCCATCCGTTCGAATCGATTTCCCGTGGAATCTACGGATCGCGTCGGACGTGGTCATCGTCCACGGAGCTATTGTCAATTGCATGGGTAAGATCGCCATCGGCCGGGGCACGCGCATCAGCCAGTACGCACACCTTTGTGCCGGGACTCACGATTACACGAGCCGCGACATGAGGATCATTCGATGCCCCATCACCATCGGTCGCAACGTGTGGATTGCCGCGGACGCGTTCGTCGGGCCCGGCGTCACGATCGGCGACGGCGTCTTGCTCGCGGCGCGGTCCAGCGCGTTTCGTGACCTGCCGCCCGGCCAGATCTGCATCGGCGAGCCGGCGCAACCGCACCGGCCATGGACGGACAATCCTACTGTCGAAGCGTAGGCGGAAAGGGCACTTGCCCAGTTACCTCCGTATACATACGGTGTTCGCTCCATGACGCTGCGTTTGTACAACACGCTGACCAACCAGGAGGAGGACTTCACGCCGCTTGATCCAACCGGCAAGCGCGTCACCTTCTA
>JADFNO010000106.1 GCA_022563315.1 Planctomycetota bacterium | reverse complement strand
TGCTTCGAAGACGATGGGCGCTGTGGCGGCGATGCCCTAAGCCGGTCTTGGGTTTCTGTCGAGGCGCCACCAATTGCCAACCTCGCTCAGATGCCAACTCATACAAGGCGTTGGAATCGTACAACGTGTCGCCGAGCAGATAACCGCCGGGCTCCAGTTGCTTGATCATATCCCGAGCGACCAGTGGTTCGGAACCATTCATCGGCCCTACCGTCCAACGCTCTATAGCACCACCAGTTCCGATTCCATCGGGAGCAAAGAACTTGTAGCCCTTGGCTTTGGTCTTGACCGCTTGGCCCCACCGCGCATCAGGATCTCGGCTCCAGCCGCCGATGGGCAGTGGCTTGGCGTCAATGCTCTTTTGCCTATGATACGGCAACCGATGTCGCGTCCTGTGCTCGAGTTGATCAAGCAACGCCCCAACCGAGGACGTTCGCAGGCGTCGAGACATCGTCGACTCGGAGGGAATCGGCCATCGACGCGCCCACAGCGGCCAGTTCCTTCGCGGGCAGGCCCACTTCGTTGGACGATCGTTCATGACTGCCCACGGCTTCCGAGTCTGGATTCTGCCTGTAGTGGCAGCCATTGTTTTGGGATTCATCGTACTCAGTTTATCCATAATCATCGCGTGGCCCGCGCTGTCGAAGGCCATGGCCGAAGCGCGGGACAAGACAATTCTGACGCTGCGACATCAAGTTGCGGATATGACCAACTCGATTCTTGCGTACACCACCGAGAATGATGGCGAAACACCAGATCACGCCTCGCTACTGATACCGTTATCGCCAATGTCTCCGGCTGCCAGTTGGGCACCGGAACCGTTTATTGCCGTTGGATCGGTAACCCATCCCAAGGATGTGAACATCGGTGCGACTACGCTGGACTTGTTCATGTCACTCGCTCGTGCCGATCAAGTTCGCGCCGAGTCGGCGAATCTTCTCGGTGGGGCAGTTGTCACCGGAAACACGTTGGGCGTCGCCGAACGAGGTCAGCGTGTCCGCGGCCATCACGGTCTTGTTGTTCTTTGTTACAGCAACGATGATTGACATGGGGGTATTGTAGTGATTTTTTGAGCTCCTATTTGTCGGGGGGAGATCAAGAAGTGCAGGGTATGGCTATGACTTTCGCGGTAGTAGCGCCGCCATGCGATTTACGACATCCACACACAGAGCAAAGAGATCTTGGACCTCTTGAATATCGTAAATCTTATCGGGATGCTGAGTCGGATTTCTGAACGACATGCGAATGTTGTCGAGGTTATCAAGCAGCGGTTTCGGAGGAGCGCTGCGGCGCTTGCGCAGTGACTCAACCATCGGCCCCCACATGAGCTTGGCTCTGTTTCGCTTGACGATTTCGCAGTATGTCCGGCGCAGTACGTCCTCCGTACCACGCAGTAAGTGGAAAGCTCCGGAAGTCGGTCGCTCGAATGCCACGCACTTTCCTGCCTCCGCGAAGTCGTAACGTGAAATCTCGGGGAGTTTCTCGAATACTCCTGGGGCGAATAGTGCTCCAATATTGTTGAGCAGCTTGTGAACATCGATGCGCTTATCTGTTACAATGAAGGCAACTCGCCCCTTTGCTTCGGCGAACAGTGTTCGCCGAAGATTACGAATGACCGAACCGAGTGCCTTCGCTTGTATCACCGTCAATGATGCGCCGGCTGCCGTTCCGGCCAACTCGTCCCTGAGTTCCTGCAGCCTGAAGGCTGCACGCTCAGTGACGATCAAGTCGTATTCTTTGATGAGCGTGAGGAAATCATCGATGTTGGTCAGGATCGTACCCTTCTTATGGATGGACCAATTAGGTTCGGCGTCCTGCAAGTATCGCAGTCCGGTGCCGAACCTAATGTAATCTGATATGGGTCGAGATTTCATCGAGTTTCCTACTCGAAGAGTTCCTGAACATAACTGCTCGGTGGCAATCGGCGTCTGACTACTCACTCACCACCTTCAGCGCGATGAGGTCTTGCACATCGACGAGTCCCACCGGTTTGCCGTCGTGATCCAGCACGGGAATCTCATCGTGGCGGTTCTCGCGCATCAAGCGCACGGCGTCGCGCACCAGATCATCGACGAGTAGATGCTCCGGGCGACGGGTCATCACTTCACCGACGACACGGTCCAGTCCGTTGGGGTCATTGAGCATGAGGCGGCGCAGATCGGCATCGGTGAAGATGCCGGACAGTCGCCCGCTTGTGTCCACGAGCACGACTGCGCCGGGTCGTCGGCCGGTCTTGGTTTTTTCACACGCCTCGCGGACGGTGACAGTGTCGGGAATGGCGGGGAGGTTGTCGCCGACCTTGAAGCGGAGCACTTCGACGATGGGTCTCAGGCCGGCCCCGAGCAATCCACCGGGATGGCGTTTGTGAAAATCGTCGGCGTCGTAGTTGCGCCGCCGGGAGACGGCCAGGGCGAGAGCATCGCCGACGGCCAGCATGGCTGTGGTCGAAGCGGTGGGGGCGAGGTTCAGCGGGCAGGCCTCGGTCAGGTCACCCAGCGTCAGATGCACCGTGCAGAGCTTGGCCAAGTTGGAATCATCGCTGGTGGAGATACCGAGTCGAGACACGCCGTCGGCCCGGAGGATTGCCGCGAGATTGACGACCTCCTCGGTTTCGCCTGAGTAGCTCAACAACATGACGACATCGTTCTTGCCCACCCGCCCCAAATCGCCGTGTACAGCCTCGGCTGGATGCAGGACGCTGGACGGTTGGCCGAGGCTGGTGAAGGTGGAGGAGATTTTCGCGCCGATGAGTCCGGATTTGCCCATGCCGACCACGACGACGTGACCTTGGCAGGCGACCAGCAGATCGATCGCTGTCCGCCATGCCGGCCCGTCGTTGGTCTGGACGCGGTCGGCGATGCGACGGATGGCGTCCGCCTCGGCGTGCAGGGCGTCGATGATAAACGCAGTTTCAGCGTCGGTCTTGTCAGTGGTTTTCGTGGTCATCGCTCGATGGTCATCGCTCGATCGATCGTGGAGGAATCATCACGTGCTTTGGCCGCGACCCAGGGTATGATGCCGCAGCCGCGACGCTCCCCAAGCGGCCGACAGTATAGCGCGGCGAGGCTCGTTATGCCCCTTCAGGAAGACTACCAGGTCACGCTTGACGCCTTCCACGGGCCGTTGGATCTGCTGCTATACCTGATCCGGCGGGCCGAGGTTGATATTCACGACATTCCGATTGCTCAGATCACCCAGCAGTACCTGGCGTTGCTGAAGCGCCTTGATCACATCGACGTCGACGCCGCAGGCGAGTTCCTGGTGATGGCGGCGACGCTGATCGAGATCAAGTCGCGGACCCTCGTGCCGCCCGAAGCCGAGGGCGAGGCGGCGGCGATCGACGGTTTGGCGGCCCCCGCCGGCGAAGGAATCGACCCGCGTCATGAGCTTGTGCAACAACTGTTGGCGTACCAGCGCTACCGCATCGCCTCCGAGGAACTACAGAACCGCCGCGAAGCGTTCTCGCAGCGCTACGTTGCCCGGGCAATGCTCGACGGCCGCGGGGAGCAAACAACCGAGCCGGACGAAGCACAGCTTGACCTGGACCTGGCGCTGGAGCTCGAGGACGTTCACATACTCGATCTGCACGACGCTTACGAGCACATCGCCGCGTCAATCAACTTCGCGCAGATGGGCGACCACACGGTCGAGATGGACGACACGCCGATCGCGCTGTACCAGGAGGATCTGCTCGATCGTCTGCGCCGGGCCGAGCCGCACCGCATGACGTTGCAGGAGGCGTTTGGGGGGCACACACTCCTTGAGCGCGTGGGCTTGTTTCTCGCCACGCTCGAACTGGTTCGCCTCGGCAACGTTGCCGTCAAACAGCAAGAGCCGCTGAGCGAGATCATGCTCGAGCTGCTGCCTGAGGACGCAAGCGCGCAGGAAACCGTTGATTGAGTCGTGTGTTGCTACTGTTCGACGAGGTCACTCGTAGCAGCCGCGGATGCACATCCGCGGGCGCCCGCACATATTCATGTGCGGCTAGGAAAGATTCGCGATCGTTACGATCGGTCCGCTGAGCGTTTTGTGCGTTTCGATGCTTCAGCGCCGCGGTAGGCGGCGCGCTTCAGTGATGCCAGTTCGATCGAGCTTAGTTCACGCCACTCGCCGGGGCGCAGGCCCTTGAGCTTGAGCGGTCCCACCTGTACCCGACGCAATCTGTGGACCGGATAGCCCACCTGCAACATCATCCGGCGGACCTGGCGATTGCGGCCTTCACGAAGCTCGATGAGCAGGCGTGTGCGGTCGCGGTCGCGCTTGATCAGTCGCAAGCGCGATTGGGCGGTGCGCGAACCTTCCTGACGTTTCGGATTATGGAGGAACAATCCTCGTTCCAGGCGCTTCAATGCTGCATCGTCAATCGAGCCCCGCACGGTGATCTCGTAGAGCTTGGCCAGGTGATAGCGCGGATGCGTGAGACGATTGGCCAGCTCACCATCGTTGGTCAACAGCAACAATCCCGAGCTGTCGATATCGAGCCGGCCGACCGGGTACAGCCGAGCCCGCGACGGATGCGTGACCAGATCAATCGCACGACGGCGGCCCTGCGGGTCGGCGTTGGTGCAGACGACGCCGCGCGGCTTGAAGAGCATGACATAAACAGCCGAGGCGGCGGGCCTGATCCGCTTGCCCTGGACCTTGATGTGATCGTGCTGCGGATCGACCCACGCCGGCAACGTCGCCACCATCTGACCGTTGACGGTGACCTCGCCCTGTTCGATGAGTTCTTCACAAGCCCGGCGCGAGCCGACGTCAGCCTCGGCCAACACCTTTTGGAGCCGAATCCCACGTGTGGCGTCGACAAACTCGTGCGTCTGCTTCCGCGGGCGGGTCTTTGCCCGAGGCGTGGGCCGGGTTCGTGACTTGGCCTGTATCCGGTTCATGGCGGGTAGATCATATGCGCGCTTGGCAATGCGGCCATTGTGTTTCGCGCCGGGAGCGGCGCGAGGTACACTGGGCACCGTGGCTGAAGTCGAATTGTCATCCCAGGAGGCGATCAAGGCCCTGGAGCGGTTCGTCGTGGAAAACGACGAACTGCTAGCGCTGGAGGAGCGGATCGGGCGGTTCAACATCTTCGATGCGCTGGGTATCGCCCGGACCGAGATTCGCCACTCCAATTTCCTCGCCTGGCTGCTGGACCCGGCTGAATCGCACGGCCAAGGTGCCTTGTTCCTTAAGGCGATCCTGATGGACCTGCTCGCTCAGACGCCGCCGGAAATGCGCCCGTTCAGTCCGGTCCAACTCGATGGCGCCGAGCTGCGTGGCGTGGAAATCCGGCGGGAGTGGCGGAACATCGACATTCTCATCACCTGTGAGGAGCCAAAGTTCGTCATCGCCATCGAGAACAAGATCGGCAGCGGTGAGCATGGCAAGCAACTTTCGCGTTACGAAACGGTCCTCAACGAAGCGTTCGGGAACGTACTAAAGCAATTCGTCTATCTGACCATCGACGGCGATGAGCCGTCGGAAGATAAGTGGGTGCCCTACAGCTATGGCGACATCCACCGCGTGCTGAGTCGTGTCCGCAGGACCAACGCCACCGCTATCGGCGATGATGTACTGGCCTTCCTCGACCACTACTTACGTCTGATCGGGAGCCGTTTTATGGACGATCCAGAGATCGATGACCTGTGTAAGCGCGTGTACAAGAATCACCGCCGAGCACTTCAGCTGATTTACGAGCGCTTCGGATCGCCCATGGCGGGATTGGTCGTCGACATCGCGGAGACGATCGGGAAGGATGAGTGGTGGCATCTGGTAAACCGCACGTCCAAGACGGTCGTTTTCATTCCAAAGGAGTGGTTGGACGTGTTCCCTCCAATCGGGGCGAGACCGACATTCGACGATCGCGCGTGGGTGGTGCTGAGGCTCGATTGCGGCAGAAAGGGATGTAATTTCGGCGTGAGCGTGTGGCCTACGACCAATCCGAAGCTGCGCCGCGCGGTCATCGAACAGTTGATCTCCAAGCCCGATAAGTTTGGATGCCGCGTTCACGGTAAACTTACGGATAGGTGGACCCGCCTGCACAGGACTGTGGTTGCTCGATGGAACGAAGGCGATGAGCCGGAAACCGACAGCATCCTGGACGCTGTTCGAAGGAAGCTCGATGACGTGAAGGACCGTCTCGCCGGAGTGCCGGAGGCGCTGCGGCCGATCTTTGCGGAGCAGGCGACGCCGGCCGGGAGTCCGTGAGGCTCAGACCTGGCAAGTCGTGGTAAGGGCCGATCCCCAGAAATCGAGTCTGCACGGCGTGTTTGTCGATCGCTAGCAAGTTGAGGCCTGGATTGCCGATCAAGGGGTAGAGATGGCCGAGCCCCGCATCCGACCTGTGATGGATTGGCTGAAGCGCGTGGTCACGCAGCCGTTGGACGAGCTGAGTCGTTGGCAAAAGACGGTGCGGTTCTGCTACGACCTCGGCCGGCACGGCGCCCGGCAGTTGCGCGAGGATCGCGCGCCGCAGATGGCCGGGGCCCTCGCCTTCCGCACGCTCTTTTCGCTCCTGCCGGTGTTCGTCGTCGGCACGATCGTGATCAAAGCCATCGGCGGTTTCGATCAATTCATGGAGCGTATACGGGATCTCTTTGCCGCGATGGGCTTGGACGCAGTGCAGATGGCGCCCACCGACGCCGCAGACGGCGTCGCCGGCGAAACGAAATCACTGAGCGACTGGCTTATGGGCTTCGTGTCCCAAGTCAAGGATCTCAACTTGGCTGCGATCACGTGGGTCGGCGTTGCGGTGCTGATCTATTCCGCGATCAGCTTGATGGTGACGATCGAGAACAGCTTCAACAGCGTGTATCGAGCTCCGGGCGGTCGCGCGTGGATGCGCCGTTTCCCGATCTACTTCACTGTGCTCGTGCTCGGTCCCACCGCGATCGCGATGAGCATGCATCTGAACAATACGTTCAATGCGGCGTTGTCGGACCACGAGGGTTGGTGGAACCTGCTACGGGCGGCCCCGATCGTCTGGACGTTTTTCGTGACCTGGATCGTTCTGTTCGCGCTCTACAAATGGATTCCCAACACGCATGTGAGTTACCGTCCCGCCGCCTTCGGCGCGTTGATCGCCGCGGTGCTCGTAGAGCTTGGCAAGCGAACGATGGGCGCGTACTTGGAAGGCGCGATTTCGATCCAACAGCTCTACGGCTCACTCGGATTGATACCGGTCTTCATGTTTTGGGTGTATCTGATGTGGTTGGTCGTGCTGTTTGGGTTGGAAGTTGCGGCGACGCTCCAGTTGCTGGGCGGACGCCGGCTTGACGAGCTGGAGCAGCGAAAAGAACCAACCGGCCTGTTCGATCCGGCGTCGATTCTGCTCATCACGCAAGTCGTGGCGGAACGTTTCGAGCGGGGGCAGCCGACCACGCCTCGGCGCGTGGCGGAGGAGACGGGCGTGGCGGAACCGATCGTCGGGCGCATGTTCGATCGACTCGTGGAGGCCGGGTATCTGCACCGTCTGGATCGCGATGATGCCGCGGTGACGTTGGCGCAGCCGCCGGAGCAGGTGTCAGCCGATCGCCTCATCGAGATCGGATTTGCGATGGTTGATGAGGTCGGTTCGGGTCGCCGCTCGGCCATCGTGCAGCGACTGCGGGAGGCTCAGCGCCAACTGGCCGGGCAAGTGACGCTCGCCGCGCTCGTCGGCGCCACGCCGGCCGTGCCCGCCCCGGATCATGCAACCGGGGAATGATCGCCGACCGATAACACTGCAGGCCACACCAATTGCCCGCGATGACACTGGCCCTCAGCGCCTCCTTACCGCGGCCATCCGCTCAACCCCAGTCGCAAGGACCGCTCAGTCCCAATGAATCCATGCGCTGCCGACCACCGGGCGCGGCGTCTGCTCCATCAGGGCATCAATGAGGGGATCTTCCAACGGTGGAATCGGCACCGCCGGATCGGCTTTGGGCGTCCGCAGGATGAGCGATTCAATTCCGCCAAGACCGAAGACATCCTTGTAACAGACCTCGTACTTGCCGCTGGGTGATGAACTGGCAGGTCTTCCAGAGGACAGGGAAAGCCCCGGCATTTCTTCAACCACAATGTTGCCATCGGCCGCAACGGTCAGGAACGCCAGTTGCCACTGTCCCGGGCCGCCCACCCAACCGTAAAAGGAGTTTCCGCCTACCACATGATCATCTGCATAATGCGCACTGTCGTACAGACGACGAACCGTGGAGCTGATCTGAACGCTGCCGTCGCCGGTAAGGGTAAGGAGAACCCCGCTTTCAAGCTCCAGAAGCAGATACGTCGCGTCCGGAAGAAGAAGCAGGTTCTTGACCGGCGAGGGCGTCACAACCGGCTGACGTCCGGTGATGATGCTCTGTTCGTTTCCCGCTTCCAACTGGCCCACAAACAGTTGTCCGTCCTTCCTCACTCCGGCCCAACGCCCGGTGGTGGCGACACGGAAGAGCGCTAGCCCCTTTAGACGATATCGCTGGGTGGGCGCAGTCACGTCGATAATGTACTTGTGGGTCCTCATGTAATCCTGTGCGTTCTGCACGATGCGTTCTCGATGCTGCACCCGGACATATCGATCATTGCCAAGAAATCGTACCCTACTGTACTCGGGAAAGTGATGAACGGTGGCGCTATTCTGCCAATCGGGCCAGATCCAGATACCTGTCGGAGGCTCTGGATCGAAGAAGTCATCGGCATAGACTTTGCCCGCCGCCGCCATCTTGCCGTACCGGGAGAACATCACAAACGTTTGCTCGACCTCCAACGGAAGCGCCGCCACCGCCAGAGCGAAGGCCGCCAAGTCCTGCTGGACCTGGGCCGGAAGCGACTCGTGCTCCGGGGCGGTGATCGAGAGTTGGCCGCCCTGCCTAACAATCACGACTCTGGCCTCGCCGCCCTGCTCGGGATAAGGGTACTGTCCCAGCGCTTGCCCACTACCCAGGATGAATAGTGCGGCCAAGCTGACATGGGTCGCGAATGTGTACCACCTCATAGGTTGTTCTCCTGCGATAGGACGGTTTGCTTCAGTCAGGCGTCGCGCCTTTTTGGGGCAATGGACATCTTTTGGCCATTGGATATCTCAAGGGCAGCACGCGGAAATGTCAATGAGCTCTCCCCAGCCGGGCGTGTCCAACAGTGGCGCACCCGGCGGCAGAAACACTACGACCTCCAACAGCGGAAGGCACGTTGCCAGGGCAGTGTATGCCGCTGAGTTACTATTAGGCCCGAATAACGGATCGTAAGGGATGCAACACTCCTCAATGCACTGCATCACAACTTCCAGACACTGACACTCGAGGCACGCCTGGCTATCGCTGACGATCACGTTGCATGAAATTGCTTCGAGGTCGTCGGGATCGCCGGGATAATCAGGATGGCCCCTCCTGTAAGGCCCGCAATAGATATCAATGGGTCCCCAGATGGGATCTCCAAAGCAGTCCGGCGGAAAATTGCGCGGATTGCCATTTTCGTCTTTCACTTTTGGCCAGATGGGAAAGATCGTAAAGCGCGTTGGACCTCCGCGGCAGACTCGCACGCTTACTCTGCCTTTCTCGTCGATCTTCGTACATTTTGTGAAACAATGCCACGCCTGATCGAAGACGATCAGCTTGCAGCAGACTTCGATTGTACATGTCGCAGGCGGCGGTTCATTATCGCCATCGCCGCCCGGGCCGGGATCGACGACGGTCGGATCCGGCCGCGCAGCGTTCGACTTGAATAGGCCGTCTTGGGCCGCGACCTGCGACCTCCTCGCCCACGCTTGGCGCAAGCTCGGGAGGCCGACCGGCAGATAGCCCACCACGAACAGCAGCAGAAACGGAAACCCAAGCAGGACGTACGGCCGGAAGACGCTGATCGCGACGCAAACCAGCATCAGGCCCGCTAATCCCAGTTCGATCAAGCCGCTGGGGATCCGCGGAGGTCGTTTGTTCAGGACCGGATCGGGATCGCTCTGCCGGCCGCCGATGTCGGCGGGCGGTCCGCCCTAGTTCAGCGGCTGCCCGACGTGCAAAGGAGCTTGGCCGGGCAGGTCACGCTGGCCACGTTGGCGACCACCTCAGCCGCGTCGTTGGCGGCGAGCGATCAAGCAACCGGGGAATGATCGCCGATAACACCCGGGGTTTTCGGCCGACCTGGCCTTGCCGGGAGACTTGCCATGGATGCACGTCAGTCAAAGAAACAAGACCGGGCTGTAGAGTCGCCCGAAACTTCCGCGGTGGAGCCCAGCGACCAGGAATCGTCCACGCAGCGGGTGATGAGTATTTCTCCAACCGATATCGACCCGGACGCTGAACCGATGACCATCGACCAAGACGACATCCTGCTCACGCCGCGCGTGCTCGACCAGAACGCGTTCAACCAACTCTCCGAGACGCTGCGGGGGCTGATCGAGCAGGCGAACGGCGCTACCCAACTGCTCCGCGACGAGTTCGAACAGGCCGACGGCGCGAAAGGCCAAGCCACCAAAGCCTCCGCCGGGCTCCACGAGCGCTTGCGCGTCAGCGCACGGATGCTCAAGGCGTTTCAATCGCAGATCGACCTCGTGCAAGAGCGCATCGGGCAACTGACCGCGGCCGGGAAGGAAGCCCAAGAGGCGTCGTCCCGGCTGGAAGGGCTGGCCGAGAAGTTCGAGTCGCGCGTCACCGATGCGGCTGCGATGTTCGAGCGCCAGGTCGACGAAACCTTTCAGTCGAGGATCAAGCGGTTTGAGGAGGAACTTGCCAAGCGAGAGCAAGCCGTCGCGAACGTCAGCGAACGAGTCGCTGAAGCTCAGGGGCGGGTGAACGACCTTCTGACGGACACCGAACGTCGCGTCGACGCCTTACTTGACAGGACTGAGGGTAAGGTGCAACCGATCGTGACCGACGCCCAGCAGCAGGTGGAGGCACTGCTGAGCGAAGTGCGCGGCGGCGTCGAGACCGTTACCGGTAATGCCAAGAAGGCGGTCAGTGGACTGATCAAGAGTGCACAAGGTCGGATCGAGTCGCTCGAAACCGACGCTGCGCAGCGCGCCGAATCGGTGGTGACCCAAACGCAGCGCAGCGTCGATTCCATTCACAAGACCGTCAGCGGTCTACTGAAGGGCGCGAAGAGTCGGATCGAGTCGCTCGAAACCGACGCCAAGCGTTGTGCGGCCAAAGCCGTGGCGGAGACGCAGCGCAGTGTGGATTCGATCGCAAAAGTTGCCGAGGGCGCGGAGAAGAATGCCGCCGACGCCGTGATGAAGAGCACCGCGGCTACCGAGAAGATCGAGAAGGCCGCCTCCGAGACCTCTCAGATCATCGCTCAGGTGAACCACGCCCGGAAACTGTTGGGCGAGGACCTGCTCAAGGCGGCCGAGCGGATCGACCAGCTCTCAGCCCGCAGCGAGAAGATTTGCCGTTCGGTGCGGGGCGGCCAGGAGGAGCTGGAGTCGGCAGCCCGGCGCTTGTCAGAGGCGGTGGCGCATGTGAACGACGCGGACAAGAAACGTCGGCAGCTCAAACAGACCTGCGACACGCTTGCGCCGTTGCTCGAACAGCTTCGCCCTTGGGAGTCGCTGTTTGAATCGACCGCGGGCGAAGAGGGCGTCGGGGCGCACCCGATCATTCGGCTGCTCGATGAGATGCGATCGGGGCTCGGTGAGGATGCCGCTCGTCTCTCGGGCACGATGCGACATATGGCGGCGCGACTCGACGATCTGCTTCGGCTCAATCGAGGCAAAGCGACCGCGACGATCGAAGTAAGAGACGAGCTGCGCGAGCCGCCCCAGATTACCACCGCCGTCAAAGATCCGCCCAAGCCGGCCGCCAAGTCGGTTCGCCCGCCGGGCCAAGCGCAGCAAAGCTGACGATCCTGCTCGCGAAATCAGAGTAAGTAGATCGCCGCGCGGTGCGTCACTCGCGAACCGGGTGCAGCACTGGGTGTGATTCGGCGTTGCGCCGTTCGTAACGTAACCACCTGCGTTGGAGTCGATCGACGTCGCCGAACGCCTCCTCGAAGAGCTCCAATTGGCGCTGCGGCGTGGGGCGGCCGGGGGGTTCGGCGAGCATGGATTGCAGGTAGGCTTGCAGCTCGGCCCGGCGGAATCGGCTCATCCACATTACGAGCGCATAACTCTCGTGATACACGGCCTGGACCGTTTCGTCGGAATCATCAGGCATCCGCGCGTAGGTCACGAGTTGCCGCAACTCGATGAGTTGATCGTCTCGCAGAAGCTGCACGAAGCGCTCGCGCCGCGGGGCGTATTCGTGGTCCGGGCCGAACGCAGCATCGGGATCATCCGTTTCGAACGCGGTGGCCAGCCCTTCGCAGATCCACAGCGGATACTCGATGTGCGGCGATTGCACGCCGGTGTGGAACATCAACTGATGAATCGCTTCGTGGACGGTAGTGGCGGTCGCCCGGTGATCACTGGCGTCGCGCGAGAAAGAACTCGCAACAGAATGGTGTCGTGTCGATGAGATTCGCTTCGGTTGGCTTGTGGCAACGTTGTAGAAAACGACACGGTCATGCTTAGGCGAGTAGTAACCGCTGATCCATTCATCCGTGACGCCGTCGTACAGCCGGGCGAACTCGCGGTATTCGTCTCGACGCTCAAAGAGCACGCAGACGAGCTTGTGCCGCAGGGGCTTCGGTTGCAAGCCGATCCGGCGGGTGTACCGAAGGAACTGATGATGGGCGCGCTTCAACAAGGCGGCCTGCTCGCGCGTCCATTGTGCGTTGGCGTCCGAGAGGACAACCCAGCGTGTCGCCTCGTATTCAACAAACTGCGCCCCCAGCAGCGCGCGGGCCAAGTGATACGGCTCCGATTCGAAAGCCGGGTTGAGGCTCACCCCCGCACGGAGCATCTCGTCATACGCGTCGCCGCCGAGAGTAACCCGTTGCGGATCGCGGTCGGTGAGGGCTGGGGACCGCGTCGGAGGTTGGTCCTGAATCGGCTGACTCGATTGGCCGGATAACACACCCGCGCCGACGACCGCGAGCAGCCACCGGCCCAATCGAGGATGGCGTGGCGATCCGGTGTTGGTCGCGC